>JALWPZ010000275.1 GCA_026994745.1 Campylobacteraceae bacterium | reverse complement strand
GAAGAGCCTTTCTTTCGACTTCCGCTCTGCTGGGAGGCACGGCGGCCTGTCTGGGCGCTGTAGAAACGATCAACAGCAAGGGATTCGGCAGAGACAAGATCGATTATCCGCTCAACGATCCGGAGAATGTGATCTATTCGGTCTGCCTCCAGTGCCACACCGACTGCCCGATCAAGGTGAAGATCCAGGACGGTGTCGCGGTCAAGATCGACGGAAATCCCTATTCCGTCCAAAACCTCAATACCCCGATTCCCACCTCCACCGATCTGCAGGTGGGTGCCAAGATCGATGCCGGGATCTGCCCCAAAGGGCAGGCGGGTATCCAAACCATGTACGATCCCTATCGGGTCGTCAAAGTCCTCAAGCGGGCGGGGAAACGTGGGGAGAACAAGTGGAAGGTCGTCCCCTTCGATCAGGCCATCAAGGAGATCGTGGAAGGGGGCAAACTCTTCGCCGATGTTCCGGGGGAAGAGAACCGTATGGTCGAAGGGTTCCGGCATCTCCGAGCCCTGACCGACCCGAAAGTCGCGAAAGCGATGGCCGCGGATGCGATGAATGTCGGAAAAGGCAAGATGAGCCTGGAGGAGTTCAAAGCCAAATATGCGGATCATCTCGACGTGCTCATCGATCCGGACCAGCCGGACCTGGGCCCGAAGAACAATCAGTTCCTGATGCTCGCCGGCCGGATGGAGCACGGACGGAAAGAGTTCGCGAAACGGTGGCAGAAAACAGCATATGGAAGTATCAACTTCATGGAGCATACCACGGTCTGTGAGCAGTCCCACCACATCGCCTACAAGAAGATCACGAGCCAGTATCTCGGAAAAGGGAAATGGAAGCCGGCGGCGGAGCACCTGAAACCAGATTTTCGTAACGCGCGCTTCGTCATCTATTTCGGAACGGGTTTCGTCGAAGCCAACTTCGGCCCTCCGATCATGGCCAATCTGGCTACCAACGCCGCCACGGAGAACGGGTGCAAGATCGTCGTCGTCGACCCCCGCTTTTCCAAAAGCGCAGCCAAGGCCTGGAAATGGGTCCCCGTCCGACCGGGCGGTGATGCGGCGCTTGCCTACGGAATGATCCGATGGATGTTCGAGAACGATCGGATCAACAAAGGTTTCCTGGTCAATGCCAACAAAGCCGCTGCCATCAAGGTAAACGAATCGAGCTGGACCAGTGCGACCCACCTGATCAAATTCGACAAAGAGGGGCCCGGAAAGAAACTGCGGGCGAGCGATCTGGGGATCGGTACGGAGGATCAGTTCGTCGTCATCAGCGGCGGCAAACCCGTCGCCGTCGATCCCAACGACAAATTGAACGCCGTGGTCGGGGAACTCTTCTATGCCGGGGAACTCAACGGCATCCAGGTCAAATCCGAACTTCAGATGGTCAAAGAGTACGCGCTGAGCAAGTCGATGGACGAATGGGCCAAAGAGGCCGGCCTGGATACCAAAGAGATCGTCGATCTGACCCGGGAATACACCAAATACGGCCGACAGGCGGCGGTGGAGATGTATCGCGGTCCCGTACAGCATACCAACGGCTACTACAATGGAATGGCCGTGATCTACCTCAACATGCTGATCGGGAACATCGATTACAACGGCGGTCTCATCGCCGGAGGAGGGCACTATCACGAAGACGGAAGCCACGGCGGCCCCTTCGATCTGAAAAAGGACGATTTCCCCGGGAAGACGAAAGCCTTCGGGCACAAGATCACCCGGGAAGGTTCCTACTACGAGCACAGTACCTATTTTCAGAAAAACGGTTACCCCGCCAAACGGCCCTGGTTCCCGCATACCAGCAATGTCTATCAGGAGGCGATCCCATCCATGGACGATGCCTACCCCTACGGGATCAAGATTCTGATGACCATTATGGGAACACCCATTCTGTCAAATCCTGCGGGGAACATGTCTCTGCAGACGATTCTGGATCTGAAGAAGACTCCTCTCTTCATCGCCAACGATGTGGCGATCGGAGAGACGACGATGTACGCCGATTACATCTTCCCGGACCTGGCGATCTGGGAGCGCTGGGGGACCCCCCATGTGACGCCGGCGGCCGTCACCAAGATGTCCAAGGTTCGGCAACCGACGATCGAACCCCTCACCGAGATCGCGAAGGTCTTCGGGGAGGAGCAGCACGTCGGATTCGAATCGATGCTCCTCGCGATTGCCGAGCAACTTAAACTGCCCGGGTACGGTGAGAACGGTTTCGGTGACAATATCCCCTTCAAGCGGATCGAAGACTGGTACCTCAAGATGGCGGCCAATATCGCCAAAGGGGATCACGACGGTGACGAGTTGCCGGATGCCGACGCCAAAGAGATCGAAATCTTCAAAAAAGCGAGACGCCATATGACCAGGGCGACCTTCGATTTCGATCGTTGGTCCAAAGCCTGTACCGATGCCAAAGGCAAAAACTGGTTCAAAAAGACCATCTATCTGCTCAATCGCGGTGTACGCGGCGAGGATTTCTCCAAATACAGATTC
>JALWPZ010000273.1 GCA_026994745.1 Campylobacteraceae bacterium | reverse complement strand
GGCCCGGGGCGGCGTGTCGCCGATTGCTTCCGACTCGGTCTACCTGACCCTGAACGGGGACTTCGAGGACGGCGCCGGCTACTGGAACGGCGGGCAAGGCGGCTTCAACGGCCACGGCTCCGGGCTGTCATCGGCGGTCTTCGATACCGGCCGAGGGCACCAGTGGCAGTTGGGCTCCCCTGGGTCCCAGGATGGGCATATCCCCGTAGGATACGCTGTCGTCTCCCGCCGGTTCGTCATCCCCGACGGAAGCACCAAGATCACTTTCTGGTACCGGGTGCTTTCGTGGGATGTCGCTTACAGCAGCAACACCGGAAAATATTATGACACCTTCGAGGTCTCGCTAAACGAGAGCCCGGCGGAAGTCAGCGACGGGGAACGGGACGCGGCCGGATGCCGGGATGAGGGCCTGAACCCCAACGGCAAAATCTTCACCCCGTCGCGAGCGGGCCTTCTGTTCTGCGGCGGTCATTCAGGAACCGGCGGGGAGTGGTGGGACTCCGGCTGGCGCACCGTCACGCTGGATATGCGCCACTTCGCCGGCCAGACGGTGACGCTCTATATGGCCGTGTGGGGACGGGAGTACGCCCCGCCTTACTACAACGACCAGGGTTATTTCAACACTTATGCGTACATTGACGACGTCCACGGTGAATAGTCAGGACGCGAGCGGGTAACAAAACGACAGGAGAGAGCAGCAGCCATCATCCATCAAGGAGGTCAAGAGAAACTATGAGCGACAACAACTCCGCCCGGACTCTTTCTCAAGCCGAACGGGCCCTCTCAGAGGGTCGTTGGGACGATGCCGAGAGGCTGTATAATCGGATTCCAGAGCACCCCCAAGCATCACAGGGGCTGAACAAGATCAGGCGACTGCGAGAGATAGACGCCCAAATCCAGGAGAAGATCCAGGAAGGGGACGAACTCCTGGAGGCGGGCAAGTTCAAGGAAGCGTTCGACGCCTACACCGACGCCCTCAACTTAGGGGGGCAGAACGGGATTCTGAAATACCACCGCCAGTTGGAGCAGAAACGCAACCAGACCCGCGACCTGCTGGCGTGGAAGGAGCGCGTCTGGGACACTCTGCGTCAAGCCAAGCGTGACCTGGACACCGATAACCCGGCCGCCGCCCTCCAACGACTGAGCAGCCTGCTGGCGGAAATACCCGCCGGCAAGCACTATGATGATATGCGGGCCCGGCTGCTGGATGCTCACCGCAGCGCGGAGAAACAGATGGGGGACGCGGAACTGGTTCAACGGGCCTGGCAGTCCCTCGCGGAACAAAACCCTGAGGAATGCCTCAGGCTGGTGAAGAACATCCCCCCGGACTCCAGCCATTACGAGACAGCGCGGAAATTGGCCGACCAGGCCCAGAATATGCTGGCGATCACCCAACCGCGCCGCGATAACGTCCAGAAACTCTACCGTGAGGGCCGCTGGGGAGATGCCTTCGCCGAACTGGACGCTCTACGGGAGGACTTTCCCGACAGCCCCATCTGGCACGACCTGTGGCTGCGGGTCACGATGGACTACGGGCGTCACGAACTGGACGACGGACGTCAGGCCAACGAACAGGGTGACTTCAGGACCGCCCGCAGACATTTCGAAGAGGCCCGACAGGCCTTCGAGAAAACCCTGGAACTGTACGAGAACCACCGCGACGCCCGGCGGCTGCGGGACGAGGCCTTCGACCTCATCCGTATCGCCACCGATGAGGAGCAGGCCAAGCAGGCCTGGAAGAAAGGGGACCGACAGGCCGCATTGACGGCGTTGGACTCGGCCATCAGGAGGCTGGAACAGGCCCGACAGGAGGGGCGGGAGTACGTCACCGTCGGGGCCATGGTGGAGCACATGCGGGAGACGTTGCAGCGGGAACTCGACCGCATCCAGGAAGAAGAACGACAACTCCGGGACGGGAAGAGACTCCTGGAAAACCGCAAACTGGCCGAGGCCGCCAAGCAGTTCCGGCAGGTCCTCAACGCGCTGTTGGAGGAGCACCGAAACCAGGCCAAAGAGGGACTCAACCACGCCGAGGATGAGATAGAGGAGTTCAAGAAAGAGATGGAACAGGGACGGCGGGCGGAAAATCCGGCCGACGCCGTGAAAGCCTATCAAATGGCCTACGACCGGTGGCCCGACGGGCCGGAGGCGCGGGAGTCGCTGGAACGGGCCTTGCTGCGAGCCGGACGGGCCGCCCGCGAGCGCGGCCGGGACAAGGAGGCGGCGGACTACTTCAACCGGGCCGTGAAACTCACCGGGAGCCCGGAGGCCAAATTGGAGTTGCGCCGGATGGACGACGCCCCGGTCATCGTCAGCGAGTTAGAAAAAGTGCGCGAGGAGTTGAAGGGCTTGCTCCGGCAATTGGAGACCAAATCATCCAATTTCGATGCCCTGGAAAGACGCCTGAAAAAATTGGACCGCCGCGCCCGTCCCTACGAAGACCTGCACCGCGAACTACAGAACCTCCTGGACGAACTGGCCGCTCACCGCAAACGCTGGGCGATGTACGAAAGCCAGCGCGACCTGGCACGGGAACATCAGCAGGCCGGCCGCTGGCGAGAGGCGGTGGCGGCGTTGAAAAAAGGACTCGAAAGCCTGGGGGAATCGGCTCCGCCCGACGCCCACCGGATATTGGATGAATGGCAGGGGCTTGTCCAGGGACTGAAGGACACCGAGCCCAAGGTCCGGGCGACGTTGCAGGAAGCCCGCCAGGCCTACGAAACGGTCGCGGAGAGCCGCGAGTTCTCCCGCCCGGTGGAGACGGTGGAGCAGGCTCTCTCGCTCATCGGGGAAATCGAAGAGGACGTGTTGCAAGCCGGCGGCATCCTGCCGGACTCGTTGCGCGGGTTGCGGGAGGAGGCGGAGGACTTGCAGCGGCGGGCTCAGGCCGTCAGAGAGGCCTACAGCAAGCCGCCCGCCGACGGGCTGCTGATTATCCGTGAGGCCCGCGCCAAGTGGCCGGAGGATCAGACCCTGCAAACCCTGATGGAAGACCTGGAGGAGAAGGCCAAGGCGGAAGTAGAGCGGCTGATACGCCAGGCCGACGAGGCTCAAGGGGCCGGCGAACTGACGGAGGCCCTCGACCTGCTGAGACGAGCCCGCGAACTGGCTCCGGACCACCCGGAAGTTGGAGGACTGTACGCCGCGTTGCGCCGCCGGATGAAGTTGGAGGAGCAACTGCGTTCGATCGAGAACGACTTCATCAGCAAACAGAGTACCGGCAGCCCGATCGAGGCCCGCGATGCCCTGCGCAAAGGATTGGAACTGCTGCTGAATCCGGAGAACGGCTTGAGCGACGAGATTAGGGGGATATTGAGTGACCTGCTCCACATGGAGCGGCTGGAGCAAGGGCTGGCGTTCGGCGACGACGCGATCTGGCAAGAGGCGCGGCAGAAGAGCGCGGCCCTGGGCCAGTTGGGGCAGGATTGGCTGTCCACCAGAACTGCCCGCCTGGTGGAGCAGTGGATGCAGATCGCCCGCGATGTCGCCCTGCGCGGGGTGGTGGCCTCGGAGACGCAACTGGGGAATCTGGTCGAGGCCTACAAGGCGGCGGAGGCATACCTGAAGTCGAAACCGACGGACACAAAAGCGAGGGAACAGTTGGCCGACTTACAGGCAAAAATCATCAACCGGCTAGAACGCTCCATCGGCAAACGTCTGGAACGCGCTCAGGAGGCCCTGGAACAGGGGGAGGTGGAGACGGCCGCCGACAACCTGACGAGCATCCGCGAGGAATTCTACCGGCGTGTCAAGGAGGAGATCCCGGATGTGCTGGAGTTCCCGCAGATCGAGACCCTCCGCACGCAGGAAGCGGAGTTGCTGGGCAAAGTGGAGCGGCTGCAGGAGGTTTACAAGAACAACCGCCCCCACCTGGAACGCGCCCAGGACTACTTCGTGAACGGGCAACTGGAGGAAGCGGAACAGGAGTTACATAAACTAGGAAACCTGGGAGAACTCCCCCAGTTGGCGGAATGGGCCAACAGGCTGCGGGGAGAGATCAAGAACGCCCGGCTGGAACGCGCCACCGAGGTCGTCCACCAGGCCATCTCCCAGGCAGAGGCCGATCTGATAATAAGGACCGATCTTGACGAAGTCGAACGGCTTCGGGACGAACTCCTTAAACTGCCGGAGCAGGTTGACCTCCAAAAGTTGCCGCCGGAGGAACGAGAGGCGTATCGCAGCGCGTTGGATAAAGTGCAGAAGCGCATCAAGGAACTCAGCAACAGGAGCAAGTTGGAAAAGCAGGCCGAAAGCAGTATCAGAGCAGGCAAATACGAAGAAGGTCTCCAATTCCTAGATGAGGCAATCCGTCTGACCACCGCGCCGGACCGGCGGGCTATGCTGAAAGCCCGTCGGGATGAGATCGAGCGAATCATCGAGGAACAACGGAAGCGCCAGGACTTGCTGAAAGAAGGACGGGCTCTGTTGCGTGCAGGGAAGTACTCTCAGGCCTTCCAAAGCCTGGTGGACGCCCTGGACAATGGCATACCGGCGGAGGAGATTGGCCATTTGTTGCCTGTCGCTCAGGCCGGAGATGTACTGCTCGAGGCCGAGCAATGGTGGGAGAAAGAGAAAGACGCCAAAGGTACGTTGGCGATGCTGGAAGATGCCGAGGCGTTGCTTCAGGAAATCGGCGACAAGAAAGCACGGAGAGACCACACCGTCGGGAAGATCACACGGCGTATCAAAACACTGAAGAACATCATTGCCAAACACCAAGAGAAGGAGCGCCAGGATAAAGAGAGGTTGGCTCGTATTCACGCCCACATCAATAAAGCCGAACTGGCCCTGGCCGGCGGCGACCTCGACACCGCCCAAAAGGAAGCGAGTTCAGCCCTGGAACTGGCCCCAGAACACGACGAGGTCCGCGCCCTTCATGATAAAATCCAGCGGCACATCCAGGCCAATAAGATGTTAAAGGAGGCCCTCACCTTGAGGGATGGCGGAGATTACGAAGGGGCCAGGGCTAAAGTGGAAGCGATTCTCTCCAACGTGTTGCCGGGCTACCCGGACGCCGTGGCCTTGAATAATCAATTGGAGAAAGGGCGGCAGGCCCATCAGGCCCTGACCAGGGCGGAGACGGCGGCCCGCAACAACGAGTTCCAACGGGCCCGCCAGGCCCTCCAAGAAGCGGCCGGCTTGGGGGCCAGCCGCGAGCGCGTTCAGGAAGTGCAGGACTTGGTGGATGAATTGGAGAAGAAGTGGGAGAACAAAACGCTCTACCCAATTCAGGATGCTTTCCGGGATGGCAAATACGAGGAGGCCCTCAGCCGCTGCAAACAGGCCCTGGACCGGGTCGCCTCGCCCGACTTCCGGCTCGCGCTGGAGAACCGGCAGCGGGAGATTATCAGCCGCCTGGTCGAGAGGTCGCTGGACAACGTCAGACGCCGTCTGCGCCAGGAGGCAAAACCGAAGGCCGGAGAGTTGGACGAACTCCTGGCGGAGATCAATCGGGCCTCGGCCCTGGAGCCGCCTCCGCCGCAGCATCTGCAACAGGAACTCGCCGGCTTGCGGAAAGACATCTTGGAGAGGAGGCTGCGCCTTCGGCTCGAGGATGTCGGGGCGCAGGCCGAGCGCGGGGAGTGGGAAGCCGCTCTCAAGATAATAGAGGAAGTCGAAAAAGAGGCCCAGGAATTGGACCTGGGGGCGGTCGCATTCGAAGCGATGGCACTAGGCGCGAAAATAGAGGGCCAGAAAGGCGCACAGGAACGGAAACGCAAGGAGGAAGAGCGGAGTGAGTTGCTGCGGAAAGCGGAGGAGATTTGGAAGGAGGCGGTCAGTCGCGATGACCTAGTCCGGGCACGAAACCTGGCCCGGCGGGTACTGGAGATAGAAGGGTACGAGAGCGACCCCGAGGCCCACAGGCTTCAGAGCCAAGTTGAGGAAGCGTTGAAAGTCTTCGACGAAACAAGGAACGCCATCCAGGAAAGCCGCCGGGATATCCGCAATCGCCGGTTCCGGGAGGCCGAGGTCGAGCTCAGTCTCGACAAAGTATCGCCGCTCCTCAGTGAGAAGTACGACAGACAACGGGAATTGGTGCGGATTCTGCGTCAGGCAGAACGCGATCAGGATGGTGTTGCCTGGGAGTCCGCTCTGGAAGGCTACAAGCGGGCCATCCAGTTGGAACCCAGCCTCGCCACACTGCTGGAAAATGATCTGGAACGCTGCCGTCAACGGCTGATGGAAAAGCATGTGCTTCGCGTCAAAGATTTGTTATCGGAGGAGCCTCCTCAGATCACGGCGGCGGCGGCACTGTTGGACGAGGCGGAGGAGAAAGACTGGCTGACCCCGGCGTTCAGCACCACAGTCGCCAGGATGCGAGATCTAATCGCCAGTTTGGAGAAAGCGGCACAGGCGGAGGAGATTCTCAAACAGGACGCCGGGGACCCACAGGAGGCACTGAGGATATTGCGCCAGGCCCGCGCTCGACTGCCCAAAGACTCCGATGAAGAGGCCATCCGCCGCCTGGAATCCCTGGCCCAGGCATTGCTGGCCTGGGAGAAGAAAGACCTAGATAGAGCGCAGAAAGCCCTTCAGGCCATCAAAGGCTCCTACCTAGACGAGTTCGTCCGCGTCCAAAAGTTGCGCTCAGACCTGGGCGCCGCTCTAGAGGAAAGAGACCAACGCCGGAAGAAAGAGAAACAACGGAAAGAGATATTGGAGGACCTGAAGTCAAAAGTCGGAAAAGTATCGCAATCCCTTGCACCGCGGTATGAGGAGTATGAGGAAGCCGTGGAGGCGGTTGTAAACGCGGCACAGCAGATCGGGGAGATAGACGTTCAGCCTTACAGGCAGCAACTCAGAGAACGAATGGAGAAAGATCTAGCCTCGGCGAAAGCGGAACTGCGGTACGCCGACGCCCTGAAACTGGCCCGGTTACTGCCGCGTCTGACCCCCGACGATCCACAAGCGGCCCGGCTACCCGAAGAACTGGCCACAGAACGGCGTGACGCCCTCGACGAAACCCTCGACAAAGCCGCCCAGGCCATCCGCGCTTACCGTCCAGAGGAGGCCGAGCAGTTACTGAAGAGGGCCACCACCATCGCCCAGCCGGAAGGCGACCGGCGGATAGACGACCTCGAACGCGAATTGACGGACATGAAGGAGCGCAAGTCGCAGGCCGATCAACTGTTGGAAGCGGCCCGGCGGGCTACAAAATCGGAAAAATGGGAGACGGCCATCGAGATAGTTCAGGAAGCAGCCAGGACCGCCAGAGGATACGGTCGCATCGCGAGAACCACCGCCGACATCCAGGCCCTCATCCAGGCTAGCGCCAAAGCCCAACTTCTGGCGGGACGGTTCAAAGACGCCCAGGCACTCTGCGACTTGGGGCTGAAACTGGGGCCTGACGATAACTTGAATGCTTTGCGCTCCCAGATCATTCAAGAGCGCGAGCGGCATATCGCTGCGGTCAGGGAGAGAGTCGGGCAACTGCTGAGCATCTGGGCACCGCAAAAGGCACGCGCTCTGGTGGAGCAGGAATTGGAGAATATCCCCGACGACAAGGGACTCACCGAGTTACTAAATCAGATAAACTGGGCGGAGAGCAAGGTGTCCTACCTGAAACAGGAGATGGAAAGGGGCTGGGCCGCTTTGCAGAAACGGGACCTCAACAAGGCGCAGGAGGCCTTCAACAACATAACGCGGGAAATACCGGATTTCCGCCTGGCCCGTGTCTGGCTGAGTTATATCCACAATCTCGAGCAGGCAATCCAGATAGCGGAGCGGGATCCCAATCAGGAAGAGTATCCTGAGACAGTATATCCTCCCATCGAACAAGAACTGCGCCAAGCCTGGGAGACCATCCGTCTCCGTCCCGACGAACAGTTGCCGACGCTTTGGCCGGATCTGGCCGAAAGGCACCGGCAGGCAGCCTGGGATGTGAGTCAGATGGCGGAAGTCGGGAAACGTTTGACGAGCCTCTGTAACGAGTACAAAAGGCTCTACGACAGGGGCAAAGTCATGCAGGCTCTGGACCTGGTGGAGCAGATTGACCGAGAGAGAAAGGATTTGCTGCGTCGGTATCACACCCCCACCCCTCCACCGCCTAGTTTCCGGGCCGATACGGCTACCAGCGACGTCCAGTTCACTCAGCCACCTGCCCGCCCAGAGGAAACTATCCCGCCGGTGCAGCCGAGCCAGCCTCCGGTCGAACCGGAGCCGCCTCAGCCTCCCATTTCACCAACAGTATCGCCCCAAGAAGCCATGGAGACGGAGTGGGCCGGAGAGACCCGCCGCCTGGCCGAGGAAGAGGAGGAAACACCGTCATGGGAAACTCCGGCGTCAGAGTGGGAGGAGGAAACCCCGCCGGAAACGCCGTCACCAGAATGGGCTGGCGAGACCCGACGACTGGTGGAGGAAACACCCCCAGAACCCTGGCAACCCTCAACCCCAGAGTGGGGAGAGGAATCTCCTCCCTCCACTGAGGAGACGACTCCATTGGAAGAGGAGGTCGCCCCGAAGCCAGAGGAGGAGGAAGAGGATTGGCAGCCCATTGACTGGCCCAGCGAGGATATAGAACTTTACTCATACGACTACGACGAGGAGGGATAAAATGAGCACACAAAGAGCCCGACTTATACAACGTGCCCTGGAACTGGGGAGGAAGGCTCTGGACAACAACCAATTCGAGGACGCACGTCAATTTTTCGAGGAAGTCCGTGCCCTGGATCCAGACAACGAGAGCGCAAAGGAGGGCTTCCTCCTGGCCAACTACCGCGAACGGATGGCCGCCGGTCACCGGGCAAGGCGGGAGAAAGATTTCGCCACAGCCGCCCAGCAGTTCAAGGAAGCCGGGCGGATTGCTCAAGGGGAGATGGGGAACGAGGAACTTCGGAGCGAGGCCCTGTATTACGAGAATCTTGCCAGCGGCCTATCCGCTCTGAACAACGACGACTATCTTTCAGCGCAGACCTTCTTCGACAAAGCCCTGAAGATAGCCCCCAATGAGATCGAGGCCCGCGACGGGTACATCAAGGCCCTGTACGAGGCCGGTCAACAGGCAGAGAGGAAGGGCAAACTGAAAGAGGCCCAGGATTATTACCAAGCCCTCCAAAACTTCGACCCCGACAACAAAGAGGCCACCGTGCGCTTGAACGCCGTCAAACGGCAACTGGACGCCGCACAGCAGAGGAGAAAGATCCGTCTGATACTGACCGGCATCGCCGGCGGGATCGTGCTCCTGCTCGTCCTCGCCCAGGTAAACCGGTTCATCGCCTGGCCGCTGGGAGTCTGTAACGCCCCGGGAGTAGGCGGGGTTCTATGCACCCCTTCGCCGACACCGACGGCCACCCCGACGAACACCCCAACACCGACGAACACTCCCACTCCCACACCGACGCCTACCTTCACGCCCACGCCCACCAACACGCCAACCCCCACGCCGACCTACACTCCGACCCCCACCCCCACACCGGTGCCGCTACTGGGGCGGGTACGTTACAGTTACGTCATCGTCTTCACCACGGCGACGGGGAGCGAGGAAGTATCCCGCGCCGCCAAGGACTCGGTCTGGCATCTCTGTGCCAAGTACGACGACCGCTACCTGGTGGCCCAAGACTACTGCTTCAAGACCAAGCCGTTGGGATGGATCAAAGCCTCCCACATCGAACCGCTGTTCGTCGGCCAATTTCCACCGGAGTTGATCACACCTACGCCGGAACAATGATGTTATAGTTTGCACCGCACCGCTCGCCGGCGAGAATTACCCAGTGAGCTCAGGAGGAGTCTATGGCAATATACGCAATACTCTCCGACATCCACGGCAACTACGAGGCACTCAAGGCTGTCGAAAGAGACGCCCGTCAGCAAGCCGGTCGGGCCGGTGAGAAACTGCACTTCGTCTGCCTGGGAGACGTAGTGGACTACGGCCCCCAGCCCAACGAGTGCGCCAAATGGGTCAAGGACAATGTGGAGGAAAACCTCCTCGTCCTGGGCAACCACGATGGAGTCGCCGCATCTACCAACATCCACCATACCGTCCAGACTATCCAGCAGAGATA
>JALWPZ010000272.1 GCA_026994745.1 Campylobacteraceae bacterium | reverse complement strand
CGCCATGCCGGGTCAGGCCGATCCGCCGCGCCGCCTCGTCGCTCAGATCGATCTCCCTGCCGCGAACGTAGGGGCCCCGGTCGTTGATCCGTACGATCACGCTCTTTTGGGTCGAGAGCAGTGTCACCCGGACCTTGGACCCGAAGGGGAGGGATTTGTGCGCCGCGGTGAGCTCCTTGTTGCGAAAGGTCTCCCCCGTCGCCGTCAACCGCCCGTCCCACTCGGGGCCGTAGTGGGAGGCAAGACCGAAGTATCGCTTCTTGACCTTCCAGGTCTGGGGATCGTTGGTACAGGCACTCATGCCCAGCAGCATGCCGGCGACCAGCAACCATCCCCATCTCATCGACATCGGCCCACTCCCTTTTTTACGATATTCTATCACAACGAATTTCCAAGGAGCGGCCATGTCCCGATCGGATCAGGAAAAGTGGGATCGAAAATATCTGGAGAACCCGAAACTCAGGAAGCGGCGTCCTCCCTCCCCCTGGCTCGAACGCTTCGCGGCCCAGGGGGAAGGGAGACGGGCGCTCGACCTGGCCTGTGGAACGGGCCGGAACAGCGTCTGGCTCGCCAAGCGGGGATGGAGGGTGGATGCCATCGACCTCTCCCCCGTCGCCCTGCAGATTTTGACGGAGTGGGTGCAGGACGAGGAGGTCTCGACGAAGGTCCAAACCTATCTCCTCGACCTGGAAGAGAGTCTGCCGGAGCAGACGGACTACGATCTCATCGTTCAAACCAATTTTCTCGATCGGAACCTGATCCGTCCGTTGATGGACCATCTGCGTCCCGGGGGGATCTTCCTCGTCGAAACCTATCTGCAGCATCCCGAGAACGAGCGCAGGGACGCCAACCCCGATTTTCTTCTGCAGCCGGGGGAGCTCCCCCGGATCTTTCAGGAGTTCGAGATCCTGGCCTACGAAGAGTACCCCAACGAATCTTACGAAATGTATCGAATGATGAAAGCGGGGATCGTGGCGAAAAAGAGACTCTTTTTCTGAGACCCGACTACTCCATGAAGGCGAGCAACGCGGCGGTGACCGCCACATTGAGCGATTCGACCCCCCGCCGCATGGGGATCGAAACTCTCCGGTCGCATAGCTTCGAAATCTCCGGATTCACCCCGTCCGACTCGTTTCCCAGAACGAAGACCGAACGGGGAGCGATGGCGCACTCCCGATAACTCTCCTCGGCGTGGGAGTCGAGGGTATAAAGGGTCGCCCCCGATTCACGGAAGCTCTTGAGCGATCGATATAGTGAATCGCTGCGAAGGATGGGGATCTTGAAGAGGGTCCCGGCGCTGGCTTTGATGCTCAAGGGAGAAACCAGTGGAGCGTTCCCCTTCCCCCCGACCAGGATGCCGTCGATATTCCCCGCTGCGGCGGAACGGACGATCATTCCCAGGTTCTGGGGATTGCTGATGCGGTCCAGTGCCAGGATCCTGTACTCGCCATGCACACGCAGGAACTCCTCCGGGCTCGTCAGGTTCTCCAGCACCAGGTCCAGCGCCACCCCCTGATCCTGACGGGCGTTCTTGGAGATGCGGGAGAGCGCCTTCTTCTCGTGAATCCGGATCTCCACCCCCCGTTTCCGGGCCAACTCCACCATCCGCCGCAATTCGGTGGAGGGACGGTTGCTCTTTGCCAGATGCAGGCGATGGACCTTCAGGCTCGGATCTTCCAAGGCCTCCAATACCGGCTTGCGCCCGTAGATCGTCAGGACTTTGGAATAGAAGGCTTTCTTCGATTCGTACGAATCGAGGGTTGAGGGTTGAGCATCGAGCGTTGAGGGTTTAGTGTTCGGCATAATTCTTTTTCAGTGCACTGCGCCGTGCTCAACTCTCCCCGTTCCAGGCGATATGGGGTTTGCCGTTCTCGTCGAAATTGACCGCGGGCATACCCATGATGTTGAATCCGCCGTCGACGTAGTGGATCTCTCCCGTCACGGCGCTGGAGAGGTCGCTGAGCAGGTACATTCCACTGTTGCCCACCTCTTCGATGGTGACGTTGCGGCGCAGGGGGGAGTGGGCGGCGTTCCACTTGAGCATGAAGGAGAAG
This sequence comes from Campylobacteraceae bacterium, assembly GCA_026994745.1. Taxonomy (GTDB): domain Bacteria; phylum Campylobacterota; class Campylobacteria; order Campylobacterales; family Sulfurovaceae; genus Nitratifractor. The sequence goes on along the minus strand of JALWPZ010000272.1, from coordinate 458 downwards.
TCTCCGATTCCGGCGGCGGCCAGGGTCTTGATGGGCCCGGCGCTGATGGCGTTGACCCGGATCCCATCCCGCCCCAGATCCTCGGCCAGATACTTGACACTGCTCTCCAGGGCCGCTTTGGCGACCCCCATGAGGTTGTAGTTGGGAATGTACTTCACTCCGCCGTAGTAGCTCAGGGTCAGGATCGAGCCCCCCTCGTTGAGAATGGGGCGTAGCTCTCGGGAAAGTTCGATCAGCGAATAGACCGAGATCTCCATGGCGATATTGAAAGCCTCCTTGGAGACGTCGCTGAAACGACCGCTGAGTCCCTCCTTGGGAGCGAAGGCGATGGAGTGCACGATGAAATCGATGCTTCCGAAATCCCGCTCCAGGGCTTCCCGCAAGGCCACGATCTCCTCGGGGCGGCTGACGTCACAGGGGTAGATCCTCCCCTCGCAACCCAGCTCCTCGGCGATGGG
>JALWPZ010000271.1:892-2515 GCA_026994745.1 Campylobacteraceae bacterium | reverse complement strand
CCGAGGACTTCTCCCGCCTGCAAGGCCCATCCGTCCAGCGTGGAGCGCGGGATCGACAGTCCCTCCCGGCGGAAGATGTCATCCTGACGGTAGAAGGGCAGATGATCGGCGAACTTGCTCACGATGGCATAGGCCACCAGGCCGCACTCCGCCTTGCACCGGGGAATGGGATGGTCCGGCAGCGGCGCGGTGCGGATGCCCACTTTGTAGCCCTGGCTGCGATCCGGCGAGGCATACTTCCAGCGCCGATACACCTTGACCATCACTCGCCCGGGCGTGTATTCCAGCTTCTCCGTATCGTCATAGCCGATGCGGATCATCGGTTGGCCGGTCTGCGGACAGATCCGCTCCTCCTCCGGCACATCCAGCTCGATGATCTCCCGTTCCAGATGATCCGGGATGGGCAGACGCCCATGCGACCGGCGCCGTTTTTTCGGACGCGCCACCGCACGCGGGGAAGGATCGTCCCGCTCCGGCACAGGCGATGGCGACTTATCCTGCTCGCCCACGCCCCCTGGAAACATCAGCTCGAAGCTCAGCTGATCAGGGTCATGTCGCTCTGAAGAGCGACCATAGATGCGGTCGATGTACCGGTTGATTTGATGCTGCTGGCGGGTGATCGTCGTCTGCGCAGATTTCAGCGCTTCGCTCAGCGTATTCACCTGCTCCTGCAGGCGCTCAATCTGCTGTGCCTGACGCGCTATTTGCTGCTCTTGCGACCGGATAATCTCCAGCGCTTCGGAAAGCGTCCTGACCATGAAATCAAATCTAATTCCACCTCGTTTTCTTGTCCAGTGTACAGACCTGAAAAAACATCATTCCCCATGAGCAAAAAACTCATGCACTCCGCGAATAGCGTCTATACATGCGGCGGGGTGTCACTCCTTCCAGGAGCAGCGTCAGGATCCGTCGATCGATCAACGCTTCCGGGCCTGTACTGCGCGGAATCCGAAACGTTCCCTGCTCCAGGCGCTTCTGCCAGATCGCAAAACCATCCGTATCCCAATACAACATCTTCACCAGGGTCCGCCGACGATTGCAGAAGACGAACAGCGCCCCCGACAACGGATCCTGCTTCAGCTGGGACCGTACCAGTCCGCACAAGCCATCGAACGACTTGCGCAGGTCCGCCGCCCCTCGATACAGATAGATCCGCGTGGCCCCCGTCAGCGCGAGCATGTCCCGCTAGACTCCAGACAATCCCACACACGCCACAGCGTCCCTGCGTCAAACCCCGGCGCCACTTCCACCCGCCAACCCTGAGGGCTCACGATCGTCACCCCGCTGGAAGACACCGCTTCCACCGCCTCCAGACGCACAAACCCCACTGCTTCTTCAACCCCGCCCCCACGGGTCAACTCACGCCGCCGGTGGTAGAACAGACTCACATTGATCCCGTGACGCTCACAATACGACCGCACGCTCAATCCGCTGGCCGCCTGTTCCCGGACCACCTGAGACCAGTCCCGGCGTATACGCGTCCGCTTGCTCTGCACGCTTGCCTCCTCTCGATTCATAGCACCAGCTTCAGCACGCCCCCTCCGTGCCCCAATCGATGGAGTCAAGTGTACAAATCTCCAGCCCCCTTCGGTATGTGGTTTCACAGGACGCTTACTATACAGC
>JALWPZ010000271.1:0-882 GCA_026994745.1 Campylobacteraceae bacterium | reverse complement strand
CGCTGAGGATCTGTAGAATTGATTTTCTCGTAAAAACCCCCTCTGGAGGGGTACCGGAGAACGAGGGGATTTCGTAGATTTGGAGGGTGGTGGCTTACTCGTTCCCCCAGGACAGGACGCAGGTAGATGTTTCGAAGACGAAGCCCTCAGCGGGACCTGTTCGCCAGCAGCCAGCTGATGCCGGAGCAGAAGAGGGCTCGGCTGAAGAGCAGCTGGGCGGAGGTGTTCCGCACACAGGCGCTGAAGCTGATCCATGAAGAAGAGTTCGCGGATCTGTATAGCGCGGACAATGGCCGGCCGAACCGGGCGGTGGAGACGATTCTCGGGGTGCTGATCCTCAAGGAGATGTTCGATCTGACGGATGCGGGGGCGCTGGATGCGCTGGAGTACAACCTGCAGTGGCACCACGCGTTGGATCTGACGATGGAAGAGGCGCACCTTCCGCAGAAGACGCTGCACAACTTCCGGGCACGTCTGATGGCGGCGGATGGAGGGAAGGCCGCCTTCGTGCGGACGACGGATCGGATCCTCGAGGCGCTGGGCACGGACGTGAGCCGCCAGCGGCTGGACTCGACGCACGTGATGAGTAACATGGCAGCGCTGACGCGTCTGGGTCTGTTTTGCGAGACGATCCGGGTCTTTCTGCATGCGCTGGAGAAGGCCCACCCTTCGCTGTATGCCACGGTGCCGCAGGGGCTGCGGGGGCGCTACATCCAGAGTGACGGGACGGACAACGCGTATGAGGATGCGCGCTCCAAGCATAGTCGTCGTCGCCTGGAGGTGTGCGCGCGGGATGTGTATCGGCTGTGCAGCCGCTTCGAGGAGACGGAGGCGGCCGAGCTGGAATCGTACGGTCTGCTGTAGCGGCTGCTGGAAGAGCAG
>JALWPZ010000270.1 GCA_026994745.1 Campylobacteraceae bacterium | reverse complement strand
ATGTTGCTGGGCATCAAGATCCTGCTTTTCCTGGTCATGGTGTTTTCCGCGCTCTATGTCATTCTCTTTATCGCCCCGAAGTTGAAAGGAGGAGTGAAAAAAGCCCTGGATACCGGCTACAGGGATATGACCCTGAGTGAACTGGCGCACTTCAACGGAAAAGAGGGGGCTCCCGCCTACATAGGCTACAAGGGGAAAATCTACGATGTTTCCGCATCGAAACGGTGGAAAAACGGCGAGCATATGCGAAAAGTCAAAGCGGGGGAGGATTTGACAGAGATGATCTCCCAGGCCCCCCACGGAGAAGAGAAAGTCCTTGCCATGCCGGAGGTAGGGAACATTCTTCCGGAGACGCATCGGCAGACGATACCCCCACAGGCCAAAGTCTTTTATGCCATGAGTTATATGAACTTGACGATCGTTTTTCTCATCATCTTCATCATCACATTGTGGAGATGGAACTAGGTAGCCAGCCCGTAATACAATGGAAAAGTCTCGCTATGTACGAGCAAACAAAAGTTTGGGTATTTCATTCTGAGAGCATTTATACCGAAAGTATTAAGATCAGAAAAAAGACTTGTATCTTATTCGTTTCCACCTTAGGTATGGAAGGGAACGATCGAACACCTTCGAATCAAAGTTCTTTCAGAAGCTCTCCGATATCTGTGCCATAGATCGTAAAGCCACGATATTTCTTCAACAACTCCTCTTTCGCTTCGAGCAGGTGGCGGGGGGCGACGCCGTTGTCGATGGAGGCGCTGGCTTCGATGTAGGCGCCGATGTGGTCGGCGACCTTCATCAGGGAGCCGTCGATGCCGTCGAAACTGTCGGAGTTGTATTCGGTGGTCATCAGTTCAGGGTCGTCGATCACCTTCAGCCGGCCGTCGGGCCGGATCTTGTCGGCGAACTCGTCGGTAACGTAGTAGCGCATCTCGTCGCGGAGATAGCGGGGCAGCAGGGGGAGGAGGGTCTCTTCGACGACGCTCTTTTCGTAGTCGCTCAGGAGGGTGTCGAGGCCCTCGACTCCGTATTTGACGGGCGAAATGATGTCCCGGGTGAGGGATTCGGCGATGTCGTGGAAGAGGGCGGCATAGAAGTTGTTGACTCGTTTGCGGGGGCAGGCGCCGTATTCGCGGCTGAGCAGCCAGGCGGTGACGGCGACGAAGAGCATATGCCCCAGTACCGAGGTCTGGGGGAGACGGGGCGTTTTGGCCCAGCGTCGCTGGAAGCGGAGCATGGCGCAGAGCTCCAGGAAATCCCGGCTCTTGCGTCCCATCTCCAGGCGGCGGACGCCGGTGAGCTCCAGGTACTCCTCCACCTCGCCGTCGATCCGCTCTTTGATCCGGTGGACGCCGTAGGCTTTCGGATGGAAATCGTAGATAATTCCGAACTCCCAGCGGCTGGTCAGAAAGTGGGCGGCGTTGAGGATCCTGCGTTCCAGGAGATCCTCGTCCGAACGGGTGTACTCCTCGAAGAGATCCATAAACTCATCATCGACCATCCCTTCGAGGCTTTTTCGGACGAAGGCGTCGAGCTCCCGCTTTTTGTGGTGCAGGAGATGGTGAAAGACCGGAGGCTTCAGGTCGGTGACGACGGCGCGGTAGGCGAACTCCACGATACCATAGCCGATGAGGCGGTTCCAGTCGATGGCGAGGCCGTTCTCCTCCTCTTCGATACGCCCGAGGAGCCAGACGGTGATCATCTTGTGGGACTGCTTGTCCAGCTCGACGAAGTCGACGGGACGGATCTGGTCGTTCCAGCGGTCGATGCTGGCGGTGGAGAAGAAGAGGCGGAGGAAGTCGGGGTTGATCATGGGGAAGCTCAGTAGTTGTCGTACTTACCGGCTTCCACTTCCGCCTTGATCTGGTCGAGTTCTTCCTTCATGACCTGGAGGATCATCTGGGCGGCCTCCCGGTCGTTGGCCTCGGGTACGTCCCAGTCGGTCAGTTTCATGTTGAGTTTGAAGAGCAGCTTGAGGGCTGTCTGGATCTCTTTGCGTCGGCTTTCGACCTCTTTGGCTACGGGGTCTTTGCTTTCTTCTGCCATGATCGTTTCCTTTTTGTAGGTTTCAGCGGGGATTCTACCCCGCGAGGGTTAACGGTTCTCAGTCGTTGAGGATCTCGTAGGCCTCCAGGATGTCCAGGCCGGCCTCGTTGATGCTGGTGTGACCGACGAAGCGGGCGTTGCGAGCCACGGTGAGAGCCTTGTCGAAGGTCTCGGGATCCAGGCCCGAGATTTCGATGGCCTCTTTGATGTTCCTGGGCAGGATGCGGACCTTGCGCTCCTTGACGTAGAGGTTACCCACTTCGTGCAGCGCCTCCAGGACCCGGACCACCAGGGGATTGAGGGCGTTGCCGAAACTCTCGGGGGTACCCGAAAGCGCCCGCTTGATCAGATGACCCGCCTCGGTGACCACTACGCCGCCGTCGGGCAGGATCTCGACGAAGCCGCGGGCTTCGAGCTTGTTGAGTCCGTAGGTGACCTCCTCGCGCAGGGTCTCGTCGAAGTCACCGTAGAGCTTCTCGACGGTGTAGCCGCTCTCGGGGAGCTTGTGCAGAATCTGCAGCTCGAAGCGGGTGACGTGGGGTTTGCGCTCCACGTTGTAGGCCAGGTCGGCGTAGACCTTGCCCGAATGGGTGGGGGCGCCGCCGCCCACCAGGTGCTCGGACTTGGCCGCGTTATACCACTCCACATTGGGGGCGCCGAACTCGCTCTCGCGGACGGTGATCGCTTTGACGGCGGGGGCGCTGATCTCCCGGGTGCCTTTCTCTTTCTGATCCTCGAAGACCATGCGACCCTCGGGGGTCATTTCGTAATAGAGTTTGCCGTCCTCGCTGATCTTGGCCTCGACGAGGCTGAAGCTCTTGAGGGTCATCAGGGACTCCTCGATGACGTCCATGAGCCTCTCTTGCCAGTGGTTACCTTTTTCGTAGAAGCTCTTGAAGAGCTCTTCGACGCTCAGGGCCTCGGCGAATTTCTTTTTGAGCTCCTCTTTCTTCTGATAACCCATCTCCTGATTGAGGCGGCGTCCGTAGTGCTCCTTGACGGCCTTGTACTCTTTCAGCGGCAGATCCAGCAGGTAGTGGCGGATCTCTTGGGGGGTGGGGAGCACCTCGGGGTTGGACTCGTGGCGCTTCATCGCTTCGTCGATCCCTTTGAGGATCTCGACGTCCAGGGCCTCCAGGTCGAAGGTTTTCGCGGGCCAGTAGGCTCCCTCTTTCAGGATGTGCAGTACCTCTTCAAGCGCTTCGCCCCCTTTGAGAAGCTTGCCCTCGGCGTCGATGAGGGCCAGGGACTCCATGAGCTCCTTCTCTTTGTCGTTCAGCGCGTCGAAGCCCTGGTCCAGATAGAGGGCCAGGATGTGCAGGTACTCCTCGCTGATCACCGCGTCGTAGGGATAGGCCATGTGGGTGATCGCCTCTTTGACGGCTTTGCCCAGGCGGTTGAGGGTGAAGATGTCGGTGTTGGGCACGCTATAGCTCAGCAGGCGCATGGACTCCAGCAGCTCCGCTTCCCGGCCCTCGTAATCCAGGGCGTTCTTCTCGGCGGGGCCTTCGGGGATGGAGACGATGAAGTTGGCCAGGTTCTGGGGGATCTCCAGTTTGGGATGGCTGTGGAGATAGATCTCGTAGAGCGCCTCGGCGTATTCGTTAAGCTTGACGCATTCACCGCAGTGCTCGTCGCGGACCTTCTCGGCGAAGCCGCGCTCGACGAGGGCTTCCTCGGCCAGGGGGCCGACGTAGCCTCCGTTCTTCATGGCGGCCTCGATCATGGCGATGGTTTCGCTGCCGACCCAGCGGTACCCCTCGCTCCAGTTGGCGGGAATGTCCAGTTTGTCGTTCTGGATCATTTCATCCAGCAGGTGGACCAGGTTGCGCCCCCAGTAGGAGAGGCGGAACTCCACCCGGCTGCTGCCGATCTCCAGAAGGTTGGAGAGGTTCAGTTCATTATAGGGTTCCCGCTCGGCGGCGACGGAGATTTGGCAATGGGCGCCTTTGTTCTCTTCGCCCAGGACGTTGTAGAGTGCGATAGCATGTTCTTTTTTGATCAGCATGGTTGATGCTCCTTTGAGTATGTTTTGCGAAATTGTATTCACATTGGGTGAACCGCGATGCAACCAGAGTCGCAAAAGAGGGGAACGGCGCCAATTTCGTTATAGTTTTCCAGAGATTTTCAGGAGGAACGATGATCCAGAGCCCCCAAGAGTACAAAGAAGCGGTACGGAAGCTGAAAGAGTGGGCCTATGCCTATTATGTCGAGGACAACCCTCTGGTGACCGACGAGGTTTACGACAAGCTCTATCGGGAGGTGGAAGAGTACGAAAAGGCCCACCCCGACCAGATCGACCCCACGTCACCGACGCAGCGAGTCGGCGCCCCCATCAAGGAGGGCTTCGTCAAAGCGAAGCATCTGAGCCGGATGTGGAGCATGGAGGATGTCTTCGACGCTGCCGAGTTCGAGGAGTGGATGCAGCGCATCGAAAAGCAGTTCCCCGGCGAGCGCTACTACGTCGAGCCCAAATTCGACGGGGCGAGCCTCAACCTCATTTACGAGAACGGCTTGCTCAAGCAGGCGATCACCCGGGGCGACGGGGTCGAGGGGGAGGATGTGACCAACAACGCCCGTACGATCCAGTCGATCCCCCTGGACATCGAGCACAAAAGTCTCATCGAGATCCGGGGCGAAGTGCTGATGACCCTCAAGGAGTTCGAGCGGATCAACAAGGAGCGGGTGGAAGCGGGGGAACCCCCCTTCGCCAACCCCCGCAACGCCGCCGCCGGGAGCCTGCGGCAGCTGGACCCCTCCATCACCGCCAAACGGAACCTGATCTTCCAACCCTGGGGGATCGGGGTCAACGACCTGAGCTACGAATATCTCAGTGATGCGATGGCCTATGTCTACGACCTGGGATTTCGCAAACCTCCCATTCGCCGGGTCTGCAAAACGGCCGAAGAGATCGAGGCGATCTACGAGGAGTTGACCCGAATGCGGGGGACCCTGGAGGTGATGCTCGACGGCATGGTGGTCAAGGTCGACCGTATCGCCGTGCAGGAGGCACTGGGCTATACCGTAAAGTATCCCCGATGGATGGTCGCCTACAAATTCCCCGCCGTGGAGAAGCAGACGCGCCTCCTCGACGTCATCCCCCAGGTGGGGCGCACCGGGGTCATCACCCCCGTGGCGGTGCTGGAGCCGGTGGAGGTGGAAGGGGTGATCGTGGAGCGGGCGACGTTGAACAACTACGACTACATCGCCAAGCTCGACATCCGCATCGGCGATATGGTGACCCTGATCCGCAGCGGCGACGTGATCCCCAAGATCGTCAGCGTGCTCAAGCAGTATCGCACGGGTAAGGAGCGCCCCATCGAGCGACCCACCCACTGCCCGGTCTGTGGCAGCGAAGTGTTGGACGAGGGGCCGCTGGTCAAATGCCAGAATCTAAACTGTCCGGCACGGGTTGTCAATTCCATCATCTATTTCGCCTCCAAGGGGTGCATGAACATCGACGGCCTGGGGGACAAGATCGTCGAGCAGCTCTACGAGGCGGGGCTGGTCAAGGAGGTGGAGGATCTCTACCACCTGAGGATGGAAGACCTGCTCAAGCTGGAAGGCTTCAAAGAGAAGAAGGCCAAAAACCTCCTGGACGCCATCGAGGCGAGCAAGGGGCGGGAGTGTTGGCGTTTCGTCAACGCCCTGGGGATCGAGCACATCGGGGAGGTGGCCAGCAAAAAGATCTGCGAGACCTTTGGCCTGGATTTCCTGAACGCCGACAAAGAGAGCCTGATGGCCATCGAGGGCTTCGGAGAGGAGATGGCCGAGAGCTTCCTGGAGTTCGTCCGGGTCAACCGGGAGAAGGTGGAGCGGCTTATGAAGATCGTTCAACCCAAAGCCCCACAGAAAAAAGAGGTGAAAGAATCCCCCTTCACCGGAAAACATGTGGTCCTTACCGGCACTATGAAGCGCCCCCGTAGCGAGATCAAAGCCCTGCTGGAGAGCCTGGGGGCCAAGGTGACCGGCTCGGTCTCGAAAAAGACCGACTACGTGATCTACGGAGAGGATGCCGGCAGCAAGTACGAGAAGGCGAAGCAGCTCGGGGTGGAAGTGATGCCCGAGGAGGAGATGTGGAAGATCATCGATAGAGTGAGGAACGAGGAGTGAGGAGTTTTTGGGCGTTGCTTTGCAACACTATAAGATGAGGTTGGGATTTCAAGCCCGTATTGCAGGGCTGAAGTCCAGCCCCCAGTAACTAATGACCAATGACTCACAAGGCCGCTGTAGCCGCCTTGTGTTAAAATACCCCCAATTTATCGCATAGGAACATTCATAATGGATATCCGCAAACTCTATCTGGACTATTTCGCTTCCAAAGGCCACAAGGTCGTTCCCAGCTCTCCGTTGGTGCCCGACGATCCGACGCTGCTTTTCACCAATGCCGGGATGGTGCAGTTCAAGAGCATCTTCACGGGGGAAGCCCCCATCCCCGAGCCGCCCCGGGCCACCAGCTCCCAGACCTGCATCCGCGCCGGGGGCAAGCACAACGATCTAGACAATGTGGGCTACACCGCCCGACACCACACCTTCTTCGAGATGCTGGGGAACTTCAGCTTCGGCGACTATTTCAAGAAGGAAGCCATCGCCTACGCCTGGGAATTCGTCACGGGCGAGGAGTATCTGAACCTTCCCGTCGAGAAGCTCTGGGTGACGGTCCACGAGAGCGACGACGAAGCCTACGAATACTGGAAAGAGCACATCTCCGAAGAGCGGATCATGCGCTTCGGGGACAAGGACAACTTCTGGCAGATGGGCGACACCGGCCCCTGCGGTCCCTGCAGCGAGATCTTCTACGACCAGGGGGCCGAGCACTTCCATGGCCCCGAGGACCACATGGGGGGCGACGGGGACCGTTTCCTGGAGATCTGGAACCTGGTCTTCATGCAGTACGAGCGCGACAGCGAGGGGGTGCTTCATCCCCTGCCCAAACCCTCCATCGACACCGGGATGGGGCTGGAGCGGGTCGTGGCGATCAAGGAGGGGGTCTTCAACAATTACGACTCCAGCCTCTTCAAACCTCTGATCGAAAAGATCAGCGAAGTGGTGGGCCGCGGGCCCAGCGAGGATACCGTCGCCAGTTACCGGGTCATCGCCGACCATCTGCGCTCGACGACCTTTCTGCTGGCCCAGGGGGTCAATTTCGACAAAGAGGGGCGGGGCTACGTTCTGCGGCGGATCATGCGCCGGGCGATCCGCCACGGTTACCTCCTGGGAATGCGCGAGCCCTTCATGCACCGGCTGGTCGATACCCTGGTCAAGCAGATGGGGGAGCACTACGACTACCTCCCCAAGCGGGCCGAAGCGGTCAAGACGGCGATGAAGCTGGAGGAGGAGCGCTTCTTCGAGACAATCGAAGCGGGGATCAAACTCTTCGCCGAGGAGTTGGCCCGGACCAAGGATGTCTTCAGCGGAGCGGTGGCCTTCAAACTCTACGACACCTACGGCTTCCCCCTGGATCTGACGGAGGATATGCTGCGGGAGAAGGGGATCGAGCTGGACCGTAAAGGCTTCGAGGAGAAGATGGCCGAGCAGAAGGCCAAATCACGGGCCGCCTGGAAGGGCAGCGGCGACGCGGCCGTCAGCGGGGACTTCAAGGCCCTGGAGGAGAAGCACGGCGTCAACCGCTTCGTGGGCTACGAGCTGACCGACGTGGAGAGCCGGGTGGTCGCCCTGCTGGACGAGGGGTATCAGGAGGTCCAGGAGCTCAGCGGAATGGGCTGGGTGATGCTGGATCCCACCCCTTTCTACGCCGAGTCGGGGGGACAGGTGGGCGACCGGGGCGAGCTGATCGTCTGGGACGGCGGCCCCAATATCAAGGTCCTGGATACCCGGAAATTCAACGATCTCAACCTCTCCCTGGTGGATACCGAGGGGAGTGTCCTGCGGGTCGGGGAAACGGTGGAAGCGGTCGTGGACGACTCCCGCCGCCAGATCGCCAAGCACCACAGCGCTACCCACCTGCTGCACGCCGCGCTTCGCGACATTCTGGGCGAGCATGTGACCCAGGCGGGATCGTTGGTGGAGGCGGAGAGATTGCGTTTCGACTTCAGCCATCCCAAGGCGTTGACCCCGGAGGAGATCCGCTCCGTAGAAGCCTGGGTCAACGACAAGGTCGATCGGGCGATCCCCGCCCGGACCGAAGTGATGTCCATCGACGAGGCCAAAAAGGCGGGGGCGATGGCGCTCTTCGGCGAAAAATACGGCGACGAGGTACGGGTGGTCAAACTGGGCGACGCCTCCATCGAACTCTGCGGCGGCACCCACGTCCACAACACCGCCGAGATCGGACTGTTCCTGATCACCAAAGAGTCGGGGGTCAGCGCCGGGGTCCGGCGGATCGAAGCGGTCTGCGGCAAAGAGGCGCTGCGTCAGGTGGAACTGCTGCGCAACGAGCGGGCGCGATTGAGCGAAGAGCTCAAGAACCCCGATCCCCTCACCGGAGTGCGCAAGCTCAAGGAGCAGGTCAAGACCCTCAAGAGCGAACTGGACGCCGCTCTGGCCGGAGGGGCCAAGGAACTCTCCGAGGAGAAGATCGGCGAGATCACCGTCATCGTCGACGAGATCGGGCCCGGGGACATCAAGAAGATGATCGACGAGATCAAGAACCGTCACGAAAAAGTGGCGGTAATGCTCTTCCAGAAGAAGGGCGACAAGGTCCTCCTGGCCGCCGGCAGCAAGAACACCCCCGTCAAAGCCGGAGACTGGATCAAAGAGATCGCCCCGATCCTGGGCGGCGGTGGGGGAGGGCGCCCCGACTTCGCCCAGGCCGGCGGCAAGCTGCCCGAGAAGCTTCCCGAAGCGATGAGAGCGGCCAAGGCATACCTGGACGAGCAGTTCAGGGTGTTGGATCTTTGAATAACGAGTAACTAGCAACGGAGTGGATGTAGCGTGGGATTGCTATCCCACGTCGAAAGATGATTAATGAATTTCCGGTAAATTTCTGATAAATTTACTCGGAATTAAAGGAGTTGTGTATGGAAAACATCTTTCAAAACTACGCGCACCTCATCGTCTTTCTCCATGTTCTGGGGGCCATCGTCTGGATCGGCGGGATGATCGCCATCCGTGTCGCGGTCCATCCGGCAATGCAGAGCATCGAGGATCCCGGGATCAAACTGGGCAAGACCCTGCAGATCACCGGACGCCTCTTCAATCTGGTCATGCCCTTCATCGTTCTGATCGTCGTTACGGGGCTCATCATGGCCATTGCGTTGGGAGGCCATCAAGGGCCCGACAAAGCGATCTTCATCGGCAAAGAGATCATCTGGACCGTCATGGCGCTCAACTACACCTATATGTACATCAAGCGTATCCGGGCTCAGCGTCGCTTCAACGCGGGAGATCTGGCGGGGGCCAAAGGGCTGGTGGCCAACATCCCCAATCTTCTTTTGCCCATCAACATCGCTCTGGGATTGGTGGCCGTCTGGCTGGGAATCAGCCTGAGAGGCCTCTAAGTAATGAGTAATGAGAAGATAGAAATGAGAAATTATGGGGTCGCCAAAGCCCACCGAAATCATTCACCATTCACCATTCACCATTCACTGTTTCGTGGGATAGCAATCCCACGCTACAAATACTCCTCACTTGAAAAACTCCAGAGGAGTTTCTCATGATCCGCCTCTGTTCCGCTTCCAAAAGCCGTGCCAAGCTCCTCCGGGATTTCGGCATCGGCTTTATCCAGTCTCCCGTGGAGTTCGACGAGGAGTCTTTGCGGATCGACGATGCCCGCAGATTCGTCTATCACGCCTCCAAAGGGAAGCTGGAAGCGGCCCAGGCGGCCTTCGGCCTGGAGATGCCTCTGCTGGTGGCCGACACGGTGGTGGCTGGGCCTTCGGGGGAGATCCTGCGCAAGGCGAAGGATCGGGCCGACGCCGAGCGGATCCTGCGCTTGATCAGCGGCAGCGAGATCACCATCGTCAGTTGCGCCCATCTCAAATCGTTCCGGCGCTATTTCCTGGATCTCTCCGCCACCCATTACCGTTTCGCCAACTTCGACGAAGAGGAGATGCTGCACTATCTGGAGAGCGGTGAGTGGCGGGGCAAGGCGGGGGCCTGCATGGTCGAGGGCTTCTGCAAACCCTATATCCGGGAGGGCCGTGGGCTGGAGGGCAC
>JALWPZ010000269.1 GCA_026994745.1 Campylobacteraceae bacterium | reverse complement strand
GCGCCGCTGATTCCCAAGCGATACATGGCGAAAAAGAAGGCCCAACTCAGAAGGCTGGTCCCAAGGTTCACGATCCAGAGACGCTCCATCCGAACAAAACGCTGATAGGGCCGTGTCACCAGGAAAAGAATCGGCATTAACGCCAGAGCGAAGAGCGGCATCATCAGCAGATTGTAGAGCGTCGCCCGCACCAGGGAGCTGTCCAGGCCCTGTCGATGGAGCAGGTACCAGGCACGCAATCCGTCGGCCAGTGTGAGGGCTTTCCCTTCGTAGATCAGCTTGACCACCTTGGGACGGTACCCCTCCAGAAGGCTGTAGTTCCGCAGCCTCCTCTCTTCGAACCCCGAGACCTCTCCGTGGGAGTCGTAGCGCTTCTTACGGATCTCTCCACGGAGTGCGACCCAGTGATCCCCCCGATACTCCGCCTTTGGAATTCGGATCGTCGCATCCACCTTTCGATCTTTCAGTTCGAAGAGCGTCACCCCCTTGAGGATTTTGGCCACCGGATCGAGCTCCCGTACGTACACAAAATCCCCGTTGTATTTGAAAAAGAGATCCTTCACCTTCTGCTGCGCCTCGGCATTGCGCAGGATTGCCCCCGCCTGGCTTCTACCATAAGCGAATTGGGTATTCTGCAGCCCCAGAAAGATCAGATAGATCAAGAGCGCCATCAGGAAGAAGGGACGAAAGATTTGCCGCCGACTGTAGCCGAACGAGTAGAGAGCGACGAAGATGTTCTGCCGGATGAAGCTCACCTGGGTCCAGGCCAGAGCCAGGAGGATTGTCAGGGGATAGAGCAGGGCCAGCATATACTCCCAGGTAAAAAAGACATAGAGAATCCGGTGGTTCACCCCGCCGCTGATACGATGGGCATTCTGGAGATAATCGATAAAGACCACCGCCAGGCTCAGACCGAACAAAAGGATCAAAAAGCTCTTGAGGTAACGCCAGGCGATGTAACGAAAATAACGCTTACCTGGCACAGGGATCGTCCGTCGCTTTCAGTGTGTACCGGGATTTGAGCTCATCCAGAGGCTCTTGGGAAATCCGAAGCGCCACCCGGGCGGCATATTCGGCCAGGCATTGAGCCTTCGGCTCCTCTTCCTCAGAGAAAGGAGCGAGCACATAGTCCGCCACCTGGCTCTTGTAGAGTGGCTTCCCCACTCCCAGGCGCACCCGAAGGTACTCCCGTCCCAACAGGGCGTCGATGGAGCGCAGGCCATTGTGACCTCCGTTGCCCCCTCCCCGTTTCAGGCGCAATTCGGGAAATTTCAGGTCGATATCGTCATGGATCACCACCAGATTCTCCAGAGGGATCTTGTAAAAGTTCATCACGGCCTGGACGCTGATCCCCGAATGGTTCATATAGGTGGTGGGTTTGAGGAAAAACCGATCTTTGTCGCGATAAAGTTCGCCATGGAAACTCGTTTTGGAGATGGAACGGGGATGAAGAGTTGCGAGCATCGCGTCGAGGACGCGAAAGCCGATATTGTGGCGGGTTCGCTCGTATGCCGGTCCGGGATTCCCCAATCCGACGAAGAGCGTCATGGGCTTAGCGGGCTTTGATCACACCGCAGACGGAGACGTGGGGGCGGTCCATCAGTCGGCACCCCTCGGGAGCTTCGATGTCCCGAACGAGGATCGACTCATCCCGATCCAGATCGCTGACATCCAGGGTGAAGTTGGCGGGAACCTTCTCGATGGGGCCACGGACGCGGAGGCGGCGCTTGGTAATGACCAGCACTCCCTTGTTTTTCAGACCCTTGGGAGTTCCCACGGTCTTGACGGGAACCAGATAGTCGGTCACTTCGCCGGGAATTGCCACCCGAAGATCCACATGCTGGATATCTCCCGTAACGGGATGGAGTTGATACTCCTGGATGACGACATTGAGCTCTTTGTCTCCCACTTTGACGGGGAAAGCAAGGTTCTCCTTGCGTCGTACGGTTCTAATGAAATCACCCTGTTTGAAGGCGGCATGGATATTCTCGACCCCCTTCGCATAGATGTTCGCTATTAGATAACCATCTCGTTTGAGCTTCTTGGCGTTGCTCTTTCCGATACTCTCTCTAATAATACCTTCCAGCATCGTTTTGTCCTTTGTATAAATTAGGGCGGAATGGTACCCACTTTCCGATAAAAAGCAGTTGAACCCGAATTTTGGTTCAACCCTTGATCATCGATATGGATGATCCCCTGACTTACCGTCCGATCTGGACCAGAAGTGTATGGCGAGGAGTGAACATCAGAACCCTCCTCCCTGACTCTCCTCATCATCCTTAAAGGCATAGGCATCCAGATTGTCCATTGTACTCATCCCTTTCCCGGCTTCTTCCTTACTGTTTTTGGCGCTGGCCTGACCGATTCCCTGCAGCCGCAGTTTCAAGTCGGAAGGCGAAGTGGCATTTTCCATAGCTACCGCTTCGGTAATCACTCCGGCCTCCACCAGATCATACAGGTGCTGGTCGAAGGTCTGGGAACCGTAGATATCCCTTCCCTCGGCGATGGCGTCAGGGATTTCAAAGTCCTGGTTCTCGGCAATGAGTTCCGAGATCCGTGCCGTGTTGACCATGA
>JALWPZ010000268.1 GCA_026994745.1 Campylobacteraceae bacterium | reverse complement strand
CAATAGCTCTGATTCAGGGCCGAGAGGAAAAAAAGATACCATCGCCGCTTGAGCCGGGGGTCTTCCGGCAATGTCGTCATCAGTGCATAGGTTTCGTCGGTGAGCGCGAAGATCAGATAGGGACGAACCCTCCCCGCTTTTTTGAACTTCCTCAATAGAGAGAGACCGTAAAAGGCCTGGCGGACATTGACGAAGATCGACGCCAAGAAAATCTGAAGAAAGCCCACCTTGGCCTGGAAGAATCCCAAAGCGAGAAACTGAAGAGCTCCGGCGTAGATCACCAGGGACATCACTACCGGTACGATCCAGGGATATCCCTGGGAGCTCATCAGAAGCCCGAAAGCGAATCCCAGCACACTGTATCCCATCATCACCGGAATCGACGCTTTGAAAGCGGCTCGGAACTCCCGACGGTATCTCATCGCTCAGGGTTGTTCGGGAAGTTCTCCTGGATGAATCTTCGGGCTCTCTCCTCGAAATTACGCATCCGCTCCGGTCCCTTGGGAAGGCTCCTGCGCAGGGACCTCATTTCCCTCAGGAACTCTTCCACTCCCGAAGGAAGGATCCCCTCGAACCATCGGCGGATCTGCTTGGCGAAAGCCGGCGAGGCTCCCGAGGTGGAGAATGCCACGGTCAGGTCCCCCCGCTTCACGTAGGAGGGAAAGATGAAATCGCAATAGCGGGTGTCGTCCACACTGTTGACCAGGACCCGGCTCCTTCGGGTCTCTTCGAAGATCTGCCGGTGCAGATCCACGGTATCGGTGGCGACGACGACGATGTCGTACTCCAGCACCTCTTCACGGCGGTAGGGGCGGATTAGGAGACTCAGGCAGTGTTCCTTCGCCATTCTCCGGACCCCTTCGTTGGCCTCGGTCGCCACGATGACGATCTCTTTGCTGAAATCCAGGAGCTTCTCCAGCTTCTCTTCGGCGATATTCCCACCCCCGACGAGAAGGATCCGCTTCTCTTCCAGTTGCAAAAATGCGGGAAAGTAACTCATTCAGTACCTTTGGAGCTGTTAATGGGCAAATTTCAGGGGATCGACGGGGGTCGTTTCACTCACTCCCGTCGTCGGACCCTTGATCAGCTTGGTCCCCTTGGAGGATGCGGGGAGCCGAATGGGACCGAAGACCGGATAGTTCTCCAGATCCTGCAGCTCGATCGCAGGATCGTTCTGCAGCGATTGGATGAGTCGTCGTAACTCCTCCATCGCTCCCCGTCCACGGAACATTTGATCGTGCATCAACAGAACCAGGTGCCCCGGGGTGTAGCAATGCCCCTTCTCGAGCTGGTGTCGGATCTTGCGGCCCAGCACTTCCGCCGTGCCGATGGGGGCACCCGAATGGGTGTGGGTCCACTCCAGATCCCAACCGTAGAGGCGATAACCGTGCTGCGCCAGAAGATCCGCCGCCGCCCGGGCGCTTCGGTCCGCATCATATCTTCTTCCCCCCAGACGCCAACTGTCCCGGCCGGGCAAGCGACCCACTTTGCCGCTCAATCCCAGGATTCGGGCATTCATTTCGAAATCCTCCAGGACATGCTGGGGATGCCGGTAGTAATCGGCATAGCGGCCATCCGCATGCGTGTAACTGTGATTGGCCAATCGGATGTGGGGATTTTTCCGGTAGGCATCGAGCCGTGCCCGATAGGCGGAGGATTGGGCGTGTCTTCCCACGACGAAAGCGGTCATGGGCACACCGGTCTCCCGGATCACCCGATCCACATTCTCGCTTCCCCGCAGCGGTCCGTCGTCGGTCGTCAGATAGACCTGATATCGCCTCCTGGAGGGCTCCCCCGGTTCCGGTCCTTTTCCACAGCCGCCCAGAAAAAGTGCCGCTCCCGAACCCACCAGCCATTTCAGTGTCGCTCTTCGATCGTGTTTCATGCCCAGGACTCTGCTTTTTACCTCTATTATAGCTAAGCGTTTCTGCCTGCTTTCCCGGTCCTCGGACTTCTTAGCACACGAACGGAGGATCCACGGATAATCTGTTATCCCCCTTCTCACGAATCATCCGAAGGTTGTGAATGGCTTAAAGCTTCTTCTTCAGATCCCCATGATAGACGATATCTTCGGCCTTCGTATTGGGATCGTTGAGCCAGTCAGGGGCCGGTGGCGCCTCCTCCATCGCCCGGATCTCCTCGTCCAGCATATCTTCCTGATAGGTCATCATCATATCGGCGGCGATGACGTAGGGAGCCTGCTGGATCTTGACGAGCTTTTCGATCTCTTCACTGACATCTTCCCCTTCGATGGTGACGATGATCTTTCCTTTGGATTGATCCCCGAAATGAAATTCACAGATTTCGCTTGTTTCGCACCACTCTTTGACCTGGTCGTAATGCTCGCTCTTGCATTGAACGACGATACTCGAAATGTTCATCTTCTCTCCTTATTTGATCTTCCAGATGGTGATCCGTTTCCCATCACCCGCAGCGAACACGGTCTGCTCGTTCTTGAAAATAATGGTATTGATCGTACTCTTCTGACCTTTGAGGACGGCAATTTTGCTTCCCAGTCTCAGATCGTAGACACTGATGTCGTCGTTCTCGTCCATCGCATAGGCGGCCCGCTCGGCACTGGGACTCAGAGCCGCGGCGTAGACCATGAAGGAGGCCTGGAAATATCCCCCCTTTCCGCTCTTCCAATTGTACCAGGAAGCCCGCCGGTCTTTCCCCCCGCCGACCACGTACTCCTTTTTGATGTCCACCTTGAAGACATTGTCCACATTCTGGCCACTCAGATGGGCGACGACTTTTCCCGTTCGCGTCTCGATCACCGTAATCTCCCCGCTTTCACAGCTGAAGGCCGCCAGACTCCGGTCGGCATTGAGAGCGAAATCGGAAAACTTCGACTCATTAAGCTGCTTCAGGTAGAGTTCCTTTTTCGTACGCAGATCCAGCAGGGAGACTTCGTCGCTGAGATAGCCCAGAAGCACATGATCTTTGTCGATAAAGCGGGCTTTGATCACCGCTTTCTGATCCTCCGCGCCTAGGATCTGTTTGGTCACATTGTTCTCGTGGATCCGCAGGTCTGAATATCCCCCTTTTCCGCTGTCACTGAGCAGCAGATACCTTCCGTCCATATAGTCGACGCTGGAGACGTGGGCCGGAATCGTGTCTCCCATGAAATCCTTGATGTCGGGGATGCGGATCTCTTTGACGAAACGTTTCTGCACATAGTCGTAGACCTGCAAAAGGCTTTGCCCGGTACCGACGATCAGGCGATCCCCTGCCGCCAGGACCATATCCTTCACCGCCCCCTTGGTCTCCACCTCCTGTACCGGCGCATGGGTCTGTGCGGCCATAGCTCCTGCCATCAGCAGGAACCATGCGATTATGATGCGCATCATGGGATTTCCTTTCGCTGTTCTCCGGATCAATCGAGCTGCTTTTCGATGACGGCGAGGAGTTTCATCGCCACCTCCTCTTCCCGATCGCTCGCATCCTTGACGCCGAAGAGATCCTCTTCGGAGGCAAGGAAATTTTCGAAGATCCCCTCCTCTACGATGATCTCCGGCAACCTCTTTAGCAGCTCCTCTCCGATCGCTTTGCTGACTCGCTCGGGGAGGTAGACCATATAGTTGTAGTCGTCGGGGTTGATCTCGTCGAAATCGTCGTCGATCTCGGGATCGTACTCGTTGACGTCTACGACGGCCAGATAGCGCAGCTCCTCGATCTCTTCGTCGATGCGTGAGAGTAGCTTGGGGAAGGCTTTTTGCAGCCTCTCCTGTTGATTCATCTCCATCCGAATCTCCTTTTACCATGGTTTCACGACATTATACCCCGTCACTTCGCCCCCTCAGTCGAGAATAGTGGCGTGGCGCTTGCACGGATCGCATGGGTGGGACAGCGACTCACGCAGAAACCGCAACCCGTACATTTTTCGTCGTCGATCACAGGGTTGAAGAGCCCGTTGAAGAGAATCGCATCCTCCAGACAGGGTTCCTTGCAGGCGAAACAGATGGTTCCGTGATGGGCCATACACGAATCAGTCTCGATGACGAAACGGGCATTGATCCGCTCCGGTCCGTCCCGTAGGCTCAGAACCTCCGCCTCACATGCCTGGGCGCAATCCTCACAGAAGGTACACCCACTCTTCGCAAAATCGAGGACCGGAGTCCCCTCCCCGTCGACGACGATGATCGCTTCATCACAGGCAGCGACACAGGCCTTGCTCTCGCAAGTGGGACACTCACTCTGAAAAAGCGACTCCGACACTGCGTAGGGAGGTCGGATCGGCGTCGATCGCCTATCCTCCTCTTTCAGTACGGCTGCCGGTTGACTCAACGAGCGGAAAAAATCCCGTCGCGATGCCACCTATTTGACTCCCTCGTTGATCACCTGGATCAGGTCGGACTTCTTCTTCAGATTCTCGTCAGGGAAGTCCGGTTTAAAGGTGTTGCCGACCAAAGGTTTGACGTTGGCCTGGGGAACGTGGCACTGGGAACAGTTGTATCGGGCAGGGTTCAATTTCTTCAGTTTCTTGAACTTGGCGATCTTCACGTCGGAAGTGTTTTTGACCACCTTCCCGTCCTTGATGATATGCCCCTGGGCATCCACCTTGGTGCTGGGTCGGAAATCGACAAAGTGGGATTCGGGGATGGGGGTCGCCCCAACACTCTTGGCCACGTCGGGCATGTGGCATCCCAGGCAGGCGTTGTTTTTGATGGTGATGGGCAGCAACCCTTCGACGCTGTGGGGAATCAGCGGAGGCGCGTTGACGTAGGAGCGTTCGAACTTCTTGGCGCTACCGGGCTGAGCCTTGGTGAATTCCACCTTGGGAGGTGCCACCTTCTCGTCGAAGAGCGTGGTCTTTCGCAGACCCAGCTCCTCCTCCGATACCACTTTCTGGTCCGCGTTGGCGACGGAAACCGCCATCAATCCGAGGGCCGCCATAGCGATCAGACTTTTTTTCAACATTGTTTCTCCTTCCTTACTTGCTTAGATAGTTTCGTATGTGAAAACCCAGTGCATCGTCATCACAGACATCCACACAGCGTCCGCAGTTGGTACACTCCGCCTTGGCGACGTCTTCACTGCGTTTCCCGATCATTCCCAATACCTGCACCTCGGGACAGACCTCCTTGCACTTCATACAGAGGGTGCAATTCTCGCTGGTGTGGGTCACTCGGATCAGGGAATATTTCCCGAGGATCGAATGGACCCCACCCAGGGGACAGATGTGCCCACACCAACCGTTCTTGACCACGAAAAGGTCGAAGAGGAAGATGGCGAGCAGCAACCCGGCCCCGGCACCGAAGCCGAAGATCACTCCCCGGTTGAGGATCGTGATGGGACTTATGACCTCGAAAGCCGCCAATCCCGTCAACGCCGAAACGATCAGGGCGATGACGATCATGTAGTATCGAGCGTTGCGTGTGATCCAGACCTTCCGTTCGATCCGGTCGATCCATAGCTTGCGCCGCAACCAGGCCGCCAGGTCCGTCACCATATTGACGGGACAGACCCAGCTGCAGAAGGCCCGACCACCGACGATCCCGTAAAAGAGCGCGATGATCGCCGCGCCGATGAGGACGTTGACCCCCAGGGTCGCTCCGGTGGCGAAGATCTGCAATACCGCGAAGGGGTCGCTCAGAGGCACCTTGTCCAGAAGCATCGAAGTGGAGAGATCTCCCTGTAGAACCTTCCAACCCCAGTAATTCCCCGCGAAATAGAGAAAGAGCAGTGCAGCCTGGACGATGCGTCGCAGGATCAGGTACTTGACATTGCTCCACTTCATCTCAGAACTCCAATCCGCGGTTGAGATAATCTTCCGGAGACTCGGAACTACTCTTGTCGTGGGTCGTCACATCCTTTCCGATACGCTCCTCGACTCGCTGCTGGTCCTTCTTGTCCCACCCTTTGACATAGTGGGCACCCGCCTTCCCCAGCGCGATCTCTCTGGGGAGGATGAAAATCGCGGGCTTCTCCGTCACACAGGCACGTTCACAAAGGCCGCAGCCCGTACAGACATCCGCATGGACCACCGGCTTGAGAAAAGCGTGCTTCCCGGTCCGGGGGTTGCGATCGTACTCCAGGCTGATGGCTTCGTCCAGCAAAGGACAGGCCCGATAACAGGCATCGCACTGGATCCCCCAGAAGGCGATGCAGGAGTTGGGATCGACGATGGCCAGTCCCATCCGCATCATTCGGAAATCCAGCTCCCCACTCTTGGGATCGGTCACCTTCGCCGGGTCCAGTGCACCCGTGGGGCAGACTGGAACGCAGGGAATGTCCTCACACATGTAGCAGGGAACATCCCGGGGATTGAAGAACGGGGTCCCGATCGTCACCGGATCCTTGGCCTTGGCCATCTTGAGGGTCCCGGGGCGGGGACGTCCGGTTTCCCTGTCGACGTTCTGGGGCCGGTTGACGCAGGCTTCTGCGCAGAGCCCGCACTTGATACAGGTCTTGAGAAAATCGTTCTCGCCCAGAGCGGCGGGAGGACGAAGGGTCAGGGGAGAACTCTTGGCCTTCTCGGTGTAACCGGCCCAGAGCAGTACCCCCATCACCCCCAGGCCGGCGTGGTGCGCCAGGTCGGTAAAGAACCGGCGCCGTTCGCTGATCCTGGGTTTTTTCGTTTCCTGACTCATCACCGCTCCTTTGGCCTTTTAGGCTTTATAGATCTTGACCGCACACTTCTTGAAGTCGGTCTGCTTGGACATCGGGCAGGTTGCATCGAGCGTGACCTTGTTGATAAAGACCTTCTCGTCGAACCAGGGGACGAAGACCAGCCCCTGAGGCGGACGGTTCCGACCCTGGGTCTCGACCCGGGCCTTCACCTTGCCGCGGCGGGATTCGACCCAGACCAGGTCGCCCCGCTTGACCCCCTTGGCCTTGGCGTCTTTGGGATTCATGTAGCAGAGTGCCTCGGGCATGGCCCGGAAGAGCTCGGGAACCCGCATGGTCATGGTACCGCTGTGCCAATGCTCCAGGACCCGTCCGGTACAGAGCCAGGTGTCGTACTCTTTGTCGGGCATTTCCGGGGGATCCATGTAAGGCCGTGCGAAGATCTTTGCCTTGTTGGGGATCGGCGTCTTTCCCTTCTTCTTGTCGGGCTTGAGCAGGTCTCCGCTGAAGAGCTTCTTCGCCAGAGGCCCGTAGAAGGCGAAGTCGCCGCCGGGATTGGCTTTGGCCGCATAGGGGTCGTACTTGCAGTTGAAGCGCCAGGCCGTCTCTTTGCCGTCGACGACGGGCCACTTCAAGCCCCGGACCTTCATGTAGACATCGAAGGGAGCCAGGTCGTGGCCATGGCCCCGTCCGAACCAGGCGTACTCTTCGAAGAGATATTTATGGATGAAGAATCCGTATCCCTTGAAGGGCTTACCGTCGCTGCCGATGACGTTGCGGTGGTCACCGCGGCTGTCGCTGTCGTCGAAGCCCTGGGCGACGGGATCGTCCAGGGTGTATTTCTTGGCCCGGTCGTTGGCGAAGAGGATCTCGTACATGGTTGTATCCTCTTTGTAGCCCATCTTCTTGGCCGCTTCGATGACGGAAGGCAGAGGCTTCTTGCGGGGGCCGCTGGGGGGATAGGCTCCCCAGAGGTCCTTGACGGTAAAGCGCTTGGAGAGCTCCACCCACTGCCAGGTGTCGCTCATCGCCTGGCCGACGGGAACGACCTGCTGTCGCCAGAGCTGGGTCCGGCGCTCGGCGTTTCCGTACCCACCCCACTTCTCGTAGATCATGGCGCTGGGTAGGACTAGGTCGGAGACCATCGCGGAGATTCCGGGATAGCCGTCGGAGGTGACGATGAAGACATCCATGTTCCGGGCCGCCTTGATCCAGTGGTTGGCGTTGGCGCTGTCCTGATAGGGGTTACAGACGTTGACCCAGGCGAACTTGATGAGGCCATCCTCGATGTCGCGGTGGATCTTCATGATGTGCTGCTTGCCTACAGGATTGATGGTTCCCTCGGGGATCTGCCACTTCTTCTCGGTGATGGCGCGGTGCTTGGGGTTCTTGACCATCAGATCCGCCGGCAGACGGTGACAGAAGGTCCCGACCTCCCGGGCGGTACCACAGGCGGAGGGCTGGCCGGTCAGGGAGAAGGCACCGCTTCCGGGCTTGGCCTGCTTGTTGAGCAGGAAGTGGACGTTGTAGCTGAGGGTGTTGACCCAGGTTCCCCGGGTGTGCTGGTTCATTCCCATGGTCCAGAAAGAGACCACCTTGCGGTCCTTCTCGATGTAGAGGTCCGCCAGCATCTTCAGCTTCTTCTTGAAGGAGTCGATGCTCTCGTTGGGATCTCCTTTGGCGATCTCGGCCACGTAATCCAGGGTGTAGGGCTCGAGGGACTTCTTGTACTCCTCGAAGCTGATCATCCAGTGGGCCAGGGTTCCCGGCTGCATCTTCATCACATCACCGGCTTTGACGCCGTAGGGAGCCAGAGCGGGAGCCTCTTTCTCGGAGATCTTCTTGGCCATCTCTTTCTTGATGATCTCCATCTCTTTGGCGGAGTATTTGCCCTCTTTCAGGGACTTTTCGCCGGCACGTCGCATGCCGTATCCGATGTTGCGAGGGCCGACGGCGAAGACGATGTGTTTCTTGACGAAATCCCAGTCGATCGCTTCGGGGTGATTGTAGACGATCTCGTGGGCGATGTAGTTCCAGATCGCCAGATCGGTCTGGGGAGCGAAGATGATGTTGAAATCGCTCAGGTCGCAGCTGCGGTGGGTGTAGGTCTGGATGTTGACCACCTTAACCCGCTCGGGATCGGAGAGTTTACGGTCGGTGACCCGGGACCAGAGGATCGGATGCATCTCCGCCATGTTGGAGCCCCAGGCGACGATGGTATCGGTCAGTTCGATGTCGTCGTAGCAGCCGGAGGGTTCGTCGATTCCGAAGGTCTGATAAAAACCGACCACCGCCGATGCCATACAGTGGCGGGCGTTGGGGTCGATAGCGTTGCCGCGGAATCCTCCTTTGACCATCTTCTGGGCGGCGTACCCCTCCATAATGGTGTACTGACCGGAGCCGAAGACGCCGATTCCCTCGGGGCCGCTCTCTTTGAGAGCCTTGCGGATCGCCTTCTCCATCTCATCGAAGGCTCGCTTCCAACTGACAGGGCGGAATTTACCCTTCTTGTCGAACTCTCCCTTGTCGTTCATCCGAAGCAGAGGCACTTTGAGCCGGTCGGCTCCGTACATGATCTTGGCGTTGAAGTATCCCTTGATACAGTTCAAGCCGCGGTTGACCGGAGCGGCGGGGTCACCCTTGACCGCGACGATCTTGCCGTCCTTCGTCGCCAGCATGATCCCGCATCCGGTACCACAGAAGCGGCAAGGCGCCTTGTCCCAGCGCCAGCCCTCTTCACCTTTGGCGGCAGCGGCCTGTACCTCCTGGGGTACAGTGATGCCGACGGCACTGGCCGCTGCCGCGGCCGCCGAAGTCTTCAAAAAATCTCGTCGATTCATTCCCATTGTAACCTCCTGTATGTTTACGGGATGGACATATTGTAACGGGAATCGATGGATGGAAAATTGATGAAAATCAAATGAGAATTATTATTATAAATAAATATTTCATTGCAAAAGAAAAAATAATTAAATAGCTTTGGTAACCTTGATTGACAGGGGTCAAGCTTCGATTGCAAAGCTTGAAGTACAATTGGGCAAACCCGCTGAATAGGAGCGTAGAAGCGATGACCGACGAGCTGCTCTACCGGATGCAAAACGAATTTCCCATGGAGCCCCGCCCTTTCCAGGTCCTGGGCAAAGCCCTGGATACGGACGAAGAGACGATTCTGAATGAGTTGCGACGACTGAAGGAAGAGGGAATCATTCGCCAGACTTCGGCGATCTTCGATACGAAACGACTGGGGTACGACTCCTCCCTTGTCGCCTTCAAGGTTCCGGAGGAGAAAATCGAAGATGCCGCTGAGATCATCAACGCCCATCCCGGGGTCAGCCACAACTATCTGCGAAACCACGATTTCAATCTCTGGTTCACCCTGGCCGTTCCTCCCGACTCCCGCCTGGGACTCCTGGGAACCGTCGAA
This sequence comes from Campylobacteraceae bacterium, assembly GCA_026994745.1. Classification (GTDB taxonomy): domain Bacteria; phylum Campylobacterota; class Campylobacteria; order Campylobacterales; family Sulfurovaceae; genus Nitratifractor. The sequence continues at coordinate 324 of JALWPZ010000268.1, read as the reverse complement.
CGCCTCAAGAACATGACCGAAGCCGAAGACTCCATCGTCCTGCCGACGCTGAAGATGTTCAAAATTTCCGTCAAACTCGACACCACCGGCAAACAAAGCCGCAAGGAGCGGGTCAAAAAGCGGGAGTTCAAACCGATCAAGATGAAAGCCCGCCATTATGCCGTGGTCCGGGAGCTTCAAAAGGACCTTCCCCTCATTCCCGAGCCCTTCGCCCCTGCGGCCCAGCGCCTCAATATGAGCTACGACGAGCTCTTCGCCATGGCCGAGGAGCTGAAGGAAGCCGGGGTCATGCGGAGGTTCGCCACGATCCTCAACCACCGCCGC
>JALWPZ010000267.1 GCA_026994745.1 Campylobacteraceae bacterium | reverse complement strand
CGATGCCGTGAGCGGGGGCGAGCTCCAGAAGCAGTCGCCTCCGGATCCCCGGAAGGATCGAGCGGGAGAGCGGCCGGGTGATGATCCGCCCCCCTTTGACGATGTAGGCGCTGGAGGCGGTCCCTTCAGTGACGTAGCCCTCCTCCACCATCCATCCTTCGTAGGCTCCCCGCTCCACCGCCTCCTCTTTGGCCATGCACTGCCCCAGCAGGGCGATGGATTTGATATCCCGCCGCTTCCAGCGGATATCCTCCACGGTGACCACCTTGACCCCTTTTCGCGCCAGGTCACTCTCCAGGATCTTTTTGTGGAAGGTGAAGGCCATGCAGGTAGGAGTAAGACCCTTGGGAAACTCGAAGACCCGCTCGAAGCTCACCCCCCGGGTCAGCTGAGTGTAGACCCCGCCCTCCTCCACTCCGTTTCGCCGAACGAGTTCCCCCATCATGGCCAGATACTCCTCCGAAGGCATGGGCCAGGAGAGCTTCAGAGCCCTCATGCTCCGTTCGTAACGCTCCAGAAAGGGATCCACGTCGATCAGCTTTCCCCGTAGCACCGGAACCACTTCGTAGACCCCGTCGGCCAAGAGAAACCCCCGATCGAAGACCGAGATCCTCCCCTCGCTCTTGGGCAGATACTCTCCATTGAGGTAGATTGTCTCTTCCTGCATCGACTTCCTTTCCAGGCGGATTGTGCTCCCCATCTCCCGTCTTTCAAGACTCGTCAAATTTCGATGGGTACAATGCGGTATTGTAGTACAAATTCACTAATCCGATGGGAGCCGACAATTTGGATCTTCTCGTTTTCGATATGGATGGCACGCTGCTCGACAGCCGGATCGATATCACCATCAGCGTCAATCATGTCCGCCGGATCCGTCACGGCCTTCCTCCGCTGAGTGAAGAGCAGGTGGTGGAGTACATCAACCGCAAAGAGCGCAACCTTCCCCTGCTCTTCTACGGAACGCCGATGGCCGAAGAGGAAGACCGGGAACTCTTCCGTGCCCACTACCTGAAACAGTGCACCCAGAACCTGCGCACCTTTCCCGGTGTTCCGGAAACCCTCCGACGACTCCAGGAGAGGGGGATCCCCATGGCCGTGGCCACCAACGCGTCGACCCTCTTCGCCCGGCGCATGATCGAGGCGGCCGGGATCGGAGAGTATTTCTTCTGCATCGCCGGCGCCGACACCACGGGACGGCCCAAGCCCGACCCTTCGATGGTCCATCACATTCTTCGGGAATTGGGCAAAGAGAGCACCGACTGCCGAGGAGGCCTGGTGGGCGATTCCGTAAAAGATATGTACGCCGCCCGCAACGCGGGGATGGAGGCGCTCTTCGCGGCCTGGGGATACGGAAAGGATACGGAAGGGGATCGGATCCTCCACTCTCCCGAGGAGCTCCTCGCACTGATCCCGGGCGAAAAGGATCCGCTCCCTTCGAATCGAGAGGAGTACCGATGCGATTGACGTTTCTCGGAACCTCCGCCGGGGTTCCCACCCGCCATCGAAACGTGTCGGCGCTGGCGCTGGAGCGGGAGAACGAATCGCAATGGTCGCTCTTCGACTGCGGGGAGGCGACCCAGCATCAGATCCTCAAAAGCCGGCTCAGTCTCTATCGTCTCCGGCGGATCTTCATCACCCATCTCCATGGAGACCACCTCTACGGACTTTGCGGGCTCCTGGCTTCCCGGGGGATGCTCCAGGCCGATGCGCCCCTGGAACTCTACGGCCCTCCGGGCCTGGACTCCTTCCTTCGGCACGCGATGGAACTCTCCCAACTCCATCTCCCCTTCGAACTTCGGATCCGGGAATTGAACGCGGGTGAGATCCTGGACTTTGGACCCTATCGGATCGAGACCGTCGCCCTCTCCCACTCCATCACCTCCTATGGGTATGTTCTGATCGAAGCTCCCCGCCCCGGCCGCTTCGACCCGGGTAAAGCCCGAGAGCTCCGAATCCCGGAAGGCCCGCTCTATGGCCGACTGCAACGAGGAGAGACGATCCGCCTGGAGGATGGAAGAGTGGTCGCACCGGAGGAAGTTCTGGGGCCATCCCGCCCCGGACGCAGGGTGATCGTCGCCGGGGACAACGACCGTCCGGAACTCTTCGAACCCTATGGAACGGTGGATCTGATGGTCCACGAAGCCACCTACACCCAGGCCGATTTCGACAGGCTCCCCAGGAAATACCAGCACACGACCGCCCGGCACCTGGGGATCGTCGCCCAGGAGATGGGGGTCGCCCATCTGGTCGCCACCCACATCAGCCCCCGCTACGATACAGAGGAGAGAGTCCGGGAACTCTATCGGGAAATCCGGGAACACTACAGCGGAAAATTGGAGATCGCCCACGATTTTATGGAGCTTTCGGTTTAATCTGACAAATTTTATCTTGATTAACGGGATTCTATGCTATACTTCTTGACACAAATCAAGAAGAAGGAGCGACAAATGCCCAAGATCAATCGTTATGTAGACATCGACACCGTAGAGAGAGAAGCCAAGAAGGATTACATCGACCGCCACTCTCCCTTCATCCATTGCGCCGAAAGCGCCAAGAAGGGCGAGAAATTCCCCGTGACCGTCAAAATGGGGAACGAGTACAGCCA
>JALWPZ010000266.1 GCA_026994745.1 Campylobacteraceae bacterium | reverse complement strand
GCCTTCCTCCTCTTCGCTCCGGCGTTGAAGCAGATTCCGGAGCTGACGGTCCCCGTCCTGGTGACCCTGGCCCTGGTAACCATGACCCTGGGGAACTTCCTGGCCCTGGCCCAGAAGTCCCTGGCGCGGATTCTGGCCTGGAGCTCCGTGGCCCACGCGGGCTACATGCTCCTGGGCTTTGCCGCCGTCGCCAGCGCCAAAGCCGAGGCGGGCCTGCTCTACATGGTGATCGCCTACCTCTTCATGCAGAGCGCCGTCTTCCTGGTCCTGGACATCCTGCGCAGAGAGGGGAGGGAAGACCTGGCCTCCATCGCGGGGTTGGGGCGCAAGCGCCCGCTCCTGGCGGCACTCTTTACGATCCAGCTCTTCTCGTTGGCGGGGATTCCCCTGCTGGCGGGATTTCTGGGCAAGGCGGTGCTCTTCTACGCCGGAGTCGACGCCGGGCTCTGGTGGGCGGTGCTGATCGCCCTGCTCAACTCGGCCCTCTCGGTGGGATACTACGCCTGGATCGTCAAGCAGCTCTGGTTCGACGAAGCCGCCGAAGGGGAGAGTCACCCCCTGGAAAGTCAGGTCTTGGGCGCCCAATTCATTCTGTTGGCAGGGACCCTCTGGTTCGGTGTCTTTGCAGGAACGGTCTTTGCGGCGCTTCAATGAATTCATCGAATTCGTTGAAAATGAGAAGATAGAAAACAGAAACGAGAAACTTTGGATGGCGTTGCATTGCATCGTTGTCTACCTACGATATCCCCAAATGGGTCAAACGCTAACCTACTTTCCTGATTTGATGTCGAAGCTTGTATTGAGTGAAGGTCAATTCGACAGAGAGCTGCCGTAGATCGATTCACAGTTGTCGTGGAGTTCGATGTGGAACGCCGCGGGTTTTTCCAGATGGGCAATCGACTCATGGGCCAGGTAGAGGGGACGGTCGCTGAAGATCCGGAGGGTCTTTCCGTCGAATTCGAAATCGATCTTCGCCCGGGAGGAGTTTTCGTGGAGGATCAGGGTCAGGGTGTAGATGAAACTGAGCCATTTGATTTTTTTCTTGGAAGGAAGCAACTCTTTGTAGCGGCGATAGAGAGGACGGTAGTAGAGGCTGTCCCCTTTGGATCGCAGCAGCAGGGCGATGGTGAGCATCTGCCGATGGCTGAAGCCGTAGTTGAGCTCCTGGCTGGCAATATAGAAGGCGTGCTGATGCTCCTTGTAAATGGTGAGCATCTTTCCGATATTGGAGAGGCTCAGGGCCTGAAGAAGCATGCGCAGATGTTTGGGGGAGCCATCGAAACGTTCTTTCAATGTGCGAAAGAGGCGTTGTCCGATCCGCTCTTTGTTCCCTTCGGGGAGGTGGAGCAGATCGAAGCGGTCCTTGATGCTCCGGATGCTGGGATTGATCCCCGGAGGGAAATGGAGCTTGTCGTTGCGGAGCAGATCCTGGAGAAAGACCCCCTCACGCACTCCCACCCCACTACTGAGGACGCGTTCCGTCCCAAGACAAAGGAGGATCTCTTCGAAGATCAGCGCCCCTTCTCGAATCGTGTCGTGTCGGTTTCTTTTGATGGAGAGTGTCGGAAGCTCTTGGAGGGAGGCGTGGATCACCTTTTCCAGATAGTGCCGTTCCTTGGAAAGGTTGTATTCGAAAGCGTGGATCTTCTCGAAGGGGTATCGGTTCTGGAGAATAATCCCCCGGGAGAGGGCCCGGGCGGTCCCTCCGATCCCGATGGCCAGAGGCCCTCGGAAACTCTTGGGCAACCGGGAGATCTCCTTCCGAACGAAGGAACGGGCCTCTTCCAGGTTTCGACCCCGATCGGTGAAGAGCTCCTTGATCCGGACCGTCCCCAGTTTGAGGGAGAAGGTCTCCTCGATCCGGCCGTCTCGGATCAGAGCTAGGTCGGCGGAACCCCCACCGATGTCCACGGTGATGGCATCCCGGATCGGCAGCAGGTTGGCCGCGGCCACGGCGCCGTAGAATGCCTCTTTGGTCCCATCGATGACCCGGATTTTGATCCCGAGTTTCCGACGGACCATGGAGGTGAATTCATCCCGGTTGGGCGCGTCACGAAGGGCGGAGGTGGCGACACAATGGACTTTGTGGACCTTGTACTCCCGGATGGTGTGGGAGAAGGATTGTAGGGCGCCATAGGCACGGCGCATTCCTTCACTCTGGAGTCGTCCTCCCTTCTCGTAAGCCCCCTCACCGATACGTACCCGGCTCTTCTGCTGGGCGACGAGGTGGAAACCGTAGCGGCTGGTCCGCTGATAGATCACCAGGCGGGCGGAGTTGGAGCCGATGTCGATAACGGCGACACGTTTGGGCATCGGAGGCCCTAGAGTTCTTCCTGAAGCTGACGGAACTTGAATTTGAGTTCGTCGACGCTCTCGACGTTGTCGGGATCGGGGATGATGCAGTCGACGGGGCAGACGGCGATGCACTGGGGTTCGTCATAGAAGCCGACACACTCGGTGCAGCGATCGGGATCGATGATGTAGATAGGATCGTTCTCTTCGATCGCTTCGTTGGGACACTCTTCTCGGCAAGCGTCGCAGGCTATACAATCATCGGTTATCAACAGTGCCATGGGTACCTCGTCTGAAATTTGATTTCCGAGTTATAGCC
>JALWPZ010000265.1 GCA_026994745.1 Campylobacteraceae bacterium | reverse complement strand
CGCCAAGATCAAGGATGATGCTGTAACCACCAGCAGGAAGTAATCATGGGAAATGCTTTGACTCAAAAGATCCTGATTACTCTCGGATTCCTCTTCGCCTATCGAGTTTTAGCATACATCCCCGTCCCCGGGGTCGACCTGGATGTGATCAAGCACTTCTTCGATCAGAACTCCAACAACGCCCTGGGTCTCGCCAACATGTTCAGCGGAAACGCGATCTCCCGAATGTCCATCATTTCCCTTGGAATCATGCCCTACATCACCGCGGCCATCGTCATGGAACTGTTGGCGGCGACCTTCCCGGCACTGGGGCAGATGAAGAAAGAGCGCGACGGAATGCAGAAGTATATGCAGATCATCCGCTACGGCACCATCTTCATCACCGTGATCCAGGCCGTGGGAGTCTCCATGGGCCTGCAGGCGATGAAAGGGGCCGGCGGTCAGAGCGCGGTGATGATCGATCCCACCACTTTCGTCGTTCTCGCGGTCTTTTCGATGTTGACGGGAACGATGCTGCTGATGTGGTTCGGGGAGCAGATCACCCAGAAAGGGGTCGGGAACGGGATCTCCCTGATCATCTTCGCGGGGATCGTTTCGGGAATTCCCGCGGCCATCAGCAACACCATCGCCGCGGTCAACTCGGGAACGATGAACTTCCTGGTGGTCCTGGCGATCCTGGTAATCATGATCGTGACGGTCCTGGTGATCATCTATGTGGAACTGGGCGAGCGGCGGATCCCGATCAGCTACTCCCGCAAGACCATCATGCAGAATCAGCACAAGCGGGTCATGAACTACATTCCGGTACGGGTGAACCTCTCGGGAGTTATCCCCCCGATCTTCGCCAGCGCCGTGTTGATGTTCCCGTTGACGCTACTGCAGGCGAGCACCAACAAGTGGGTCACCGCCGTGGCGGACATCCTCCATCCCGGGGGATTGGTCTACAACGCCATCATGTTCCTGCTGGTGATCTTCTTCGCTTTCTTCTACGCGTCGATCGCCTTCAACGCCAAAGACATCGCCGACAACCTGAAGCGCCAGGGCGGCTTCATCCCCGGGGTGCGCCCCGGCGAGCAGACGGCGGCGTTCCTCAACGACGTCGCCAGCAAGCTGACGGTCTGGGGATCGCTCTATCTGGCGATCATCTCGACTTTGCCTTTTATCCTCATCAACACCATGGGCGCCTCCTTCTACTTCGGGGGTACCGCGGTACTGATCGTCGTTCAGGTGGCTCTGGATACGATGCGTAAGATCGAAGCGCAGCGGACCATGTCCCAGTACGAGACCCTGGGCAACGTAGGGCTCTGATGGCGATCCCTCTGCGCAAACCGGCCGAGATCGAGACCTTGCGCCGAGCGGGCGCGATCGTCGGCCAGACCCTCGAATATCTTCAGGGGATCGTGCGTCCCGGCATGACTCTCAAAGAGGTAGACGCCCTGGGAGAGGAGTTCCTCCGAAAGCTCGGTGCCGAACCCTCCTTCAAAGGCCTCTACGGCTTTCCCGCCGCGGTCTGTACCTCCGTCAACGAAGTGATCATCCACGGGGTCCCCACCGATTACGTTCTGCAGGAGGGGGATATCCTCGGTCTGGACATCGGAACGAAGCTGGAAGGGTACTATGGCGACGCGGCGATCACCATGCCCGTCGGAACGATCAGCGAAGAGGACCGACGCCTCATCGACTGCTCCAAAGAGGCGCTGTTCGAAGCGATCGAGGCGATCCGTCCCGGCATGCGCTTCAAGGAGCTCAGCGCCCTGTTGGAGGAGAGCATCACCTCCCGTGGATACGTGCCTCTTCGCAACTACTGCGGCCACGGCATCGGCACCAAGCCCCACGACGAACCCAACATCCTGAACTATCTCGAAGGCAAGCCCAACCAGGGGCCCAAGATCAAGAACGGGATGGTCTTCTGTCTCGAACCGATGGTCTGCCAGAAGAGCGGGGAGCCGGCACTCCTGGAGGACGAGTGGTCCGTGGTCAGCGAGGATGGCCTGCGGGGCAGCCACTACGAGCATCAGGTGGCCGTGGTCGATGGCAAGGCCCGGATCCTGACCCTGCCCTGAGTTCGGTCAGATCCGTTGCGCCCGCGGGCGGCAACGGATGTGCCCGAGGGGCAAGAAACCAAGCAACAAAGGAAAACAACTTGGCGAAAGACGACGTAATCGAAATCGACGGCAAAGTGATCGAAGCGCTGCCCAACGCCACCTTCCGGGTGGAGTTGGACAATGGACATGTGGTACTCTGCCACATCGCCGGCAAGATGCGAATGCACTACATCAAGATCCTTCCCGGGGACCGGGTCAAGGTGGAACTGACCCCCTACAGCCTGGATAAGGGGCGGATCACTTTCCGCTATAAGTAATCCTTAAAACATTTTCCGATAAAATCACGTCCCCCGAAAATCCGCAAGGACCGGTAGGGGAACTGTGCGAAGAACCTTTATGGGAACCGCACCGCTTCCATAAGGGTTGGTTCGAAGAGAGTCTCATCGATCCACGCAAAACGAAGGTGCAAAACGAAACAGGAGAACCCTATGAAGGTTAGACCCTCGGTCAAGAAGATGTGCGACGACTGCAAAGTCATCAAGCGCAAAGGTGTCGTCAGAGTGATTTGCAA
>JALWPZ010000264.1 GCA_026994745.1 Campylobacteraceae bacterium | reverse complement strand
GGACAATGCCGACAATGTTGACGTCACTCAGGTTGCCGTTGAGGGCCGCGATTTCCAACATCTCCACGATCTCCACCTCGTGGGCCGTCTGCTTGTAGCTGCCGAGCCCAAGAAGCTCTTCGCCCGGGATGTTGTAGATGGAACCCGGAGCGTCGTTTTTCATCGTGATCGTATCGAGGATGATCACTTTGTCGTAGTCGGTGTAGTAGGTCATCAATTGAAAGCCCAGCACCCCGCCGTCGACCAGCGTCACATCGCCGTCAAAGTCGTAATTCTCGGCCAGATACCTTTGGGCATAAACCCCCACTCCTTCGTCACGGAAAATCACCGTCCCCGCACCCACCACCGCTATACGCAAAACATTCCTTTTTAGGTAAGAAGTAAGAGATAAGAGGTAAGAGACGGCGGGCGGCTGTGCCGCTCTTCGTCACTCGTCGTTCGAACGGGGCTGCGCCTCTCTTTGTCGTTTGAATGAAAGGCCGCAAAACAACCTTCCCAAATTCTTAATTCTTATCTCTTATCTCTTACTTCGATCGACGGGGCAACGCCCCGTGACATCAATCTTTTTTGACGAATTTGCTGCCACCGAAGACGATGGCGATATCGCCCTCCTGCCAGTAGATGGTACGCCAAACCTGATAATAGATGTGAAACATCACCCAGACGATGATGAAGTACATGCTCATATGGTGCCAGTAGCGTACATCCATATAGGTACCACCGGTAAAGGGGACGGTCCAGTCGGTCGCCAGATGCAGGACCGCCGGCCACCAGTCACCGATACTGCTGTGGCCGCTCTCCAGACCGTGGACATAGAGTTGCAGCCCGCTAAAGAGCATCCAGGCCAGCAGCAGGTGAAAGATCAGGAAATAGACGGTGTTGAAACTATCGGCATGGCTGGAGTCGAACTTCTTGACCCGGTTAAAGGTAATGAGATTGAGGAAGACCATGAAAAATTCGACGACGTTCTTCGGGGTCGGCAGAATCTTCAGGATCGGCTTCTCGAATCGGCTGAAGAAGTAGAGATAGGCGATGATGATGGAGCTGACATCGAAAATGATCGCTGCCATCAGGTGCACCCATCGGTTCCAGGCCATGACATACTTGTCCACCGCCGGCTCGGCGATGAGGGTCTGGTAGTAGGGATGACCGATGTAGAGGCCGGTGACCACCGCCGCTACCATACAGATCGCCACCACCCAGTGGTTGATCCGCATAAAGGCGGTCATCCGTTTGACTTTTTTGTATCCGGGTTTCATGAAAAACCTCCTTTAGACGCTGCAGCTGGTGCTGACTTTGAAACTTCCCAGCTCCTTGCCTTTGGTATCGACGATGTGCACCGCACAGGCGATGCAGGGGTCGAAGCTGTGGACGGTTCGCAGGATCTCCAGGGGCTGCTCCGGATCGGCCACCTTGGTTCCGATGAGCGCCGCTTCGTAGGCGCCCATCCGCCCTTTGCCGTCTCTGGGCGATGCGTTCCAGGTGGAGGGGACGACAGCCTGGTAGTTTTCGATCTTGCCATCTTTGATCTTCACCCAATGGCCCAAAGCGCCCCGAGGCGCCTCTTCGAGGCCGTACCCTTTGGCATCTTTGCTCACTTTGTCGAAATCGAACTCCGTCCAGGTACTGTGATCTCCGGCGGCGACGTTGGCGGCCAACTCGTCGATCCACTCCATCATCACATCGGCCATCATCTCGGTCTCGATGGCCCGGGCGGCGGTGCGGCCCACGGTGGAGAAGAGTACGCCCGCAGGCGCCGCTTTGTCGAGGCCCAACAGTCCGCCGAGGCGATCGAGGAAGCCCATGACATATTTGGTGATCCGCTCGTCCTTGGATGCGACCCCCACGACCATTCTCGCCAGGGGCCCCACTTCCACACGGGCATCTCCATAGACAGGGGCTTTGATCCAGCTGTATTTCTCATCGGTCTTCAAGTAGGCCAGGCCGTCGGCCTCTTTCTTTAGACCCGTATATTCGGGGATCGTCGTCCCGTCGAAGGGGTGCTGGGGCCCGGGGGCTTTGTACCAGCTGTGGGTGACATCCTCGGTCACCTTCGCCTGATCGAAGGGAATCACCTTGCTCAGGTCCCCACCTAACACCACTCCGGCGGGGAAGAGCAGCGACGCTTTGTAGAAGTCGTTGTCGTCCAGGCGGAAACCGCCGTAGGTCATATAGTTCTTCAGCCCGGCTCCGGTGCCGTCGAGGGCTTCGTCGGCATAGACGGTCCCCGCCATCGCGATGTCGGCCAGATAGGCGTTTTTGATGAAGTTGCGGGCTTTGACCAGGATCGATTTGAACTCCTGGTTCCGCGCGGGATTGATGATGTCCTGGACGCAGGTGACGCCTCCGACGACGATGCTCTGGGGATGGGGCATCTTTCCGCCGTAGATCGCCATCAGTTTGGACATATCCCGCTGCATATCCAGCGCCTGCAGGTAATGGGCCACACCGATCAGATCCTGCTCGGGGGTCAGCTTGTAGTGTTTGTTGCCCCAGTACCCGTTGGCGAAAAGCCCCAGACGCCCCTGCTTGACGAATTTCTGCAGGCGCTCCTGCACGGCACGCAGCTCACCCACACCGGTTCCGTAGGGGGTGTCGGTCCACTTCAATGCCTCCTGGGAAGCTTTGACGGGGTCGGCCTTGAGGGCTTTGGTGATGTCGATCCAGTCCAGGCCATGGAGATGATAGAAGTGCACCACGTGGTCGTGGATATAGAGGGCCCCCTGGAGCAGGTTGCGCACCAGACGGGCGTTTTTGGGAATCTTCACCTTGAAGGCATCCTCCACCGCTTCGATGGAACGCTGATAGTGGGTCCCGGTACAGACGCCGCAGATCCGCATCGCCAGGAGTCCGGCATCCCGGGGATCCCGACCCTTGAGGATCGTTTCGATCCCCCGGAACATCGTGGAGCTGGCGTAGGCATCCTTGATGACATTGTTTTCGTCGATCACCGCTTCGATGCGCAGGTGTCCCTCGATCCGGGTAATGGGGTCTACGATAATGTGTTTGTTGCTCATGATTACTCCTCGTCTTTTTTACCTGCTGCTACACTGACTGCCGCGTGGATGGCGATTCCGACACCCGCCGCCGTCAGCAACCCCAGACCGAACTCGTCCACACTCTTCTCCACGCCGCCGGTCGGTGCTTTGATATTGGCATCGGCCATGGGGCGCTCGTAGGCGTATTTATCCCAGAATTGCGGCTCGGAACAGCCGATGCAGCCGTGCCCGGCGCCGATGGGCCAGTTGGTCCCGCTGTTGTAGCGGACGATGGAGCAGTTGTTGAAAGTCATCGGGCCCTTGCAGCCCATCTTGTACAGACACCAGTTGTTCTGGGCCCCCTCGTCGCCCCATTCTTCGACGAACTCGCCGGCGTCGAAGTGCGCCCGACGTTCGCAGTTGTCGTGAATCCGATAGCCGAAGGCGAACTTGGGCCGGTTGAGATGGTCCAGCTCTGGAATCTGTCCGGTCAGGACGAAATGGATGATCGTTCCGGTGATGTTGGCCGGGTTGGCCGGGCAGGCGGGGATATTGATGATCGGCTTGCCCTTGACGATATCCTGCACCCCCACGGCTCCGGTGGGATTGGGCGACGCGGCAGGCACCCCTCCGAAGGTGGCGCAGGTACCGACGGCAACGACAGCGGCGCTGTTGCCAGCCACACGCAGCAGATGCTCCTCGAAAGTTTCGGCCTTCGCTCCAATAGTACACCACTCTTTCCCTGCTCCGATAGGTACCGATCCTTCCACCACGCAGATATATTTGCCTTTGAAGGTCTCCATCGCTTCGTCCAGATGGGCTTCGGCCTGATGTCCCGCCGCCGCCATCAGGGTTTCGTTGAACTCCAGATCGATGGTCTCCAGAATCAATTCATCGATGGTGGGCGAATCGGAACGGAGGATCGCTTCGGAGTTGCCCGCGCAATCCTGCAGCTCGATCCAGATCACCGGTACCCGGTTCATCAACTCCGCCGCTTCCGCCACCAGCGGAGTGAAGGAAGCCGGCAGCATCAGCATCGCCGTGATCGCACTGGCCCACTTCATGAAGTCCCGTCGGCTCAACCCCTCGGCATCCAAGGCCTTGTGGATATCCATCTTCGTCGCCGCGGGTGTCTGCCGCAGCTCGTTGAGGCGCTTCTCCATCGTTTCGCGCAACTTTTCGTAATAGGCCTCCCCCCGATTGGTGTTGACCCGAACCCCCTTGGCGCTGAACATCTTCGCCAATGCGTCACGTCTGTCCATAAAATACCTCCCAGTGAATAGTCATTCACTATCTTAAAAGTCACAGGCTTATACGAATATTAAAAAGTGTGGATTTTCTTTAAAAATTTGTAAATTTTATAATTTCTTATCTATTTTCCGGACCGGTTCCAAAAAATCTCTTTCTCTACTTCTTACCTCTTATCTCTTACTTCAAAAACTATTTCGTCGTGCAGACACTGCAGACATCGAAAGACTTGAAAACCAGCTCCGCCGGATCCCCACGCCGCAAACCGATCAGCGCCGCCTGGGCGACACCGGGATCTTCCCGGCTTCCATTACCCAGGTTCCACTGGGTCGGGGTGACAATCCGATACTTTTGGATCTTTCCCTCGCCGACCCGAACTTGATGGATCAAAGACCCCCGGGCCGCCTCGACGATTCCGACCCCCTCCGCCTCCACGGGGAGCGGGCCCGGATCGACCCAGGCCGGTTCCGATAGGTCAATGCTCCCAATCAACGATTCCGTATAGCGAAGCAAACGGGGAATCTCACAGACTCGGGCCAGGATACGGCTGAAAAGGGAATCTCCGTAGCGGCGGTGCGCCTCCCGGGTCAAAGGAGTTTTCAGAAGCATCGCCCGGGCCAGGGGGCCCGTCTCGTAACTCCTGCCCCGATACAGCACCCGGCGGGCCCGGGACCCCTGGATGGGAGACTCCTGCAGATACCGCAGATCCAGATGCCTGCGTAGCCGCGTCCCGATTGACTTTCCCGCCTCAAAGAGATCGTTACTCCCAAAGACGATGAATCGGTCGTGGCTGCGCCCCAGGCGCTCCCAGCCCCAATCGAGGATCCGTTGCATCGCCCGGGGAAGATCCCCCTCCCTTTCAAGCATCGTTTCGATCCGATCGCATCGGACGAACTGCTCCAGGTCCACATGAATCACACTCTCTTGAAAGTGTTTCCGTATCCGCTGATGTCGCTCCCTCACCCCCAGCAGCTCCACCGGGGTGATCTCCCCGCTGATCCCCCCGGGGATCGCGTAACTGTTGTGGGGATATTGCCCCGCCAGCAGAGCGATCATCTCTCCCAAAAGCCGCGAGGGTTCCAGGACCCTCTCCATTGGCGCTTTCAGTTCCAACAGCGGCAGGATCGTCAGATAGAACCATTTGAAGTGATTCTGCAACACTTCGAAGGCCAGGGTGAGTTCCCGGATTTGTTTCGCCTTGGCGCTGACTTGCAAATCGTCGTAACAATCCTCCAGAGCCCGCACCGTGGCGATCAAATGAGCGTGGCCGCAGATCCCGCAAACCCTCGGGTTGATCGCCAGGGCGTCCCAGGGATCCCGTCCCTCCAGGATCCGCTCGATTCCCCGGCCTGTCAGAAAGAGAATTTCGGCGAAGTCGATATGGTCTTTCTCGTAGTGGTAACGGACCTGTGCCTCCCCCTCGATCTTTTCAATCAACTCCAGACGAACTTCAGCCACCCTCGTCCTCCATCAACGGCCGTGTGAAACGCTCGATCCGGAAAGCTTTGGCGATCCCCGCCAAGCCCAGATAGGCCCGCCTGGGCACCCCCAGGGGCATTCGGGCGGGGATTCCCATATGTTTGGGAGTCCGCCAGAGCCCTTCCCGGGGGAAATCGGGCTCGGTACATCCCAGGCAGGGAGTTCCCGCCCGGGTTTTGGAATTGACTCCGTTCCAGAGGATCTTGTTGCAACTGCCGTGGGTGAAGGTCCCCTGGCAGCCATGATCGTAGAACATGCACCCCTCCAGGGTGCCGAAGTGATGTTCGTCGATCTTGTATTCGAAATATTCGTTGCGGGTGCAGCCGTCGTGGATCGTATAGGCGTAGAAATATTTGGGACGATGCAGTGTGTCGAGTGGAAGGGGATCCCTCCGACGTATGATCGAAAGGGTTCCCGCCAAAACCTCGGGCTGTACGGGGCATCCGGGAAGGCTCACCGTCTTTTCCCAGAACCGTTCATAACCTTTCAGATGTTCATCCCCTTCGAAGTGCAGACCGCTTCGACCTCCACCTCCCTGGGCAAATATACCTCCAAAGGTAGCACAGGTTCCCACAGTCACGATTCGCTCCGCCTGATCACCGTATCTCAGGAGCAGCTCCCGATAGGGCAATCGATTCTTGATCAGCCCCTCCTCCAGGGTCCCATCCACGATCAACACCTCGACCCCTTCAATCCCCTTCTCGATCTCTGGAAATGTGTAACGGGAGGGAAGCAGAGGATGGTAAAGCCAATGAAAATCCTCCTGCCACTCCTGGAAGCCCGGATAGTTCAGCAGGGAATGGGCGTTACCGTTGCAAGCCAGGGCCGAGAGCCAGAGCAACCGCATCTACGGAACCTTCAGCGCGTTGTAAATATTTTCGGAAATATCGTCGATGTAGGATTCGAGCCTCCTGGGGAGGATCCGCTCTCCGTTGAGGAAAACCATCCCCCCCAGATAGCCCATAAAGAGGCCGAAGGCACTGAAGAAATCCTGATTCTTCAACTCGCCGTTAGCCACCCCGTCGTCGAAAAAGATCATGATTTCGGTGACGAACTCGTTGACGCAGATCATTCCCTCACATCCCTCGTGGAAAACTTCCCGATTGGAGAGATAGACCCGCAGGAAAAAATCGATCATCTCCGGCTCGTTCCGCGCCGTCTCGAAATAGATCGACACGATCCGCCGGATCTTCTCCCGAACGTGAAGATCCGAGTCGTTCACTTCCCGAATTCTGCTTCCGAGATAGGCCGAGATCTCCCGAATGATCTCCTGGGCAAGAATCTCCTTGGAAGAGAAGTAGTTGTAGAGATTCCCCACACTCATGCCGATCTTCCCGGCGATCTCCGGGATCGTGGTCGTGTAAAACCCCTGCTTTGCGAAAAGTTTCAGGGCCGTCCGTACGATCTTCTCACGTTTTTTGGCTTTTCTGTCCACTCGTTCTGTTGTACTACTCATAGAAACATTATACGGAATCCTTGGAAAAGATACACTGCATACTTATGGAGAGTCCGGTGACAAATAGGTGGCAAAATTGAATGTTGCGTTGAATTGAAGGCTGCGGAAAACGCTTGAGATTTTCGGTTTTATGGATGGTACGCCCAGGAGGATTCGAACCCCCGACCTTTGGAACCGGAATCCAACGCTCTATCCAGCTGAGCTATGGGCGCATCGTGTAGAAGCTTCGGGCCGAAACCCGAAAAAATTATAGCGAATTATACCAGTTCGATGATCGCCATTTCTGCGGCGTCGCCCTTGCGGTTGCGGGTCTTGATGATCCGGGTATATCCACCTTTGCGCTCGTTGTAGCGGGGAGCGATCTCCTCGACGAGACGCTTGGTGCTTCCCTTGTCCTGCAGTTGGGCGAAGACTGCGCGGTGCGCGTTGAAGTCGCCGCTGGAGGCTTTGCTGATCAGCTTCTCGTAATACTTGCGAAGCTCCTTGGCCTTGGGCAGAGTCGTTTCGATCCGCTCGTGCTCGGTCAGCGCGATGGCCAGGTTCTTCAGCAGCGCGGCGCGGTGCTGGGATTTGCGGCCCAGTTTGCGGTATCCGTGTCTATGTCTCATGACAATCCTTTGTTCTTATTCTTTGAGTTGTGCGATCTTGCTTTCCAGCGCGGCACGGGTCGGCTCGTCCAGCTCGAAGTCGGGGCCGTATCCATGCTCGGCCATCACCTCCTGGATCTCGTCCAGGGATTTTTTGCCCAGGTTCTTGATCGACTTGAGCTCCGATTCGTCCATGAGGATCAGTTCGCCCAGGTACTTGATCCCGGCGCGATCCAGAGAGTTGAAGCTCCGTGCGCTCAACCCCAGGGTATCCACGGGGACCAAAAAGGCTTTGAGCTCGTTGCCGGCACCCCCCTGAACGGTGCGACCGCTCTCCAGGTCGATGTTCAGGACGCCACTGAAGACCGAGAGTTGACGGTTCATCGTCTCCAGGGCGTTGGAGAAGGCTTCCACCGGGCTGATCTGACCGTCGGTCTCGATCTCGAAGACGATCTTCTCGTAGTCGGGGTTGTCCTCGACCAGAACGTTCTCGATCCGGTAGTTGGCCTTTCGAACGGGAGTGAAGAAGGCGTCCAGCGCGATGGCGCTGCCGTCGATCTCGTCCCGGAGGTCTTCGCTGGGAACGTATCCGATCCCTTTGGCGATCTCCAGGGTGAAGCTCAGCTCACCGTCCTCGTTGAGGGTAGCCAGAGGGGTCTCGGGATTGACCACGTCCACCTGCTCGTTGATCAGGTCTGCGGCGGTGATCTCCTTGGGGCCCTTGAAGCTGTAGTTGACCACGGCCCGATCCAACCCTTCGTTGATCCGGAAGCGGATGCTCTTCAGGTTGATGATGAATACGGCGATGTCTTCGTGCATGCCCCGGATCGAGTCGAACTCGTGCGCGGCCCCCTCGATCTTGACGGAGATGGGAGCGTACCCGATGGAGCTTCCCAGCAGCAGGCGCCGCAGGGGATGGGCCAGGGTGACGGCATACCCGTTCTCGAAGGGGTATGCGACCACTTCCGCCCGGGTGTCGCTGATCTCGTTGACCTCTACCTCGGTAGGCAGGAAAGGCGCTGTTTTGATTTTTTTCATATGCTAGCCTTTGCTTTTACGCTTACTTGGAGTACAGCTCGACGATCAGACGCTCTTCAACCGGAATGGAAATCTCTTCTCTCTCGGGCAGTCTCGTGAAGATCCCGAAGAGTTTCTCTTTGTCCACATCCACCCACTCGACCATGCCGGTCTGATTGGTCAGCTCCATGGAGCGCTGGATCTGGGGATTGTTCTTGCTCTTCTCCCGAACTTCCACCTTCTGCCCGGGCTGGACCCGGTAGGAGGGGATGTCCACGCGGCGGCCGTCCACCAGAATGTGGCCATGGTTGACCAGCTGGCGGGCGAAGGCGCGGGTGGTGGCGAAGCCCATGCGGTAGACCACGTTGTCCAGGCGCTGCTCCAGGAGCTGGATCAACAGCTCTCCGGTGTTGCCTTCGCGGCGGTTGGCCTCTTTGAAGATGGAGCGGAACTGCTTCTCGCTCACACCGTACATGAACTTGGCCTTCTGCTTCTCACGAAGCTGCAGGCCGTATTCGCTGATCTTCGTCCGGCGCTGCCCATGCTGCCCCGGAGGATAGGGGCGCTTCTCCAGCGCACTCTTTCCGGCCAGGCGACGCTCGCCCTTCAGACCCAGGTCAACGCCGAGCCGCCGTTCCAGTTTTTCTCTTGGACCTCTGTATCTTGCCATCTTCTTACCTTTGTCACTTTTTTCTTAAAATCTATAGCTTCTGTTCCGAACCGACAATCGTAAGACGGTTAGACGCGGCGCTTCTTGGGAGGGCGGCAGCCGTTGTGGGGCAGCGGCGTGATGTCCTTGAACCAGATCACGCGGATCCCCTCGGTGGCTCCGACGGACTTGACGGCGGTGTCCCGACCCGATCCGGGCCCCTGGACTTTAATACCGACCTCTTTGATCCCGTACTCCTTCGCCTTGTTCATGGCGTCGTCGACCGCTTGCTGGGCCGCGTAGGGAGTCGATTTCTTGCTTCCTTTGAAGCCGAGGGCTCCGGCGCTGCTCCATGCGAGCACGTTGCCCATCTCGTCCGTCACGGTGATGACGGTGTTGTTGAAGGTGGCCGCTACGTAGACGACGCCGCGTGCGACACTCTTTTTGATCTTTTTCTTAGCCATTCTTCGTCACTCCTTATGCTGCACCGACGGTTTTACGCTTGCCCTTGCGGGTCCGGGCGTTCGTCTTGGTCTTCTGTCCGCGGACGGGCAGTCCTCTGCGGTGGCGGAGTCCCCGGTAGTTTCCGAGGTCCATCAGGGTTTTGATGTCCATCATGACCTTCTTGCGAAGATCCCCTTCCACCATGTAGTTCTCCTGGATCTCTTTCCGGATCGTCGCCGCTTCGGCGTCGGTCAGTTCATGGACCCGCTTGTCGTAGCTGATTCCGGTGGCGTCCAGAATCTTGCGGGAACTGGTCAGGCCGATTCCGTAGATGTAGGTCAGGGCATACTCCATCCGCTTGTTCTTGGGCAAATCCACCCCTGCGATACGTGCCATGCTTATCCTTGTCTCTGTTTATGCTTGGGATTCTTGCAAATCACTCTGACGACACCTTTGCGCTTGATGACTTTGCAGTCGTCGCACATCTTCTTGACCGAGGGTCTAACCTTCATAGGGTTCTCCTGTTTCGTTTTGCACCTTCGTTTTGCGTGGATCG
>JALWPZ010000263.1 GCA_026994745.1 Campylobacteraceae bacterium | reverse complement strand
TCAAAAGTAGGTAGATCGACTTGGATGGCTGTGGGAATAAACTTTCAGATCTAGAAAATGGCAAAAGCTAACGTTGGTGAAATAAAATGTGGAAAAAATAGAGGATAGTAACGAGTACCCCGGAGAGAGCCGGAGTCTCTTTAGGTCTTAGTGAAGGATGAAGACCTTGGGATTGACTTTATAGGTATAGGGCAGTCCAGCGTTCTTCCATCCGTTGACGGTGCGGTGCTTCTGCTTGTCCTTGTCTCCCTCGAATCCCTGATCCAGGTTATAGACGTTCTTATACCCAGCCTTGTCCAGCATTTTCGCGGCTTTGGCGGCACGGTGACCGGAGCGGCACATCAAGATGATGGGAGAATCCTTGGTCAGGCCCTTCTCTTGCAGAGCGGCTTCCAGCTCGGGCAGGAATTTTCCATTGGGATGGCTGGCGAATTTGACCACTTCACCCTTTTTATTCTTCTTGAACTTGCTGTAATCCACATAGGCCAGAGGAATGTTCTTGTCTACGACGGTGGGATATCCGACAAAGTAGAGCTCTTCGGGAGTACGAACATCGACGAAGAGAGTCTTGTCACCCTCTTTTTGCATCATGTCGTAGGCTTCCTGAGGTGTCAGGTATTTCCCCTGGGGGGTTAGCTTTTTCTTGTTGGTGGGAGCGTCTCCCGCAGCCAGACCGCTTACGAAGGCGGCCACCAGTCCGAAAACCATCAAAGCTTTCATCAATTTTTTTGTCATTACGACTCCTTTTTGATTAGTAGGATTGAATAGTATCAGATAAAATATTAAAGTTTTATTAAATTTTATTATGTTCAACAATTTTTTTCATGAACCGTCTGCCGGGAGGATCTTTCGGATCATCAACTGTAGAGTGCTCCGGCCGTTGAAGTGGTTCTCGTTGAGAGTGAAGTGTAGATCGACCCGGTCACCGCTTTGGAAATCCTCTTCGCAGCGGAAGTGGATCCCCTCAATCTGGTGTTGCCCGCTCTGCAACCAGAGTTTGAGGTGTTCCTTTTGGGAACCCAATCTACGCAGATCCTGGATGCGGACGTCTCGGAGAACGAATTTGGGCCGGGGATTCCCCTCTCCGAAAGGCTCGAAGCGCTGGATCGCCCGGTAGAGCTCCTCGTCGATCTGTTCCAGGGGCAGTTCCCCCAGAATCTCCGGATCACGATGAACCCGGTCTTGACACCCCGATCCCGCTTCCAGGAGCTTCTGCCGAAAGGCTTCCAGATTCTCCCTGCGCAAAAAAAGTCCGATCGCTGCCTGGTGACCACCGAACTTCTGCAAATGACTCCGTGCCTCGTTGACAATAGAGAAGAGGTCGCAATCGCCGTAGCTGCGACCGCTTCCCTTGTACCCCTCCTCTGTGGCCGTCAATACCAACGCGGGTCGGCGGAAGCGTTCCGCCAGACGGGAGGCGACGATTCCCAGTACCCCCTCGTGCCAATCCTCTCCCACGGCCAACAGCACCGGAGATTCTGGATCGGCGCTCTGAATCGCTTCGTGGGTGATCTCCCGCTCCAGTCCCTTTCTTCGCTCATTGTATCCCTGAAGTCGCATCAGCAGAGCACGGGACTCCGAAATGTCGGAGGCGCAGAGATAATCGCAGGCGACGGAGGCATCCTCCATCCGTCCCGCGCTATTGAGCATCGGGGTCAGACCGAAGGCCAGATCCTCCGCCGTGAATTGTTTCTTTGGATTGAGTTCCCGATAAACCTGAGCGTAGGGTCGTTCGCTTCGGGCCAGATAGCGTAGCCCCTGTTGTACCATCGCCCGGTTGATGTGCTGCAGGGGCATCACATCGGCGATGATCGCCAGGGCCACGTACTCCAGATACTCCCGCATATCGATCTCCAGGTCGAGACGGCGACGCAGGGCGGCACAGAGATACCAGGCGATCTGGGCTCCGCAGACCTCCTCGTAAGGAAAGGAGCAGTCCACTTGTTTCTGATCGACGATGGCGTAGGCTTCGGGGGGGTTCTCCGGCACGATGTGATGGTCGGTGATGATCAGATCGATTCCCCGTTCCCGGCAGATCCGGGCCGCCTCCACAGCGGAAATACCATTGTCCACCGTCAGGATCACATCGGCGGAATCGATCCGGTCCAAGACCCTCGGAGAGAGTCCATATCCATCCCGGAATCGATTGGGGATGATCCACTCCAGGGGATAATCCATTCGCCGAAAAAAGAGACGCATCAGCGACGTGGCGACGACACCGTCCACATCGTAGTCCCCGATGAGAACGATCCGCTCCCCGCTTCGGATCGCCCGGGCGATGCGCTCCACCGCCCGGTCCATATCCTTGAAGCGCGAAGGGTCTGGAAGGTCCTTGAGGTTCAGAAATCCATCCTCGAAACGGTCCTTCAGCATGGCGAGGATACGTTCCCGATCGAGGAGGGGGTACTCCTGCATCTACTCTGTACGCTCCGTAGCCGCCTGGATGAAGGAGAGAATAGCGGGATTGGGGTGTTGGAGCCTCGAGGTGAATTCGGGATGGAACTGAACCCCCAGGAACCAGGGGTGGTCCCGAACTTCCACCGCCTCGATCAGGCCCTGGGATTCTCCGGTCACCTCCATACCCGCCTCTTCCAGGACCTCCCGATAGGCGGGGTTGGCTTCGTAGCGGTGGCGGTGGCGTTCGTAGATAGTACTAAGGCCATAGGCCTTTTCCAGATTACTGTCGGGTTTGACGTCACAGCGGTATTCTCCCAGGCGCATGGTCCCCCCCAGGGGGGAGGTGGTGGTGCGCACCTGCCGGGTTCCGCTAGCATCGATGAATTCGTCGATGAGATAGATGATGGGATGGCGGGTCTTTTCGTCGAACTCCATGGAGTTGGCGTCCTCCAGTCCCACTACGTTGCGGGCGAATTCCACCATGGCCAGCTGCATTCCCAGGCAGATTCCCAGGAAGGGGATCCGCTCTTCCCGGGCGTATCGGATCGCCTGGATCTTCCCTTCGACCCCCCGCTGTCCGAACCCACCGGCGACGAGGATCCCGTCAACACCCCCCAGGAGCTTCTCGCTTCCCTCCTCCTCCAGTTTCTCGCTGTCGACCCAACGGATCTTGACCTTACGATCCAAATGCGCTCCGGCATGGATCAAGGCTTCGGTGAGGGATTTGTAGGACTCCTTCAGGTCCAGATACTTCCCGACGAAGGCAATGGTGACCTCTCCCGAAGGGGCGATGATCCGATTGACCAGAGAGTTCCACTCGTCCATTTTGGGATCGAGTTCTCCCAGCTGGAGTTGATGGGCGATGGGAGCCAGAACATTCTGACGCAGGAAGCTGATCGGAACCTGGTAGATCGTCGGGGCATCGATCGCTTCGATGACACTCTCTTCGTCCACGTCGCAATAGTAGGCGATTTTTCGTTTCAAGGCCGCGGGAACCGGTTGTTCCGCCCGGAGGATCAACATATGCGGAGCGATCCCGATGCGTCGCAGCTCCTGGACCGAATGCTGGGTCGGTTTGGTCTTGAGTTCCCCGGCCACCTTGATATAGGGAAGCAGGGTGACATGGATGTTCATGACGTTGGCTCGTCCCAGTTCATGTTTCATCTGCCGGAACGTCTCCAGGTAGGGGAGCCCCTCGATGTCCCCGGTGGTCCCCCCCAGCTCGACGATGAGGATCTCCTTGCCCTCTCCGGCGAGCTTGATCCGGTCCTTGATCTCGTTGACGATGTGGGGGACCACCTGGATGGTCTTGCCGAGGTACTCTCCCTTTCGTTCTTTTTCAATAACCGATTTGTAGATCTGTCCCGTGGTGAAGTTGTTGGCCCGGGTCAGGGACGTGTCTAGGAAACGCTCGTAGTGCCCCAGGTCCAGGTCGGTCTCCGCCCCATCCTTGGTGACGAAGACCTCTCCATGTTCCAGAGGGGACATGGTTCCGGGGTCCACGTTGATGTAGGGATCGAGCTTGAGAACCCCCACGCGAAAACCGGAAGCTTTGAGCAGGGTTCCGATGCTGGCGGCGGTGATCCCTTTTCCAAGAGAGCTGAGCACACCTCCGGTGATAAAGATATATTTCGTTCTTTGATGATCCATGGAAACCTCCCCCATCTTAGGCGATGATGGGCATGATGATGGTGATAAAATTCTCGTCGCGGACGAGGAAAGGAAGCGTAGATTCGTTCAGGCCGATGAGGAATTTCTCGTGCTCGACTTGGGCCAGGAAGTCAAGAAGATAACGGCTGTTGAGAGAAACTTCGAACCGGGTGTCAATTCCGGTTTCCAGTTCGATCTCGGTCTTCGCCTCTACGTTGTCCGCTGAGAGGGAGTTGAAGAGCACGGCATCGGAGAGAAAGGTGATCTTGATGTCGTGGGAGATGGTCGTGATCATGCGGATCGCTTCGAGCATCTCTTTTCTCGGTAGTTCGATCTGATATTTGAGGCTCTGAGGGATGATGCGCTCGTAGTCGGGGAACTTTCCGTTGATCAGCCGGGTAAAGAAAAAGTAATTCTGGTTCGTGATGATCAGGGTAGTCTCGTCGTAATAGATTTCGATCTGGTCCAGGAAGAGCTTCTGAATCTCCAGGATCGCCTTTTTGGGAAGAATGAGGGAGAGTTCCTGGAGCGAGTCGTTGGGGATTGTGGCGATGGCCAGGCGTCGGGTGTCGGTTCCCACCAGGTCAGTTCGCTCCTTCTTGATGTTGATCAGGGCTCCGTTGAGTTCGTATTTTGGGTTGTTGGTATCGATGGCGGGGGTGATCTTTTTGAGGTTTTTGATGAGACTTAGGGAATCGAGTGTGATTTTGGGCTTTTCGTCGATTCCAGGAAAGGAGGGGTAGCTTTGGGGATCGAATACCGGGAGTTTAAATTTGGAGTGTCGTTGCTTGATGAGAAGGCTGTTGTCGAAAAGTTCCAGGACGATTTCGTCATCTTTGAGAATTCGGACGATATCCAGAAGTTTTCGACCGTTGGCAGTGAAGGATCCTGGATGATCAATTTCGAATTGGTCGGTGACGATCTGGAGCCCGATCTCCTGATCCGTTCCACGGACGATGCAGTCATCGTTCTGGGTTTCGAAATAGACGTGGGATGTGATTTGACTGGCATCCTTCTTTTCGAGAAAGGGCTGAAGATTGATGAGGATCGACTCGATCACCTGTTTGTGCGCCCGGATTTTCATAGTGCTCCCCTTTATAATCTAGAAACTCAGTAGCAGTAGTTAGGTGGCCGGTTTATGTGAAGAACTGGATTCAATCCCCATTCCATGGGAGTGGGAAAAGGAAGTTCCATCGAGGCCTTTTTCACTTTTATTCACGTTCAAAATTATATCTTTTTTTTATTCAGTTTCCTTTGTGGAGGTTCCGATCTTGTTGGAAAGCTCTTCCAGAAGAACTTTGAAATTTTCATCGCTGTCGACGATTTCGTTGATCTTTTTCATGGCGTGGCTGATGGCGGTGTGGTCCTTCATCCCGAAGTAAAGAGCGATCTGGGGCATGGAGTTGGGGGTGAGGTTTCGGGCCAGGTAGATGACGATGCGCCGTGCGTTGACCACATTTCGGGTCCGTTTTTTGGATTTGATGTCTGAGGGTTTGACATTGAGTTCCCGGGAGACGATACGGACGATGTCGTCGATGGTGACGTTCTCCTGCTTCTCCTTGATTTGGTCCTTGATGGCGTTCTTGGCGAACTCCAGGGTGATGGGTTGGTTGAGCATGGTGCTCATGGCGTTGAGTTTGATCAGAGTTCCTTCGATCTCCCGGATGTTGTCCCCCATGTGGGTGGCGATGTAGTGGACGATCTCCTTGTCCAGCTTGATCCCGTCGAGTTCGCACTTTTTCTGGATGATGGCGATCTTGGTTTCCAGCTCCGGGGGTTGGATGTCGGCGAGGAGTCCCCATTCGAAGCGGCTGCGCAGGCGGTCGACCAGGCCGGCGATCTTCTTGGGTTGTCGATCGGAGGTCATGACGATCTGCTTGCCGGCCCCGTGGAGCTCGTTGAAGGTGTGAAAGAACTCCTCCTGGGTCTGCTCCTTGCGGCTGAGGAACTGGATGTCGTCGATGAGGAGCAGGTCGCATTGGCGGAAATGCTCCCGGAAACGGTCCATGGTCTGGGATTTGACGTGGGAGATGTATTTGTTCATGAACTGCTCCAGCGTCGTGTAGATGACCTTGTCCCCGAAGCCCAGGCGGTAGTTTCCGATGGCCTGGAGCAGATGGGTCTTGCCCAGCCCGACCCCGCCGTAGATGAAGAGGGGGTTGTACTGCTTGCCCGGTTTTTCCGCCACGCTGCGGGCCGTGGTGTAGGCGAACTGGTTGGAGCTGCCGACGATGAAGCTTTCGAAGACGAAGGAGGGGTTGAGATGAACGTTTTTGGTGCTCTTAGTGGCCTCCGTGCTGCGGGTCCGACGGGAATCCCCTTTGGATACTGAGCCCACCTGAATGTCGATCTTGGGTTTGACCCCGGTCTCAACCTCGAAGAGGTGGGCCAGGGTTTCGGCGTAGTTGGTGCGGATCCAGCGGGCGTTGAAGATATTGCCGGCGTGGAAGACCACCCGATCGCTGCGGGAGAGTTCCGGGTCGTAGCGCAGGGTTTTGAAATAGTGTCGGTACTCCTGCTCCCCGATCTCCCGACGTAGGGTTTCGAGAATCTTTTCTCCCAGGTTCATGGCCTTGTCCTTCTGTAGGGGTTTGGGGGTCGACCGCACCGTTCGGCGATCCTTTGCACTTTTTGCATTTCCCGCTTCGATCGGGTGGGAACGAATCTATTCACAGGGTCAATGTGAATAACTTGAAGCGATTTTATCCAAACTGGGTTAAAATGGGATCGAACTCAGATGTGAAGAGAAATTACGATCCGAAAGTGAGTATGTGAATGGTGATATTGGGAATCGATCCGGGGACCCGGAATCTCGGCTACTGTCTCCTGGAGTTGGAGGGAGGGAAGATGCGGCTCGTGGAGGCGGGATTGATCAAGATCCCCAAGGGGGAGCTGCAGGAGCAGATCGTCAAGCTGGTCGAAGGCCTGGATCTGGTCCTGAGCCAGCACCACGTGGACGAAGTGGCCATCGAGGATATCTTTTACGCCTTCAACCCGAAAACGGTCCTGAAACTGGCCCAGTTCCGGGGGGCGCTGAGCCTCAAGGTTCTGCAGGAGTTGGGGAATTTCTACGAATACACCCCCCTGCAGGTGAAAAAGGCGCTTACGGGACACGGCAAGGCCGCCAAGGAACAGGTAGCCTTTATGGTCAAACGTCTGCTGGGGATCTCCCGCCCCATCAAACCTCTGGATATCACCGACGCCATGGCCATCGCCATCACCCATGCCCAGCGGGTGAAACTTCGGAAATGAGCTTCGTTCCGAAACCCGATTGAGTCCCTAGAACTGCAGGACCCTTTTTTTCTTTTTCGGTTTGTGCAGAGGGTCGAGGCGGTTGGCGGGAACCTGGAAGGTGCGCTTCATGTGACCCGGGGTCGATTCCCAGATGATCTGGTCGTGGAGATAGATGTCGTAGAAGAAGTAATCCATCTTTCCCTCCCGTCGCACCGTGAAATAGACCATATGGACGGGGATCGCTCTTTTGAGACGGATCGTGGTGGGTTTGTTGCTGGCCAGGATCTCCTGGATCCTCTCTTTGCTGGAGCCCTTTGCGGCGATGCGCAGGAGCAGATCCATGAAATCGAAGGGACGCTCGACCCGGACACAGCCGGAGCTGAAGACCCGGTATCGGTATCCGAAGAGCTTCTTGTTGTCGGTGTCGTGGAGGTAGACCGAGTATTTGTTGGGGAACATGAATTTCACTTTCCCCAGGGCGTTCTGCTCGCTGGGGAACTGAACGAAACGGTAGGGGATGGGGCGCTGATCGTGCTCGTAGCTGAAGAGTTTCTGCAGATCCAGTTCCACCTCTGGGGCGTTGGGCTTGTAGGAGGTGTAGACATGGATGTTGTGCTCCACCAGGTAGTTGGGGTTCTTCTTGAGCATGGGGATCAGGTCCCGGCGTACCAGGTTGTCGGGGATGGTCCAGGTGGGGTTGAGGACCATATAGGTCATTTTGCTGTCGAAGACCGGGGTGGGGCGATCGATGCGTCCCACCACCACGTCGCTGGAGAAGATCGCCCGGCCGTTTCGGTAGAAGCGCATCTTAAACTCGGGGATGTTCACTTCGATGTACTCCTCTTCCCAGCGGTGGGGGTAGAGCTTGATCTTGTCCAGGTTCACCAGAATCTTTTTCAGATACTCCTTCTTGGGGGTGTTGAGGTAGTGGATCATCTTGTTGTCGATGCTTCGGCCCGGTGGCAGTTTGAAACGCTTCCGGAAGGATTCCACCGCGTTGGCCAGACGCCGGTCGAAGAGGGAGTCGGTGGGCGCGTTGGCGGGGTAGTCTCCGAAGAATTTGAGCATCCGCTTGATCTGGGGGATCCGGTCGTCGCTGTCCCCGACCTCCAGCCGCCGCCCTTCGTGGAGTCTGGGATACTCGGGCATCCGCCGGTATTTGTGGAGCATGGAGATGAGGGCGCGGTAGCGACTCTCCAGCGGCAGCTGCTGACGGAGATAGCTTCGCAGATCCGCCTGGGTGAAGAGACTCTTCAGCTCATTGAGTTTGGGCATGGTCTTGGGCCGGATCTCCCAGATGGCGTGGACATCCTGGGTCTCCTTGAGGCGGCGGAGCTTCTCCTGCACCAGGGTCCAGTCCACGTCGCCGATTCGAACGAAGTGGATCAACTGCATCAGGGCGTCGGACATCATCACGTCGAGGCGGGCCAGGGCCTTGTCCCGGTTGGAGGGGGGGATGGCCCCGCTGTCCAGGTTGAAGGAGAGGTATTTGATCTCCTTGCGGTTGAAGTTCTTGTTCTTGTAATTGTAGAGGGGATCGTCCAGGAGCTTCATGAGCGTGGCGAAACGGGAACGGTTCTGGGGTCCGACCCAGAAGGGGCGGTTCTTGTGCCATGTGTAGAGCTCGGAGAGCTGGGCCCGATGGCGGCTTTTGAGCTTGTTCACCAACGTATCGGCGATCTCCGAAGTCACGGAATCGCCGGGAGCCGGCACCGGGGTGCCGGGAGTGGCGGGAAGCAGGGTAGCCAGAACGAGTAGTAGGGATAGAATCTGTTTCACGGAACCTCCAGGGTGGGGTGGGTCGCAGCCTTCCCTTGCGGGAGAGCGAAATAGTGGATGGTACTCTTCGATCGTGGAGCGTTTATGGAGTCTCCTCCCGATAGAGGGAGTCTTCGAAGAGGTAACGGTGCTCTTCGGGGAGGGAATCGTAGATCGTGTAGGCGAGCTTCCGGATCTCCCAAAGAGCGGCCTTGTTGCTGCGCAGTTGGAGGAAGTTTTGCAGGCTGCGGGCATTGAGGGTCCAGGTCAGTTCGGTCTTGTAGCATTCGGGCAGGGCGAATTTGGCGTAGTCGTTGCTGATTCCCCGCTTGAGAAGCTCCTGCAGGTTGTTCAGGGCGCGGATCGAGGCGCGGTCCACCTCCTCGTGATGGGTCAGGACGATGAAACGGGAGGCTCCCTCGAACTCCTCTTCCTGGAAGGGAGCGCATTCCTTGAGCTCCTTGAGGGTGTAGCGGGTGCTCTTGACGCTCAGGCTGGCCATCCGATGGCGGGCCAATTCCTGGAGCAGGGCCCGGCTGACCCCCTGGATGTAGAAGGTGTAGACCAGATGCTCCAGGGTCGAGGCGTGTTTGAATTTGTTCCCGACCCGGTCGATGAGGGCTCGGTCTTTCTCTCCCCCCTCGTCGCCTTTGTCGAAGCTCTGCCAGCAGGTGCGGATCGCGTGGGCGCAGACCTCCAGTGGCGTATAGTGCAGCAGTGTTACCTTCATGATCCTCTCCTGGGGCGATTGGGTACAATTATAGCCAATTCCCCCCAAAGAAGGATGCGTATTTTCCATGGATCCCACTCTGCGTTTTCACCCGCTTCAGAATGATTTTCGCGACCCCTTCTCCCGGGACCGGGACCGGGTACTGCACTGCAGCTCTTTTCGGCGCCTGGAGTACAAGACCCAGGTTTTTTTGAATCACGAGGGAGATTATTTCCGTACCCGTCTGACTCACTCTCTGGAGGTGAGCCAGATCGCGCGGACTCTGGCCCGAATGCTGGAGCTCAACGAAACCCTGGCGGAAGTGATCGCTCTTTCCCACGATCTGGGCCACACCCCTTTCGGCCATGTGGGGGGCGATATGCTCGACGCCCTTTTGAAGGAGGAGGGGCACTCCAATGGCTTCGAGCACAACTTCCAATCCTTTCGGGTCCTGTCCCGCCTGGAGAAGCGCTACAGGGATTTCGACGGTCTCAATCTGACCTTCGCCACCCTGGAAGGGGTGCTCAAACACTCCTATCCCTACGAGAAACCTTTTTTCCCCGATTGGATACGGGAAGCCTTCGCTTTGGACCGACACCCCTCTCTGGAGGCGATGGTGGTGGATCACGCCGACGAGATCGCCTACACCAGCCACGACATCGACGATGGGGTCAAATATGGATTGATCGATTTCGGGGATCTGGAGGATCTGGAACTCTTTGAGAGAGTTGATCGAATGACCCGAGAGGAG
>JALWPZ010000262.1 GCA_026994745.1 Campylobacteraceae bacterium | reverse complement strand
TTGATGGAGGGGACGAGATAGACGACGATCTTTTCGGTCGATGGGTCGACCAGCTTTTCCCGTTTGGCTCTCTCCATGTAGTCGGAGGAGCCGGGAAAATAGAGATCCCCCTGTTTGGTCAACTTCATCTGGGACAATACATACCCGGAGCCTCCGAAGACCAGATCCACATGGATCCCGCTCTTTTTCTCGAAGGCTTTGGCCGCCTCTTCCGTCGGGGGTTGGCTGGCGGAGCCCGCGAAGACCAGGAGGGAGGATTTCTCCGCCCCAAGAAGAGAATGCACGAGAAGCAGCAAAGCAAAAATCCACCGTATCACGAAAACAGATCCTTCCTGGATGAAGTAACGATAGTGTACAACCGAATGGCTAACAGCGTGCTAGAAATCCGCTAAAGAACTCGTGATACAATAGACGGAATCGAGAGGAGCGTCTATGCAGAAATGGGTGATGGAAAAGGTCAGCTATCTTCCCCGAAAGACCCGGGAGAAGTTTTTCGAGCGTCTGCGGGAGCGCGCGATCCTGCGCACCCGTGCCCGACTGGTGGAGAGCGGAGTGGATATCGACAAGCTCAGCGACGAAGAGTTGGAGGTGATCATCGCCGACGAGGAGGACAAGCTCATCGGCGAATACAAGAGCAGGGGGTTGATCGCTCTCTTGGCCCTGCTGGGGATCAGTTGGTTCTAGCTCATGTATCACTATCTCAAGTGGGCCGCCTTTTCCCTCTTTTTGAAGAGGAACCTCCGTTATCTTCTCTTCATTCTCGTCTCCATACTCGGGATCTACGGAGCCGATGCCATCTATCGGGACCTGGTGGATTACGCCGTGGCGACCGGGCAGAAGGGGATGATCCTCTACCTGCTCCTGGGGAAATGGTCGATTGTCATCGCCTTGTCAATTCTGCTTGTCTACTCCATCATGCGGCTCGGTTTCGGGAAAGAGGGAAGTTCGATCAAGGGAGAAAAGAAGAAGAGGCCGAAGAGTCCGGAAAACGCAGGAAAGAGCAGCAATGAAGAAGATGAGGATCCGATCCTTCAACGTCTGGAAAAGTTCAAGACGAAGGGAAAATTGAAGCGGCGCAGTGAATTGCTGATGGAGCGTTTGGAGAAGGAGAAGCGGAAAGGGTAGCCCCTTTCACTTTACGGAGCCGGCTCGGGAATCGGTTCCGAATAGGTAGATCGTTCCGGCGGCGACGAAGGCCCCCAGCCCCCAGCCGGCGAGTACGTCGCTGCACCAGTGGGCATTGAGCCAGATGCGGCTGAGGCCGATGAGAAGTGGCCAGGCAAGGACCCAGATGGCATGGGTCCCCCAGCGGGGATAGAGGAGCCAAAAGAGCAGAATTCCCAGAGCCATCGACGTGGAGGCGTGCCAGGAGGGAAAGGAGGGGCTGTGGATCTCCACCAGCCGTTCCATCGGGCGGGGGCGCTCCACCAGAGCCTTGATCAGGGAGGTGGCCAGGGCGGTTCCCCAGAGTCCCCCGAGGAAGAGAAGGGCCTGTCGCCAGGCTCTTTTGATCAGGAGTATGGAGGCAACGAGCAGGCTGATCAGCAAAAGAGCCGGTGGAGAATTGAGATGGGTCAGAAGTGTGACAACCCGGTTGACAAAGGGTTGATGGAACTGCTTGACAAGTTCCGAGATCGCCCGGTCGATCCCCTGGACCCATCCGAAGTGGTAGGCCAGGGCCATCACAAGGAAGAGAGTCGCTCCGGCGACTGCGGCCCTCTTCATCCAGAAACGATCGTTCACTTCACTTGGCGGTTGCATCCTACGTTCTCTTTTTGGCTGCAAGTATAACCCATATTGGATACAATCGGATTCATTCCATCGGGTATCGTAGCCTGATCCAAGGAGATAGCTATGGCGTACATCCCGTTGCCCACCTTCGAGGAGATGGACCCCGAGACCCAGGAGAAGGCGCGTCCCATCATGGAGAAGACCGGAGGTCTGGGAGAGATCTTCCGTCTTCTGGCGGTGCGAAAGGATATCTTCTTCGCTACGGACACGATGGGCCAGGCCTATCTGCTGGAGGAGACGGAGCTGCCCTATCGCATCAAGGAGGCGATCGCTTTGTTGGTCTCCCAGGAGAACTCCTGCGCCATGTGCGTCGATCTGCACAAGAGCATCGCCCGGATGCTGGGGCTTTCCGAAGAGTTGGTGGCCCAGATCCTTCAAGGGGTGGATGCCATGGAGATCCCCGAGCGGGAGAAGGAGTTGCTGCGGTTCTGCATCCGTGCCTCCCGGAAGGAGAACTACAAAACGACGAAAGAGGAGATCGACGCGTTGAAGGAGCTGGGATACACCGAATCCCAGATCGACGAAGCGGTGGCCATCGTCGGCTATTTCAACTACATTAATACCCTGAGCAACGTTTTCGGTCTGGGGACCGAGGCGTAGAAGAGTAGGGAGATGCGGCCCTTTCTGATCTTTCTACTTTGTGGCTTCTTTCTGTTCGGTAGTGGCGGCGGAGAGAAAACGTCCGAGGCCGAGAGGGATATCGGCCTCTCAATCATCGTGCGGGGTGGGGTGAGCCTGGGGGCCTACGAAGCGGGATACAACTGGGCCCTGATCCGGGCCTTTTCGAAGATCCGGGAGATGAAGCTGCCCTTCCGGGTGCATCTTCGGTCCGCCGCAGGGGCATCCGCCGGGTCGATCAACGCGTTGTTGA
>JALWPZ010000261.1 GCA_026994745.1 Campylobacteraceae bacterium | reverse complement strand
ATATTCCGGAATATGTGAAAACGACGGACGATCTGATCCAGTTTTCCAAATCCTCGAAGAAAGAGAGAACAAGAGGATCGACGAAAGAGGTCCGTTGACATATTGAATAATTTTGAATAATATATTACCAATAGTATTCAACGGGAGATTGTCTGATGAAAACGATAACGATGCGGGTGGATGACTCGGTTTATGAAATGATCAAAAGAGCGGCGAATGGACAGAGGAGGAACCTCTCCAATTTCATCGAATATGCCACGCTTCAATACCTCACTTCTTCCCAGTATGTCAGTGACGTTGAGATGAATGAAATCCTGAGCGACGAAGCTCTGGTCCGGAGTTTGGAGCGAGGATTGGAGGAGGCCAAAAGCGGAGAGTACACCATTGTATGAGTTCCGCATCGCCGAGACCAGGAGCTTTGAGAAAGTCAAAAAAAACATCGACAGAAAACTCTACGGAAAGATCGTCGATATCGTCTATCCCCAATTGAGGTCCAATCCGTTTTACGGTTCGAACATCAAAAAACTCAAAGGAAAATTCGAGGGGTACTATCGGTATCGAATTGGAAACTATAGGCTCTTCTATCTCGTCGAAGAGGAGAAAATTTTGGTCGTGGTTGTAGATTTCCGGCATCGGCAACAGGCGTATGGATGAGTAACCTGGCGTGATTTGTAAAACGTGAGACGTGATGGAATTCTTGATTCGTGATTGAAGATTGGTGCGGTGGAATCCCTATCAATCACGATTCATCAAGAGTGAAGTTTTCACTCGAACAGTTCCGTCGACAGATACCGTTCCGCCGTATCGGGGAGGATCGTAACGATGGTCTTTCCGGCGTGTTCCGGCCGTTGGGCCAGGCGCCAGGAGGCGGCCAGGTTGGCGCCGGCGGAGATACCGACCAGGAGCCCCGCTTTTCGGGCGGCTTCCCGGGCAAAGGCGATGGCCTCCTCGTCGCTGACGGTGAGGATTTCATCGATCAGCTCCCGGTCGAGATTTTCGGGAACGAAGCCGGCGCCGATTCCTTGGATCTTGTGGGGGCCGGCTTCGCCACGGCTCAGGACGGGGGAGCGTTCGGGTTCCACGGCGATGATCCGGGTCTTCGGATCGTGGGCCTTGAGGACCCGGCCGTTGCCCGTGAGGGTGCCGCCGGTGCCGATTCCTGCGACAAAGAGGTCAACCTGGCCCTCGGTGGCTTCCAGGATCTCCCGGGCGGTGCCCGCTTCGTGGGCGGCGGGGTTGTCGGGGTTGGCGAACTGGTTGGGGATCCAAGCCTTTTCGAAACTCTCCACCAGGCGTCGGGCCTCGTCGATGGCCCCCTTCATTCCCTCTCCCGCAGGGGTGAGGACCAGTTCCGCTCCCAGATGCTTCAGGAGTTTTCGCCGCTCCAGGCTCATGGATTCGGGCATGGTGAGGATCAGCCGCAGGCCCCGGCGGGCGCAGACCAGGGCCAGGCCGATGCCGGTGTTGCCGCTGGTGGGTTCGATGACGACGGTTTCGTGGTCGATTGCTCCCCTCTCCAGGGCCCGGTCGATCATATTGAGGGCGATGCGGTCCTTGACCGAGGAGCCGGGATTGAAGAACTCGGCCTTGGCCAGGACGACGGCCTCTCCTCCCAGGTACTCCAGGCGGATCATGGGGGTCTTTCCGATCAGTTCGGTGATGTCGTTGGCGATCATTATTGGGCTCCCAGGGGTTTGAATTCCAGTTCGGTCTCGTCGAAGTAGAGGATCTCTCCCGTGGCCAGGTTGTAGTGCCAACCGTGGAGGAAGAGTTTGCCCGCATCGACCCGGCGGCGGACGGCGGGATAGCTGAGGAGGTTTTCCAGCTGGAAGACCACGGAGGCTTTTTCGGCGAAATCCCGTTGGGCCTCCAGGGTATCGTCGGCCAGGCCCCGGCGGGCCATATCCCGGGCGGGCTCTCCCAATTGCAGCCATTTGACGGTGTGGATGTTCTCTTCGTTGGCTTCGTGGGCTTCGAAGCAGGCCTTGATCGCCCCGCAGTCGGAGTGGCCGCAGACGATGATGTCGCTGACCTCCAGGTGGGTGGTGGCGTATTCGATGGCGGCGGCGGTGGCGTGGAAGTCGTTGTCGGGGGAGAAGGGAGGGACGAAATTCCCGATATTGCGCAGGATAAAGAGATCCCCCGGTCCGCTGCCGGTGATCATGTTGGGCATCACTCGGCTGTCGCTGCATCCGATAAAGAGCGCCCGGGGGCTCTGGCCCTCCTCCACCAGTTTTTTGAAGCGCTCTTCGTTTTCTTTGAACTTCACGCTGCGGAAATATTGATGGCCTTTTTCGAATTCACTGATTTTGGGCATGGATGCTCCTCGATATCGTTGTCTGTCATTTGAACGGGGCTTCGCCCCTCTTTATCGTTAGAAAAAAGCGTTGCAACGCAACGCAAACCGAAACTCCTCACTCGACGCTTACAGCGTCGACGCTCCACCCGATCTCCTGCCCGGCGAATAGGGGGACCACTTCGTCATATTTTTCAGGGACCCGCATGGGGGTGTCGACGAGGCGGACCTTTTTGGCGGGAGGCTCGATCTGGTAAATCTCCCGGGCATTGGTGGAGACGAAGTGCTGGAGGTTCTCCAGTTTTCCGTGATGGGCGAAGAGTTCCGCCAGGGCCGGCAGAGCGACGGGGGCGGTGAAGACCCCGGCGGCGCAGCCGGGGGCCTCTTTGGCGTGGCGGGGATGGGGGG
>JALWPZ010000260.1 GCA_026994745.1 Campylobacteraceae bacterium | reverse complement strand
GGATTGGAACGCCAAAACTCCGACGCGGCGGCTCGGGCGATCATGACGACGGATCAGTTCAAAAAGGAGCTCTGCTTCGAGGTGGAGCTGGAGAGCGGGGAGAGTTTCCGCATCGCCGCCATCGCCAAGGGGGCGGGGATGATCAATCCCGCCATGGCGACGATGCTCTGTTTCCTCGCCACCGACGCGGCGGTCCCCGCCGACGAGATGGAGGAGCTCCTGGAAGAGGCGGTGAGCCTCTCCTTCAACCGCATCAGCGTCGACGGCGACACCTCCACCAACGATACCGTCTATCTGATGGCCAACGGCGCCAGCGGTTCCTACGACCGGGAAGCCTTCGCCGAGGCGCTGCGAACGATCACCTTCGAGCTGGCGATGCTGATCCTCAAGGACGGCGAGGGGGCCAACAAGGTGGTGGCCTTCGAGGTGACTGGGGCCGCCAGCGACGAAGAGGCGGCCATTGCCGCGACGGCGCTTTCGAATTCTCTGCTGGTCAAGACGGCGCTCTTCGGGGAGGATCCCAACTGGGGACGCATCGCTTCGACCATCGGGGCCAGCGGGGTGCAGTGCGACGAAGAGACCCTGACGATCCACTACGACGATCTGCTGATCTACGACGCCGAGCACCGGGAGTTGGATGCCGAGCGGGAGGAGAAGGCCTATCGGATCATGAAGAAGGATTCCTTCAAAGTCCGCTGCGACCTGGGAATGGGCGAGGGGAGTTTCACCGCCTACGGCTGCGACCTGAGCTACGAGTACGTCAAGATCAATGCCGAATACCGAACCTGATCTGATCGTCTATCCGGGCTCCCGGGCGATCCGGGAGGCGCTGCGCCAACGCATGGGGCGGGAGGGGCTCCTGCCCCGGATGATGCGGATGGACGAGTTCGAGCGGCGCTTGGTGCTTTTGCCCGGGAAGCGGATGGCCGACGAAGTGCAGCGGGTCTTCGCCCTGCGGGAAGCTTCGGATTTCAAGGATTTCGAACGTTTCCACACCAGGCGGGAGCTGATCCGCTTCTTCTCGGGAAGCAAAGACTTTTTCCGCTTCTTCGAAGAGTTGGCCCTGGAAAAAGTACCCCTGGAGCGCCTGGCCGAGGCGGATACCTATGCCGAATACGCCGAGCACATCGAGATCCTGGCACAGCTGCGGGAACGCTATCGGCGGATCCTGGAGCGGGAGGGTTTGATCGATCCCATCTTCGTCCCGGAGGAGTACGAGCTCAACCGGGCCTTCCTGACGAGCTTCGAAGAGGTGGAGATCCACCTGGAAGGTTACCCGGGGCGCTTCGAGCTGGAACTGCTGGAGCGGGTGGCGAAGGAGAAGAGGCTTTTCATCCGTCTGCGTTCCACCCGTTTCAACCGGAAGGTCCTGGAGCGTTTCACCGAGATGGGGGTGGAGCTGCCCGAAGAAGAGGGGGAGCTTCACATCGCCCTGCACGAGCGGAGGGTAGTGTCCTTCGAGCTCCGTTCTCTTCGGATCGAAGGGAGGGTCCTGGCCCTGCCCGAGCGCAGCGACCAGGTGGCCCAGGCCTTCGCCGAGATCCAGGCCATGGTGGACGAGGGGATCGATCCGGAACGGATCGCTCTGATTCTGCCCGACGAGGGGATGGCGGAGGTTTTTCGTCGCTACGACCGACTACATAACCTCAACTTCGCCAAGGGGTTCGATTACTCCCTTCGACGAGGGCCATTTCTTTTGCGGGCCCTTTGGGAGTATTGGCGGAGTCGGGAGGCGGCCCAGCGGGAGCTGCTGCTCTCTCTGGGGGTGGAGGAGGAGCGCCTGGACGCGCTTTCCCCCGAACGCAGAGGAAGTCTGGAGGAGTTCTTCGCCGAGCTGGAGGGGCTGGGGCAGAAGGTCCCGACTCCCACATGGATCGGGGACCCCGCATTCGACGAGGAGCTGCGGGCCAAACTTTCGCCGATCCTCCACCGTTTCCGTCGGCTCTTCGCCGGAAGGACCCTCCGGAACCTGGAGTGGCTCCGGCTCTGGAACGATGCCCTGGGAGAAGTCCGTCTGGACGATGTCCGGGGCGGGAAGGTGACGGTGATGGGGGTCCTGGAGACCCGGGGGATGGAGTTCGACGGGGTGGTGATCGTGGACTTCAACGAAGGAGTGGTCCCCGCGCTCAGCGGAAAGGACCGTTTCCTCGACAGCCGGGTCCGCCGCTTCGCCGGATTGCCCACCCGCCGGGACCGGGAATCCCTGCAGAAACACTACTACGCCCGATTGATGGAGCGATCGGGCCGCCTGAGCATTCTCTATACCGAGGCGGAGAACCGTCTGCCCAGCCGATTTCTCTATGAGCTGGGGCTCCCGGAGGGAGAGCGGATTTCCGCCCCGCGTTCTCTGCTCTATCCGCAAGAGGAAGGCAGGGAGTTGGAGCGGCCCGATCCGAGGGTCGAGGGTTTCGATCCCCGGAGGCTCACCTGGTCCCCGGCGATGCTCTCGACCTGGCTGCAGTGCCGCAGGAGATTCTACTACCGGTACATCGAAAAGCTTCCCGAGAAAGAGGAGGAGGGGCTGCAGGAGGGGCGATTCCTTCATGCCCTGCTGCAGCGCCTCTACGAAGAGCGAAGCCATTTCGAGGACGAAGCGGCGATGCGAGGGGCCCTGGAGCGGCTCATGGGGGAGATGCTCCCCTCCACTCCGGAGAACGACTACTTCCGGCAGCTCTGGATCCGCAGGATGGAGGGCTTCATCGAAGAGGAG
>JALWPZ010000259.1 GCA_026994745.1 Campylobacteraceae bacterium | reverse complement strand
TGAAGTTGACCAAACAGGGGGATCTCTATTTTCCCGGCTCCTCCGACTACATGGAGAGAGCCAAACGGGAAAAGCTGGTCGACCCATCGACCGAAAAGATCGTCGTCTATCTCGTCCCCTCCATCAATGTCCGGCGGGGCAACCCCAAGGGGATCCACTCCCTCAAAGACCTGGCCAGGCCGGGGATCAACGTAGCCATCGCCAACCCGGAGGGGGTCTGCGTCGGAGCCTACGCCGTAGAGATCCTGGAAAAGAACTTCACCCCCGAAGAGAAAAAACAGTTTCGAAAAAACCTGGTCAACTACACCTCCTCCTGCTCCAAGACCGCCAACGCCATCAGCCTCCACCAGGCCGACGCGATCCTGGGTTGGCGGGTCTTCGAGGATTGGAATCCCGACCGGATCGAAACGATCCCTCTGAAGAGCGACGAGATCGCCCGCATCGGCTACATCCCCATCGCCGTTTCCGTCTACAGCAAACATCCGAAACTTGCCCGCAGGTTCATCGATTTCCTTCTCTCCCCCGAGGGCAAGGCGATCTTCGCCAAATACCACTATCTGGCCAGCCCCAAGGATGCCTTCGACTATATCGGCTCCAAAAAGCCGATTGGAGGGGAGTACCAAGTCCCCCGGGAGTGGTTGCTTCGATGAGCTTTCGCCGCACGACGATCTTCGCCGCCCTCTCGGTTCTGGTACTGTATGGAGGGTTGATCCTCTCCATTCTCTACTTTTTCGACGGGCGGATCCTCTGGGAGTCCCTCAACTCCTCCCGGACCCTCTTCTCCATCCGACTGAGCCTCCTGGCCGCCACCATCGCCACAGTCCTGGCTCTGCTCATCGCCCTACCCGCCGGCTACGCCCTCTCCCGCTTTCATTTCCGGGGGCGAGAAGTCGTCGATACCCTCCTCGAATTCCCCATGATCGTTTCCCCCGCTGCCCTGGGGGCGGTGATCCTGATCTTCTTCAACAATCCCCTGGGAGATTGGATCCAGGAAAATTTCGTCACCTTCATCTTCAGCTTCGCCGGCATCGTTCTGGCCCAGTTCGTCACCATCACCGGGGTAACGGTCCGCTTCGTCAAAAGCGCCTTCGACGAAGTTCCCAGAGAACTGGAGACCACCGCACGGACCCTGGGAGCCAGTCCCCTGCATAGTTTCCTCACCGTCAGTCTCCCTCTCGCCCGCCGGGGGATCGTCGCAGCGACGATCCTCAGCTGGGCCAAGGCCCTGGGGGAGTTCGGCGCCACCATCACCGTCGCCGGAACCATGGCGATGCGCACCGAGACCCTCCCCATCGCCATCTATATGCACCTGGAGACCGCCGACATCAAGGGGACCGTCGCCCTGATCCTCATCCTGGTCGCTATCGGCCTCAGCGCCCTCTTCGCCACCCGCTGGCTGTTGAATCGGAGAAGTTGATGCTGCGGATCGAGAAACTCTCCCTGCCCATCGGCGACTTCTCCCTCAAAGAGATCGATCTTCACATCGAAAAGGGGGAGTGCCACGCCCTCCTGGGTCCGTCCGGCTCGGGGAAAAGCACCCTGGTCGCCGCCCTGCTGGGCCTCAAGAAACCCCATAGAGGAGAGATCCTCCTGGAGGGGGAATCGATCTGCCACCGGCCCGTCGAAGAGCGGGGCTTTGGCTACCTTCCCCAAAACCTGGCCCTCTTTCCCCACCTGAGTGTGGAGGAGAACCTGCGCTACGGTATTCGAGCCCGTCGTCTCGAGAGTCCCGAGATCGAAGCTCATCTCCAGGAGCTTATCGATACGGTGGAGATCCGCCCCCTGCTTCGACGCAGACCCGAAACCCTCAGCGGTGGAGAACGTCAGCGCGTCGCCCTGGTCCGGGCCCTGGCTCCTCGCCCCAGGATGTTGCTTTTGGATGAACCTTTCAGCGCACTGGATCCTTCCCTTCGCCGGGAACTCTGGGGCCTGGTGCGCCGTATCCAGGAGGAGTTCCGGACCACCATGCTTCTCATCACCCACGATCTGGCGGAGGCCTATTTCCTCTCTTCCCGAATCACTGTCATCATCGATGGTACCATCCGACAAAGCGGAAGCAGAGAAGAGGTTTTCTACCACCCACGAAGCCAAGAGGTGGCTCGGTATCTTGGAATCCGAAATCTATTTGAAGCTACCATTGCAAAAGCCGATTCAAGTGGGGCGATTTTCGATATTCCTGCACTGAATTGTGTGCTTAAATCAGACACACCACTTCCTGAATCCAAAATCGGCAGACATCGGACATTGGCCATCCGTCCGGAACACATTCGATTGACAGCAGACGACAAAAGCGTCAACATTCTACACGGCAAGCTTGACACATTCCCTATGGGAAGCAGCACCCTGGGTTCATTTCATCCCAACGATGCAGAAGCATCCATCGAGTTATTGTTTCATGGTTCCAATGCAGACGAAAAAGTGGAACATATACATATTCCTCCCAATAAAATTATCGTATTGAAAGAGTGAGAAAGAAATAAAAGATTGCAGGGAATTTGTGAGTATTGTCAATAGATATGTAAAGTTCTAAGATAAAGAAAATAGTTTGAAATGTAATTGGAGAATAGATAGGAAGAGATAATCTCTCAGGGTGGCACTGACCTACGTTCCCACAAGCGAAGCCTGCAGTATCATCGGCGCTGGGAGGCTTAACTTCCGGGTTCGGAATGGAGCCGGGTGTGACCCTCCCGCTAGCAGCACCACCGAGAGA
>JALWPZ010000258.1 GCA_026994745.1 Campylobacteraceae bacterium | reverse complement strand
GGGTATAACAGCCGATGTCGGAGGGGTAGATCGATTTGTTCTTTTTGAACACCTTCATAATGGCGTAGTAGATGTCCCGGTGGGGACATCCCGGACAGAGCGCCGGTGGACGGGGCGGCACGTCGATGCTGAAACTGAGCTTCGGTGCGTAAACGTTCTCCCCCTCATAGAGTCCCAGTTTCTTGAATGCTTCGAGGATGTGCTCCTTTTTCATCTCGTCGATGCGATTCATTGTCTTGTCCAGGCGTCCATGAACCTTGGCCGGATCCATTACTTGCTCTTCCACGCAGGGATAGGGCTCTTCGACGACAAGAACCTTTTCATACCCCTCCATCCGTTTTCGGATCTCTTCCACCGGTAGAGGATAGGGCATTTCGATCTTGACCAGGTCCGCTTCGACTCCCAACTCTTCCATCGTCTCCCGAGTAAAGGCGTATCCCGTGCCGGAAGCGAGAATCAGCGTATCGCCTTTTCCTTCCAGGGCGTCGAAACGAGGCCTCAGATGCTCATCCCAGTTGTAGGTGGCGATCACCTCGATGCGATCCAGGGCTTCGTATCCCTGCTCCAGCCGTCCCGCTCTGGGCACCGCTGCCCAGCGGGGGATGTTCCGGACGAATTTCCCCTCCTTGGGTTCAAAGTTGGTCTCCGCTTCCATTTCGATGATCTCCCGGGCGTGACAGACCCGCATCACCGGCCGCAGCATCACGGGCGTCTGAAAACGTTCGGAGAGTTCCACGCCGTAACGGGTCATATCGTAGGCATCCTGGGGAGTGGCGGGATCCAATACCGGGATCCGGGCGAATTTGGCGAAGACCCGGCTATCCTGTTCCGTCTGGGAACTGTGGAAGCCTGGGTCGTCGGCAGCGATCAGCAGAAATCCCCCGGTGTTGCCGATGTAGGCCGCCGACATCAAGGCATCGCTGGCGACGTTAAGGCCCACCTGCTTCATCGTCGCGGCGGTCCGTTTTCCGGCGATGGCCCCGGCGTAGGCCACTTCGAAGCCCACCTTTTCGTTGGTGGCCCATTCGGCGTAGACCGGAAGCTTCAGCTTCGTTTTGATCTTTTGCACCATTCCCAGGATTTCACTGGACGGTGTACCTGGATAACCCGATACCATGTCGATGTTGGCATGGATCAATCCCCAGGCGATGGCGTCGTTCCCCATCAGGGTCTCTTTCATTACCTCTCCTTTCTCCTCGTGCGGTATGCCATTCTACAGGGACTTCTCTTAATAGTTCCAATAGTTGAAATAATCAAATATTTTTTATTGTTTATTAGTAATTGTTGTTCTTTACTACTGTAACCATACGTAATCTTCCATATTTTTCGCAGCCTTTGCTTGACGAGGATCATCGTTCCCCTAAAGTGAGTGTCGTTATAATGGGTGAATCAAAGGTCTCGGGAGGAGAAAGTATGAAAAAGACTCTGTTTGGTTTCTTTGCGTTGGTAATGTTCTTGGGTGGATTGGTCATGGCCGCGGAACCCATCAAGATCGGAGCACTTGTCGCGGCCACCGGTCCCGCCTCCTTTTTGGGGGACCCGGAGCTTCGAACCCTCAAACACTATGTGAAAAAGATCAATGACGAAGGAGGGGTGGACGGACGTCGTATCGATCTGGTCGCCTACGATACCGGCGCCAATCCAAAAAAGGCGGTAACCTTCGCCAAGCGGCTCATTTTCAAGGACAAGGTTGCCGCCATCATCGGTCCTTCCACCACCGGAGAGACCATGGCGATCATTCCCATCGTCCAGAAGGCGAAGATTCCCCTGCTCTCCATGGCAGGGGGCGTTCCCATCGTCGAACCGGTCAAGAAGTGGGTCTTCAAGATCGTCGCCACCGATCGGATGGCCTGTGAGAAGATCATGGAGGATATGAAAAACAAAGGGCTGACCAAGATTGCCATGATCTCCGGAAGCGGCGGTTTCGGTAAATCGATGCGCAAGCAGTGCAAGATGGTCGCCGAAAAGATGGGCATCGATATTCTGGCCGACGAAACCTACGGCAAGAAAGACACCGACATGAGCGCCCAGCTGCTCAAGATCAAGAACACTCCCGGCGTCCAGGCAGTCCTCAACCCCGGCTTCGGCCAGGGCCCCGCCATCGTCACCAAGAACTTCAAACAGCTGGGACTCAATGTTCCCCTCTACGAATCCCACGGCGTCGCCTCCAAAAAATACATCGAGATCGCCGGCAAATCCGCCGAAGGGGTCCGCCTCGTTTCGCCGCCGGTGGTCGTCGCGGAGAAACTCCTCGACAGCAACCCGGTCAAAAAGGTTTGCGTCGATTACAAAAAGGAGTATGAAAGCACCTTCAAAAGCCCCGTCTCCAGCTTCGGGGGCCACGCCTACGACGCCCTCTACGCAATCGCCGACGCCGCCAAGCGCAAGGGAATCACTCCCTCGCAGATCCGCGACGGACTGGAGAGCCTCCACAACTTTGTCGGCATCGACGGGGTCGTCAACATGAGCCCCACCAACCACCTGGGCCTCGATACCAAGTCGGGGATGGTGTTGCTGCAGATTAAAAACGGCAATTGGGCATTGGCGGAATAACTGGAACCTTATGTTATTGGTATATTGGGGTATTGGTGTATTAGGGACGCCTGTGGCGCAGTCGCAAGTCGCAAGTCGCAAGTCGCAAGAAAAGAGTCATTGGTCATTGGTCACTCGTCATTGGGAGCAGGGCTTCAGCCCTGCATGCGGGACTGAAA
>JALWPZ010000257.1 GCA_026994745.1 Campylobacteraceae bacterium | reverse complement strand
AAAGGGGACGATCCGAAAAAGGCGAAGATCGTTCCCCGAATGGAGGCGGAGCACTGGGCCCTGGTCGATTTCGACGAGGGAGAGGTGAAGTCGGTCACGTTCCATCCCGATTGGGAGCAGACGGGAGCCGATTGGATCGATTACGCCGTACTGGAGAACCGTTACGAGAACGCCATGGACCTGATGGAGGCAGGGATGATGGCCCTGGCGCGCCGCCCGGGGCAGGACGATATCGAACTGGTCATCGAGGGGTTCAAGTTCAAAGAGCTCGACGAGGTCGGGTTCTAGGAAGGATGGGCATGAGACTTCGCAGCGCTTTGGTGGGCCTGTCCGTACTGTCGCTTCTACTGGGTGCCACCGCCTGTGAAGAGAAGCCCAAGGAGAGCCCGAGTACCCAAAGCGCCGCATATACCCAGGTGGCCCCCACCGCCAGCCGGCAAGCCCTGGCGACCCAGGAGAAGATCGTCCAGGTCGAGGCCCAAAAGAGCATCGAGCTGCAAAAGATCAACGCCCAGACCCGACTGAAGGAGCTGGAGCTCCAGCAGGCCCGGGAGCTGGCACTGCTCAAAGAGAAGGAGCGTCTCCTGCGCATCGAGCACGAGCAGGCCAAGGAGCGCTATCTGATCTTCGCCGCCATCGCTTTCATGATCCTGGTGGGCCTGGCGCTTCTGTGGTACTTCGACCGCCGCCGTCAGGACAAGCTCATCGCCTACAAGGACAATCTGCAGAAGTATTTTCTCTTCAAAGAGAACGAGACGCGGATGAAGATCGCCGATAAGATCATCGACACCGTTTCCAAGCAGGAGATCTCCGCCGAGGAGAAGGCCAAGCTCATCGACGTGCTTCAATCTCCCGTGGCTGAGGGCAAACCCCGCCTTCCCGAAGAGATCCGCATCGAGGAGAAACCTACGCAGAAGGAAACGAAACTGGACGATTCTCAGGAAGAGGAGACGGTCATCGAGGTGGAAGAGGAGCTTGAAGCACCCGACGAGAAGCCCCAAAAGCCCTGGTATCGATTCTGGTAACAAATAGAGTTGAGCTTCGCGTTACCAACAATAGATTGATCGGTACTGTATGAATGAGTTGAGAACTTATCAAGAAAGCCATAAAACGGAGATCGATATGGTGGAGTTGAGGGGAATCGAACCCCTGTCCTGAAACAGCCAGGACCGTGACTCTACATGCTTAGTCGGTGTCGTTATTGTCTCATCCTGCCTCGCACGACACCCAGAGCTGCGCAGGACCAGCCTGAAGGTTCGCCGGCGGCTTAGGCAGGCCGCCGATATAGCCGTCGGGAGTCGACGCCTCGAACCCGGTTAAGACGGCGTCACCGGTGAGACGGCCCCTAAAAAGGGTTGGAACTTACGCTGCGTGAGCGTAAGCGGGGCGATAATCTGTGTTGTTTGCGTTTATTTCGCGTTTGGGCTTGATCACGGAGTGGCCCGCTCCGACATGCACACGGCCCCGACTGCTCCAGTCGAAACCAAGTCAACCCCATATTCAAAATGCGGAGCATTTTGAAATGAGAAATTGGAAACGAGTAATGAGAAATATCGGATGCACTGATGTGCATTGATAGCTACTGATTACTCGGGGCGATAATAACAGAGTGGCAATTGCTTGTCAAGGAACCTATGTTGCATTCTCCACATATCCCACCAGAAATTCTCATTACTCATTTCTAACTTCTCATTATATTCAGGAGCATTCCGATAGCGAAGAAGGCCAGGATCCCGGCGCTGACGACGGAGAAGAGGGTGGCGACGCGCTGGGAGAAGAGGTGTTTGGTCTTGTGGATGATCAGGGGCATGAGGGTGATCCAAAGAACGATGGCGCTGAAAAGACCCGCGACGGTGGCGATGGGGTGGAGATGTTTGGTGGCGATGTAGGCCGAGACGCTGAGCCAGAAGACCACGGTATAGGGGTTGAGGAGGGTGAGGGTGTACCCTTTGAGCCAATTTTTGAGAATGGGAGGGTTGCCGACCTGCTGGAGCCGGATCGGTTCGTTGCGTCCTTTGAAGATCAACCAGGCCAGATAGAGAAGGAAGGCCGAGCCTCCCAGGGCCATCACCAGTTGAACGGTCGGGTTCTCCATAAAGTGAAAGAGCCCAAAGAGGATCAGCAGCAGGTAGGTGATGTC
Source organism: Campylobacteraceae bacterium (assembly GCA_026994745.1). Taxonomy (GTDB): domain Bacteria; phylum Campylobacterota; class Campylobacteria; order Campylobacterales; family Sulfurovaceae; genus Nitratifractor. The sequence continues at coordinate 8,566 of JALWPZ010000257.1, read as the reverse complement.
GGCGCTCATGGCGCCGGCACCCAGGGCGACGGCGGATCCGTAGTGGCGCAATGCGTTGCTCATGATCAGGACGTTGATGGGGCCCAGGGGAACGGCGGCCCCCAATCCCAAAAGGAAGCCCTCGGCGAAGGATTCGATCATGACGCGCTCCTTGTTCGGAAACTGAGCAGGATCAAAACGATGCCCAGCAGAAGAAATGGAAGGCTCAGCAGCTGTCCCACGTTCAGGGGCAATCCGGTGGCGTAGTCGGCCTGGGGGACTTTGTAGCGCTCCAGAACGATCCGCGCTCCGAAGACACAGGTGAGCCCCACCCCGGGAAGGAGGGTCGTGAGCTTCTCTCTGGGGGCCAGGCGATAGATCAGGATGCTCAGGAGGAAGGTCAGGAAATAGGCCGTGGATTCGTAGAGCATCACCGGATGACGGGGGAGGGAATCGACCCGGGAAAAGACGATGGCGGTGGCCGCGTCGGTGGGTTTGCCCAGGATCTCCGAGTTGAAAAGATTGCCCAGGCGGATCATCGAGGCGACGAAGAGAGTGGGGATCGTCAGACGCGAGACGATCCATGCGAAGGGGACGTGATACTTTCGGCTCCCCAGCCAGAGCCCCAGGAAGGCGCCCACCAAACCACCGTGGCTGGCGAGCCCTCCTTTCCAGACCATGAGGATCTCCAGGGGGTGGGCCAGGTAGTAATCGGGTTCGTAGAAGAGGCAGTGGGCCAATCGGGCGCCAACGACGATTCCTACGACCACATAGAGGAAGAGGGGTTCGAGGATCTCGGGGTTTTCGCCTTCGAGCTTGCAGATGCGACGGATCATCCAGTATCCGGCCAGGAGACCGCCGGCGAAGAGCAACCCGTACCAGTGGACCTTGAGCGGCCCCAAGTGCAGGAGAATGGGATCGACGTTCCATATCAATTGTTTCATCGTATTTCTCCAAAGTGGTCCTTGGTGGGGAATGGAGTGGGTAGTGGGTAGTGGGTAGATCTTTTGAGGTGTATGGTGAATGATGTCGGTAGGCGTTGCTGTCTGGCAACGCTTTGAGTTAAACGACGAAAAACAGCGCCGTAGGCGCGCCCAATAACCAATAACCAATTACTAATTACCAAAAAAAAATTCACAACTTCATCCCCGCTTGCAGTTTTCGGTTGGCGGAGACCCGGATCTCCTGAGGGTCGCAGCTCAGTCCCGCTTCCAGAGCGTCGATGCCATAGCGGCCGATCATGGCGGCATTGTCGGCGCAGAACTCCAGGGGGGCGGTGTGCAGTCGTTTGCCGTAGTCCGCGCAGAGGGCTTCGAAGGCGGAGCGGATGGCCAGATTGGCGCTGGCGCCGCCGACCAGGGCGACGTCGGGGATGGGTTCCCTGGCCAGGATCTTCCGGATCTTTTGCTTTAAATGGTCGATGGTCGTGCGCTGGAAAGCTGCGGCCAGGTCCCGCCGATCCTCTTCGCTCATGGCCTCGGGTCCACCCAGTTTCTCGATCGTCAGGCGCACAGCGTTTTTGAGTCCCGAGAGGCTGAAGGCGATCAGAGGAGAGTTGCGCAGGGGAACGGGGAGTTTGAAGCCCGTCGGATCTCCCTCTCTGGCCAGGGCTTCCACGATGGGGCCGCCGGGGTAGCCCAGGCCCATCATCTTGGCCACCTTGTCGTAGCTTTCGCCGACACTGTCGTCCATACTGGTGGCCAGGATCTCCATATCCTCCAATCCCTGCACTCGCAGGACCATGGTATGGCCGCCGCTGATCAAGACCACCAGCATGGGCAAACGAGTCGGCTTTTCGATAAAGAGAGAATAGATATGCCCCTTGAGGTGGTGGACCGGGATCAGGGGAACTCCTTGAAAGGCGGCGAAGGCTTTGGCCATCATCACCCCCTCGTTGAGGGTCACCGCGAGACCCGGCTCGTTGGTGACGGCCACGGCGGAGATCTCGTCGAAGTGGGGTTGGGCGCTCTCCAGAAGTCTGGGGAGGTCCACGGCGTGCAATCGGCTGGCCAGCTCGGGGACCACTCCGCCGTATCGGGCGTGCTGGGCCTCCTGGGAGATCTTTTTGTGGAGGATGAGCTTTCGGCTTTCGATCTCGGTCAGGGCCAGGGAGCTGTCGTCGCAGCTGGATTCGATACTCAACAGGAGCATGATGACTCCTGTTGAGTATCGAGTGAGAAGTGAGGAGTGAGGAGTGAAGAGTTATGGTATGCATTGCTTCGCAATGCTTTTTTTGATGATGAATGGTGAATGGTGAACGGTGAAGGGTTTCGGTTTGCATTGCTATACAATGCTTCGTTTGATCCATCGTCGGATGCGACCCCATAATTCCTAATTTCCAATTCCTCACTTCTCACTTCCAACTGCTCACTGCTCACTACTCACTCCTCACTTTTTCGAGTATCCACGGCCACTCCCCGTAACCACTGTCCGCGTTGATGTGTCCGGCGTCATGGAGGATCTTCAACACACAGTCGAAGTGCCGCGACAACTCTTCGGCTTCGCTCAATGTGAGATAGGGGTCGTTGTCGCTGACGACCATGGTGACTTCGTCGGCGTAGAGGTCCTTGGGCAGGGGGCAGGGGTAGAAGCTGCTGATGGTCTCCAACTGGGTATGTAGGCTGGGCGGGGCGACGAGGATGAGCCGTCGGATTTGGAAAGGAAGGGACCCCTCATGGGCCAGGTGGAACCACAGAGTGCCGGCCAGGGAGTGGGTGACGACGGTATCGGGTCGGAACTCCTCCAGATGGTTCAGGACCTCTTTGCGCCAGCGGTTGAGGTGGGGGAAGTGGGGATGCTGGATCAGGGGAAAGCTGACGGTGCCGTAGTCTTTGGCTACTTCGGCTGCGAGCCAGGCTTGCCAGTGGGGGGAGTCGGAGCCGCCCCAGCCGTGCAATAAAAGGAGCTTCATTGGTAGTTCCTTTTATTGCAATGAGGAGTGAGGAGTGAGGAGTGAGGAGCAGCGAAAGCTTTGCTTTTAGATGATGAATGGTGAATGGTGAATGGTGAATGGTTTTGGTTTGCGTTGCTCTGCAACGCCTTTTTAAATCCGTCACCGGAGGTGACACCGATATTCCTAATTCCTAATTCCTCATTCCTCATTCGCAAATACATACTCCCTCACCTCTTTGTCCATCTTTATTACTTCTTCCAAGCTTTCGGGCTCCCGGTCGTGGAAATGCCGCCAGGCGTCGAGGATCCTGTCGGTCATAGTGCCGAAGTCGTAGTCTCCGTTGCGGAAGCCCTCCATGGCCGCTTCGTTGGCTGCGTTGAGGAGAGCGCCCAGGCGGGGGCGTTCCAGGAGCTCCTCTTTGAGGCGCCAGAGGGGGTAGCGCTCCGGATCGATGGCCTCGAAGGCGATGGGTCCGATACCCAAGAGGTCCACGGGAGGCAGGATCGGCTCTTCGACGGGGCAATCCAGGGCGTAGGCGATGGGGAGCTTCATGTCGACCCCGGCCAGGTGGGCGGTGGTGGAGCCATCTTGGAATTCGACGAGGGCGTGGACGATGGAGTTGCGTTCGATGACCGCATCGACCCGGGGGGTATCGAAGAGCCAGCGGGCCTCGAGGAGTTCGAAGAGTTTGTTGGCCATGGAGGCGCTGTCGATGGTGATCTTGTCCCCCATGGACCAGTTGGGGTGGCGCAGGGCCTCCTGAAAGGTGGCGGAGCGGATCGTCCGGACTTCCCGGTCGCGGAAGGCACCGCCGCTGGCGGTGATGATCAGACGGGAAAGGGGGCGTCCGTTTCGCAGATACCAGAGGCCGAAATGTTCCGAATCGATGGGGAAGATCCGGCTTCGGTCCAGAAAAGCGCCGGCGACGACCAGAGACTCCTTGTTGGCCAGGGCCAGGTCCCGCCCCAGCTCCAGGGCTTTGAGGGTAGGGCCCAGGCCGGCGTAGCCCACCAGAGCGTTGACCACCCGGGGAGAGGCGCTCTCTTCCAAAAGGCGCAGGATCCCTTCGGACCCGGCGTAGACCCGGGGATGCCGGATCTCGCCGATCCGATTCGGGTCGGCGATGGCCACCAATTCGGGTTGGAATTCGTCGATCTGTTCCTGGAGCAGTTCCAGGTTGTTCCCGGCCACCAGGGCCTCGACGGGGAGCTGGAAACGACGGGCGATCTCCAGGGTGTTGAGGCCGATGGAGCCGGTGGAGCCGAGAAGGATCATGAATGTGCTCCGCTTTCATGATCCTTCTCGAGTGAGGAGTGAGAAGTGAGGAGTGAGAAACTTTTTTTAACTAATAACGAGGAACTAGTAACTAGTAACCGAATGTTAGTCAGTAGTGAACATTGAGCATTGAGCAATTTCGGTATGCGTTGCTTCGCAACACTCCTAATGCCGTCGCCGCAGGCGACATCTCTGCCGACTGCCGACTGCTGGCTGCCGGCTGAATTGTTACGACTTGCGACCTGCGACTCGGTTTTCATGACCCCGTCAGTTTCAACAGGACGTAGAGCGCCACGGCGGCGAAGAGGTAGCCGTCGATACGGTCCAGGACCCCGCCGTGGCCCGGGAGGATGGTCCCGCTGTCCTTGACGCCGGCTTCCCGTTTCAGGTAGCTTTCGAAGAGGTCCCCGAAGATGGCGGCGACGGAGGCGGCGAAGGCGATGACGAGGGCATTGAGAAAGAGGTTGTGGTGCCCCAGCATCAGGAAGAATCCCCCCAGGGTTCCCAGAAGCACTCCGCCGTAGACCCCCTCCCTCGTCTTTTTGGGAGAGGTGGGGGAGAAGGGGGTCTTTCCCAGGGTCCGGCCGGTGTAGTAGGCGCCCACGTCGGTGAGGGCGACGATGACGAGGATCCAGAGCAGGGAGCTCATGCCGTATTCCCGGTAGAGCATCCACAAAAAGAGCATGCCCACCGTGGGATAGAGGATGGGGAAGAGGCTGCGGATCTCCAGACGCCTCCGGTAGGCCAGGATCCCTCCCTGGATCAGGGTCGCGGCGAAGACCAGGTCGGTGGGGTGGGGGTAGAAGGGGGCCAGGACCCAGATGGCCGCTCCGTAGAGATAGACCGCCCGATCGGCGACCCGAAAGAGATCCATCGCCTCCCGCAAAGCGATGGCGTAGACGACCCCGAAAAAGATCCAGGTGACCAGCGGGGTGTTGGCGAGTGCGACGAGCGCGACGACGACGAGGAGGATCGCCGCGGTTTTCCAGCGTTGGGTATGTTCGGTGGCTCCGGCCATATCTGACTCCCTTGGGATTTGACGCAATTATATCCAAGCTCCAAGGAGCGATAGGTATAATTATTCCCAGTTCAAGTGAAAGCGAGCCGAAGATGTTGCGCAACTCCCTATTGAGTTTCTTCAAGCACGAATCCTCCACCGGGATCCTCCTGATGATCATGACCCTTCTGGCCATGATAGTGGCCAACTCCCCGCTGAAGGGGTATTACGACGCCTTCCTCAATACTCCGGTGGCCGTGGTCATCGGCCATTTGACCATCGCCAAGCCGCTGCTGCTCTGGGTCAACGACGGATTGATGGCGGTCTTCTTTTTCATGGTGGGTCTGGAGATCAAGCGGGAAGTGGTGGAGGGGGAACTGCGGGATCCCCGTCAGGTATCCGTCCCGGCGATGGCCGCCGTGGGGGGGATGCTCGTTCCCGCTCTTTTCTACGTCTTTTTCAACTGGGGGAACGAGGGGGCGATGAAGGGGTGGGCGATCCCGTCGGCCACCGATATCGCCTTCGCCCTGGGGATCCTCTCCCTATTGGGCAAGCGGGTTCCCGTGGTGCTCAAACTCTTCCTCCTGACCCTGGCGATTATCGATGACCTGGGGGCGATCGTCATCATCGCGCTCTTCTACACCTCGGGGCTCTCCTACGCGGCGTTGGGGATCGTGGCGATCTGTATCGTGCTGCTCTGGTGGATGAATCGTAGGGGAGTGACCAACAATACCGCCTATGTGCTCATCGGGGTGGTGATGTGGGTCGCCACGCTGAAGTCGGGGGTCCATGCGACCCTGGCGGGAGTGATCCTGGGACTCTTCATCCCCATCAAGAAGAACAAAACGAGTTTCCAGGCCCTGGAGCACTCCCTCCACGCGCCGGTCAATCATGTGATCCTGCCGCTTTTCGCTTTCGTCAACACGGGGATCAGCTTTTCGGGGATCGAGCTGGGGGATTTCACCCATTCGGTGACCCTGGGGATCGTCTCGGGACTCTTTCTGGGCAAGCAGCTGGGGATCTTCGGATTCAGCTGGCTGGCGATCAAGTTGGGTTTGGGTCGCCTGCCCGAGGGGGTGGATTGGAAGATGCTCTACGGGGTCGCCATGCTGGGAGGGGTCGGCTTCACCATGAGCCTCTTCATCGGGTCCCTGGCCTTCGAGGCGGGAAGCATGGGGGGCTTCGATATGGTGGACGAGCGGATGGGGATCCTGATCGGTTCACTCCTTTCGGGACTGCTGGGCTACCTCTATCTGCGTTGGACTTCGAAACCGGTCCGGGAGTGATCGGACAATGTACGGACGGATCCCGGGGGTCCTTCTGATCGTCGTGGGATTCGTCCATGCCGGAGATGCTCTGCTGGATGAGTATTATCCATTGGAGCCTTTCTGGGCTGGGAAAGCCACCCTCTCCTACAAAGCGGAACGCAACAATAAGTACGACTTTTTCGATCCGGAGAACAACGGCTTCAGCGCCACGGTGACGCTGGCGACCCGCATTCGCTTCAGTAACTCCTGGGGCCTGGGATTGGAGGCGGCGGGATGGAGCGACCTGGGGCTGGAGATCGCCGATTCTCCCCGGGTCAGCGCCAGTATCACCAACAACATCGGATCGGGAGCGATGAACGCGGCGGAGTTCTCCGAATCCTATCTCTACTGTCGCCGTTGGGGGGCACGGTTCAGGCTGGGACGGCAGGCACTGAGCAAGACCCTCTCCCCCTGGCTCTGGAGCGACCGTTCGGCGGGGGTCCTGGATATCGTCTACGACGGGGTGACCGCCGCCTATGCCGACAGCGACTCGAGCCTCTGGTTCGGAGGGTGGATCGCCCGAGCGGTGAACCAGGACGATGTGACCCGATTGGGCAGAGAGAAACGCCGAGGGGTTTTTCTGTTGACCCGGGGATGGGTCGACGAAAAGGATGAGACCTTCCTCTCCGCCTATCTGGTGCGCCATGCGGAGCATCTGCGCCCGGACAAGGAGGAGTGGAGAGGTCACGATGGAAAGGATTGGTCTCTTTGGGCCAGTCGCTGGCACGACGACGGGCGGAGCGGGTATGGCGCCCAACTCGTCTATGCCGATGGTCAGGCAACGGGTGCTCGTCCCACCCTGGCCGCGGCCCTGCGTTGGCAGATCCGGCGGGGTGCGATGCGCTGGCGGATCACCCTGGCCGGGATCAATGGAGGGGACTACTCCCTCAAGAGCGCGGGGATGGGGGTGGGTTCCGGAGCCTTCTGGGGGAGCAGCGTCAGTGGGGAGTTCGGAAGCGATTCCACAAGCAATGCCATGGGACTGGCCCGAGTGGATTGGCGCTTTGCCCTCAGCGACGGAAACTACTGGTATGCGAGTATGGCCGCAGCCGACTACGCAGGCGAAGGGCCCTACCGATACGACCGGGCCTACGGAGCCCGACTGGGCCGTCGATTCCGAAGGGGAGATCTCTTCGGAAAAGTGGAGTACCGTTTCCGTCACATGGAGTATTCCTATGGGTCCGCCGTTTTGCGCCAGCGCTTACGGGTCGACCTGGGGATGAATTTCTGAAAGTCTACTCCCGGATCTCCACCCCCTCTTTGAGGATGTGGATCGTTTTGTATTTGTCGTACTCCACGTTGCTGCCCTCCTGGATTTTGACGAATTTCCGCTTGGTGTAATCCACGGCGTAATTTCCCGGATGGGGGGTACTGAAATCGACGCAGAGTTTGGCCGCCGACTGCAAAACCGTTTCGGGAAGATTCTGCTTGTCGGTGCGGACGATGACGTGGCTACCGGGCAGGTCCCGCACGTGCATCCAGAGGTCGTTGGCCCGGGCGAGCTCCAGGAGTTTTTGGTTCTCCCGGGCGTTGCGCCCCACGTAGACCTTGTAGCCCTCGATCCAGTAGAGCTCCCCGTCGCGGAGCTTCTCCTTTTTCCGTTTGGAGCGCCCCTGCTTGGGGACCAGCAGCTCCAGGTCGTAGGGATCCCTGGCCTCTTCGATGGCCTGGAGGATGTTGTCGTAGAAGCGGAGCTTCGCCTGCAGGTTCTCCCGTTCGATATGGATCCGCTGGGCTTTGGCCCGGGCCCGCTTGGCCCTGCGGTAGTAGAATTCCCCCATCCGGTTCTTGACGATCCCCTCGGGTAGGGGGATCTCGATGGGCTCGCCTTCGAAGTCGTGGGTTTTCAGGCTTTTCTCGTAGCCCTGGATTTCGTGGAGCCGGGCCAGCAGCAGGTCGCCCATTTTTTGGAATCGCTGTGCCTCTTCCTCCAGGCTCTCTTCGTCGGGAAGGTTTTCCAGGAGTTGGAGGGTCTTTTCCCATTTCTTTTCGATTTGTTGCCGTTTCTGCTGACGCAGACTCTTGACCCGCTCTTCCGTTAGGCAACGATGGTTTTCCCGCAACCAGGGGATCAGCTCCCCGGTAAAGGGGGGCTCCTCCTTGGCGGGGCGGGGC
>JALWPZ010000256.1 GCA_026994745.1 Campylobacteraceae bacterium | reverse complement strand
GGCTGTGGCTTGGCGGTGGGCGGTTTGGGAGGAAGAGTCTGGAACTGGTTCAGGTCCAGGGTGATCTTGCTGCGGTTGATCGCCTTGGGGGTGACCTTGCTCTCATGGAGCAGCCAGAGAAGGAGAACGACGATGCTCAGATGCAATAGCAGCGAGAGGAGAAATGAGAGCGATAAGCGCCTGATGGTCCCCTCCTGCATCTCCGCGTGAACTAGTGTATAATCCCAATCTTTTGCATGGGCAAGGATCCCGATCACTTCCACCGACGGTGATTGACCTGCTTTCTAATGCAAATTTTGGGATAATTAGACAAATTATAACGAAAAGGGGTGGCATGGATCACGCAAAGAGCATCGAAGCTTTCAAGGAGGCCAGCCGTTATATCCCCGGAGGGGTCGATTCTCCGGTTCGGGCATTCGGCAGTGTGGGAGGGGTCCCTCCCTTCATCGATCGGGGAGAGGGAGCCTATCTCTACGATATCGACGGAAACCGCTACATCGATTATGTTCAGAGCTGGGGGCCCTTGATCTTCGGCCATTGCGATCCCGAGATCGAGGAGGCGGTGGTCGAAACGGCGAGGAAGGGGCTCAGCTTCGGGGCGCCGACCCTGCTGGAGACGGAATTGGCGCGGGAGATCGTAGAGCTCTTCGAGAGCATCGACAAGGTCCGATTCGTCAACTCCGGTACTGAAGCGGTCATGAGCGCCATCCGCCTGGCCCGGGGGGCGACGGGCCGGGACGACATCGTCAAATTCACCGGATGCTACCATGGTCACAGCGATTCGCTGTTGGTCCAGGCGGGCAGCGGGGCGGCCACCTTCGGCAATCCCAGCAGTCCCGGGGTGCCCGCCGACCTGACCCGCCATACGCTCCTGGCGACCTACAACGATCTGGAGAGCGTGGAGCGCTGTTTTGAACAGAGCGAAGGGATCGCCTGTGTGATCATCGAACCCATCGCCGGGAATATGGGGCTGGTGCCGGCGGAAGAGGAGTTCCTCAAAGGGTTGCGGGCTCTTTGTGACGAGCATGGAGCATTGCTCATCTTCGACGAAGTGATGAGCGGCTTTCGGGCTTCTCTCAAGGGGGCACAGGGCTTGACGAGCGTACGGCCCGACCTGGTGACCCTGGGGAAAGTGATCGGTGGAGGGATGCCGGTGGGAGCCTTTGGCGGTCGCCGGGAGATCATGGCGCAACTGAGCCCCGAGGGGCCGGTCTATCAGGCGGGAACGCTCAGCGGCAATCCCGTGGCGATGGCTGCGGGGCTCGCTTCCTTGCGCAAGCTCAAATCCGACCCCTCGATCTACGTCACCCTGGCGGACCGGGCACGAAAGCTCACCGAAGGCTTCGCCGCCGCCGCCCATGCCGTGGAGCTGCCCATGGTCACCGAAGTGCGGGGAAGCATGTTCGGTTTCTTCTTCACCGACGAGGCGGTGAAGAACTTCGAGGACGCCAAACGGGGGGACAACGAGATCTTCAAAGCTTTCCACCGGGAGATGCTGGAGCGGGGGGTCTATCTGGCCTGCTCCTCCTACGAGACCGGCTTTATCTCCACGGCCCACGGTGACGAATTGATCGAAGAGACGATCCGTGCCGCCTACGAAAGCCTGGAAAGAATCGCCGAATAATCGGGAAAACGGCCACGGAGGGCCGAAAGGGGGAGAAATGGAAGAGTCGGAACCGAAACTCAAAAAGGTAGTCAAAGGGGCCAACGATCTGAGCCTGGGGATCTCCATCGTGGTGGCGATCCTGATCGGCATCGCCATCGGGATCGGCCTGCAGAAGCTATTCGGGGTCCGGTGGGTGATCTGGATCGGGGTGGTGATCGGGGTTGGCGCCGCCTTGCGCAACATTCAGATCGCTTACAAACAGCAGAAGGCTTCCCTGGATGAATTGGCCAATGATCCCCGATACAAGACCCGTCGATTCGATTATGAGGACGAGGACGAGTGAAGCGGAAACTGTTGATCGTTCTCTTGTCGGTGGACCTGCTGCTTCTCCCGCTCTCCTGGATCTGGAAAGGGGTCCCGGGGATCTACAGTTCCCAGATCGCCTTCTGGACGTCTCTCGCGGTGGTATTGGCCTCCTTCGGCAGCTATCGCAGGATGGTGGCCCAACGGATCGAAGCGGGGATGGTGGCTTCGGAAGAGCGTGATCCGCTGGAGAAGATCGAAGACCCCTACGAACTTTACGACGAGGAGGAGACGGAGCCTTCGGAGAATTTCAGAGAGATGGTAAAAGAGGAGAAGCGAAGGATGAAGGCGCAACGACGCTCTCCCATGAAAGTGGCACGGGATGCGGTACCGGCTTTTTCCCTCTGGCGCCTGGGTGCCTATGGACTGCTGGTGCTGGGATTCTTCTATCTGCAAGGCAGAGGGGTGCTCAGCCTTCCCGTCTATCTTCTCTCTCTGGCCCTCCCCATCGTCCTGACCGTCTGGGTCCTTCTTCAAAGTGGAGTCCGGGATGCTCGCTAGATTGAAACGGCCGGGATACTGGATCCTGTTTTTGGCGTTCCTCACTGTCTACTCCTACCAGCTTTTCCGGAAAAACGAAGTGCAGGAGCGTCAAAAGGCGATGGAACGTCTCTATCAGAGTTTCGGAGAATCGGTACTTTCCGATTTTCGGGATCGACGCCTCCTCTCATTACAGAGTCGTTTCGGAGAGAAGGGGGAACGCAACATCGATCTGGAGGATATCGCACTCTTCATCGACACCCTCCACC
>JALWPZ010000255.1 GCA_026994745.1 Campylobacteraceae bacterium | reverse complement strand
CCAATTATCCCCAGAAATATTTTGACGATGAAATTGTTAAAAACTTTTCTATTGACGTCAGTCAATGTTTTTGGGGATGATTGGAGTATAATCAACCGATATTTGGCAAAGGATATGCGATGAAAAGTTCAATGATGAAGGCCCGGATCTTTACCCTGATCGCGCTGGGGATTCTGCTCTACTGGTTCGTGATTCCCGCCGTCTTCACCCACGACGTGGTGGAGTTGGCCCGGGAGGGCAAGGTCAAGGAGATCCCCCCCATCTCCTACAAGGTATGGAACTACTATGCCAAAGGGCAGTACGTCAGCCCCAACACTCCCAAAGAGGCGGTGGGTGACCTGAAGAAGATGATCGAGGAGGACGCGGAACTCTCCGTCGTCAGCGCGCCGATCTGGTACGTGGCCCTGGAAGCGCCCAACTACCCCAAAGAGGCCTTTCCCAACGGCATTCCCGTCTATTACCATTTCGATGGCTTCAGCGGGGACGTGCACGAGATGAACACCATCAACCACTTCATCGGCATGGATCCCATGGAGCGGGGGGCTCCCTATCTGCGGGCGCTGGCTCCCTATGCGCTGGTGGGTCTGGCCCTGCTGATGGTTCTCTATATCCTCTACGACTCCAAGATCCTGGATCTCCTGATGTGGATTCCCGTCGTTCTGCCGGTGATCTTCATCGGATTCTACTCCTACTGGCTCTACTGGTTCGGCCATCACATGCACGACTGGGGGGCTTTCAAGATCAAACCCTTCACCCCGACGGTCTTCGGGGACGGCAAGGTGGCCCAGTTTACCACCCACTCCTATCCGACGACCGGATTCTGGCTGCTGCTGGCCATCAGCCTCTTCAGCCTGCTGGCGATCATCTCCAAGCGCAAAGCCCGGAAGCTGCAAGAGCAGGCCGCCTGATCGGAACGGGACAGCAACGATGAAAAAAGCAGGGGCGGCGATGGTGTGGAGCGTAAGCGCGCTGCTGGCGGGCAACGTCCTGCAGCAGGCGATCGACCGGGCCGAACCGGGATCGCTTCTGGAGCTTCCGGCCGGGGATTATCACGGCAATGTCGTCATCTCCAAACCCCTGATCATCGACGGAAAAAACCGGAAAGCTCGGATCATCGGAGACGGGAACGGGACGGTGATCAAGATCCGCAGCCCCTACGTCACGCTCCGTAATCTCACGATCCTCCACAGCGGTGCCGAGCACGAGAGAATCGATGCCGGTGTTTCGATCAAAAAGGCCGATCACGTTACCGTCGACAACTGCCGTATCGACGACTGCCTCTTCGGCATCGACCTGGAGCAGGTGAGCCGCTCGCGCATCACCCGCAACTGGATCCGTTCCAAACCCTTCAGTCTGGGGCTGCGGGGCGATGCGGTCCGTCTCTGGTACAGCAACGACAACAACATCAGCGACAACCACATCACCCACTCCCGGGATATGGTGATCTGGTACAGTCACGGCAACACCATCGCCGGGAATTTCGGAGAGTACAGCCGCTACTCCCTGCATTTCATGTACGCAGGGAAGAACGAAGTGAAGAACAATACCTACGAGCACAACTCCGTGGGGATCTTTTTCATGTATTCCCAGGATTCGGTGGCGACGGGCAACGTGGTCAAAAGTTCCATCGGAACCACCGGTCTGGGGATCGGGCTCAAGGATTGCAGCAATTTCACCCTGCGGAACAATACGATGATCTACTGTGCCCGGGGGCTCTACATCGATCGCAGTCCCTTCCAGCCCGATCAGCGCAACCGGATCGAGAGGAACCGGATCCTCTACAACTCCGTCGGGGTCTATTTCCACTCCCTGAGCATCGCCAACGACATTGTCGGGAATGTCTTCAAGGGGAACATCGACGATGTCTACGACGACGATCAGGTGCACATCCATTCGGTACAGAACCACTGGACGGGCAACTACTGGGACAGTTACGAAGGGTTCGACCGTAACGGTGACGGTATCGGAGATACCCCGTTCCATCTCTACTACTATGCCGACAGGATGTGGATGCTCAATCCCAACATCAAGTTTTTCTACGCTTCGCCGGTGATCTCCATCATGAACTTCCTGGCCAAACTGGCTCCTCTCTCCCAGCCCCTCGAGCTGCTGGAGGATCCGGAGCCGGTCATGTTCGAATCGCAACTCGAAAAAGGAGAGGTCTGATGTCCAACAACCCCAAAAAAAGGCGGCAGTTCCTCCAGCAGATGACGGGGCTGGGCGTTCTCGGTCTCGTCGCTGCCGGCGGAATCTTCGGTGCCCCCTATCTCGAGGCGGAGGGAGAGCGTCTGCGCCCGCCCGGTGCCGTCCCGGAAAAGGAGTTTCTGGGACTCTGCATCAAATGCGGCCAGTGCCTTCAGGTCTGCCCCTACGACTCCATTCTTCTGGAAGATATCGATGGCCGGGCCAGCGTGGGAATGGCCTACATCGAACCCCGGGAGAGGGGCTGCTATCTCTGCGAAGCCTTTCCCTGCATTCTGGCCTGTCCCAGCGGGGCGCTGGATCACGAACACGACAGCATCGAGTTCGTGCATATGGGGATCGCCGTGGTTCACGATCCCCAGGGATGCCTGGCCAAAACGGGCCAGCCGGTTCCCGATGAGGCGATCGACCGGATCTACGAGCATACGAAGGTACTCAGCGACGAAGAGCGCCGCAGCCGGAAAGTGACGATTCGTGACGACGATCCGGAGAAGACGGTGCTGCAAAAAAAGCTGCTCCAGAAGTTGGAGAAGCACCGG
>JALWPZ010000254.1 GCA_026994745.1 Campylobacteraceae bacterium | reverse complement strand
GACCCGCAGGGTCTCTCCGCTCTTGATCCCCGCCGGGATCTTGATGTCGAAGCTCTCCCCTTCGCTGGTGGTGATATGGTGTTTTCCCCCCAGTACGGAAACATTGAAGGGAACCGTGATCCGGGCTCGGGTATCCAGGTCGGGGGCCTGGTGCCCGAAGCCGCCGAATCCTCCGGCACTGCGACCGCCGAAGCCCCCGCCGCCGCTGAAGCCGCCGAAGCCGCCGAAACCTCCGCCGCCACCGAACATGGCCCGCAGAATCTCTTCCAGATCCACGTCGGCCCCCTGACTGCGGGCGAAGTCGCTGAAGTTCTGTCCTCCGAACATCTGGTCACCGAACTGATCGTATTTGGCTTTCTTTTCGGGATCGCTCAGAACCTCGTAGGCGGCGTTGATCTCCTTGAATTTCTCCTGGGCTTCCGGGTCCTTGTTGATATCCGGATGGTATTTCCGTGCCAGTTTCCGATAGGCTTTTTTGATCTCTTCGGGGCTCGCGTTCTCGCTCACCCCCAATGTTTCATACAGACTCTTGGCCATTCTTCCTGCTCCTTGAGGGCACTGCAATCTGCCCCACTCAAATGTTTTCGTGGATTATATCAAAAACCTTTAGTCAATGTCAATCAATTCTAGTGCAGGAAGTGGCGTACTCCGGTGAAATAGAGGGCGATCCCATGCTCGTCGGCCGCCTCGATCACCTCTTCGTCCCGGACGCTTCCCCCCGGTTCGATCACCGCGCGGATCCCCGCGGCCGCCGCGGCGTCGATGCTGTCCCGGAAGGGGAAGAAGGCTTCGCTGGCCATGGCGGCCCCCCGGACGTCCAATCCCATCTCCTCGGCCTTCTTCAGGGCGCATCGCGCGGCGTCCACCCGGGAGGTCATCCCCATACCCACCGCCACCATCGCCGAATCCTTGACATAGACGACGCAGTTGGATTTGGTCAGGCCCGCCACTTTCCAGGCGATCTCCAGATCCTTCATTTCCTGTTCCGTAGCGGAACTTCGGCTCACCTGCTTCGCCCGCTTCACCTCGTTGTCGCAGATGCAATCCGCCGTCTGATAGACGAAGCCCCCCTCGATGTGTTTGCAATCGGCCCGATCCCCGGCGATCACTAGGGTCTCGCGCTTCTGGGCGAAGAGTTTCAGACGCTTCTTGACCGAAAAGGCCTCCAGCGCCTCGGGGGTGAAATCACCGGCGACCACCACCTCCAGGAACATTTCGTTCATCTTCTTCGCCAACTCCCCGTCCACGATCCCGTTGACCGCCACGACCCCGCCGAAGGCGCTCACCGGATCGCACTTGAGCGCCTCGGTGTAACTCTCCAGCAGGTTCTCTTTGATAGCGAAACCGCAGGGGTTGCCATGCTTGACGATGCAGACGGCGGGCTCGTCACCGAAGCTGGCGGCGATCTTCACCGCCCCGTTGATGTCGGTGAGGTTGTTGAAGCTCGCTTCCCCTTTGAGGGTATGGAAATTCCCGCTGAAGAAATCCCCGAACTCGTAGAGCGCCCCCTGCTGATGGGGGTTCTCCCCGTAGCGGGTATCGAAGACCTTCTTCCCACTGATGAATTGATAGCGTCCGAATCCTTCGTGGAAACGCTGGTTCATATAGTTGGCGATCATCCCGTCGTAGGCCGCGGTATGCTCGAAGGCCTTGATCATCAGGTCCCGCCGGAACTCCAGGGTGTCCTTCCCCTCTCGCAACGCCTCCAGGACCGAAGGGTAATCGGTCGTTTCCGTGACGATGAGCACGTCGGCGAAGTTCTTGGCGGCGGAGCGCACCATGGTCGGGCCCCCGATATCGATGTTCTCCACGATCTCTTCGAAATCGTCGGTGCGTTCGATGGTCTCTTTGAAGGGGTAGAGGTTGACACAGACCAGGTCGATCCCCGTGATTCCCAACTCCCGGGCCTGCTTTTGGTGACTCTCCAAATCCCGCCGATGGAGGATCCCCCCGTGGACATAGGGGTTGAGGGTCTTGACCCGCCCGTCGAAGCACTCGGGGAACTTCGTCACTTCGTCGATCTCGATGACGGGGATCCCCGCCTCCGCCAGGGTTCGGTAGGTCCCTCCCGTGGAGACGATCTCCCAACCCAGTTCGGACAATCCTTTGGCGAATTCCACGATCCCACTCTTGTCACTGACGCTTAACAATGCACGCATGGCGTTCCTTCTATGAAAATGATTGTATGGGGAATTATATCCCAGGGCTATGAAAGTTTAAGCCTCGGCCTCTATAATCGGGGAAAAAAGGATCGCCTCATGATCATCATTCCGGCACGCATCGGCTCCACCCGATTCCCCAGCAAGGTCCTGGCCGAGATCCAGGGGATCCCTATGGTGATCCGAACCGCCCAGGCGGTCGCTCCCCTCGACAGCGTCGTCATCGCCACCGATGCCACGGAGGTCGCGGCCTTGGCGGAGGAGTACGATTTCCGGGCCGTACTCACCTCCGCGGAGCATCGCTCCGGTACCGAGCGGATCCACGAAGCGGCAAGGATCCTGGATCTGCCTGCCGACGAGATCATCCTCAATGTCCAGGCCGACGAACCCTTCCTGGAAAAAGAGGTGGTCGAAGCGGTCCACGATCTCACCCGCCGAATGGCCGGAGCGGAGCGCTTCCTGGCCGCCAGCGCCTACAAGCGGATCCGCAATCCCGAGGCCGACGACCCCAATCTGGTCAAAGTGGTCACCGACGAAGAGGATTGGGCTCTCTACTTCTCCCGGGCCAAGATCCCCTACCCCAGGGATCACCACTTCGACGAATACAAAGGACACCTGGGGATCTACGGCTACACGATGGAGAGTCTGGAACGCTATACGAGCCTGAATGAGACGGCGCTGGAGCGGATCGAAAAGCTGGAGCAGCTGCGGATCCTGGCCCACGGATACCGTATCGCCATGACGGAAGTGGAGACGGAGAGTTTCGGAATCGACACCCCCGAGGATCTGCAACGAGCGATCCGAAAGCATCTGTTGTAATCGCTTACTATCAATGCCGGATCATGTTGATCATCACGTGATCGAATCGATCCGGCAGCTCAGAGCTCCCGGTCATGTGTCAGGGGTTTTGACAACGCGTCGCAATCACTCTGCTACTTTGCTCTCGCTCAGTTCTTTCCCGTTTCGATACCACTCTCTTATCTGACTCTCTCTTCGGAGAAAGCACCCTTTTCTCGATCGTACGAGGGTCAATTTTTCTTTGTTCGGAAACCCGCTCGGAGACTGTTCTGGTCGACCCATCTCTCTTCACTGTTTCTCTCGCCGATATAGTACGTTCGGAGTGCATTCGTTTATCAGATACTCTCTCTTCACTTATCCGTTTAGTGACAGGACGAGATGGGCATTTCGCAGTGGCAATTCCCAACGTCAAAATCGAACCGATCACAGCGATCTTCATCAATCGAAAAGAGATCAAGGCCGGTTCCTACGGCGCGTTTTTGACGGCGCGACCCAGATCCCACATGGGCAGGAAGATCCCCAGGGCCATCAGGAGCACCAATCCCGCGATGAAGAAGAGCATGATCGGTTCGATATAACTGGACATATTGTCGATGATATCCTGGAAACGCATATTGTAGTACTGGGTCACTTTTCCCATCATCTTGTCCAGCTGACCGCTCGTCTCCCCGGCCTTGATCATCTGCAGGAGCATGTTCTCGAAGAGTCCCGTCTGTTCGAAGGCTTCGGTCAGGCTCATTCCCCGTCCGATATTGGCGTTGACCGTTTCGAGTTTCTGACGGATATAGTCGTTGCTGACCATATCCACGGCGGTCTCCAGAGCTTCCGAGACAGGGATCCCCGCCCGGGTCAATTCCCCGAAGACCAGGGTGTAGTTGTACATGGAAGATAAAAAGATCACCCGGTTGATCAAATAAAATTTGGGATGGACCATCAATTCGTCCATACGATACTTGAACTTCTTGTTATTCTTATACATAAATATGATCGCATAGATGATCACGATCAAGCCTACCAGGAGATAGAGGCCGTAGTTACTGAAAGCGTACTCGATCCCCAACAGGATCTGGGTCGGTAGAGGCAGCTCCGCATGGAACTCCTCGAAGATCGCCCGGAACTTGGGTACCACCAGCATGATCAGGATCACGAAGGCGATGGCCATGGCGGTGAGGGTGATCATGGGGTAACGTAACGCCTTCTTGAACTTGGCCTTGTTGTCCCGGATGTTCTCCAGGATATCCGCCAGTTTGTGATAGGACTCGGGGAAATTCCCGGTCTTCTCCCCCAAGTTGGTCATGGCGATAGCGATGTGTCCGAAATCCTCACTATAAGGGGCGATCGCCTGGGACATGCTTCGACCGGCGTTGATGTCTGCGGCGAGATTGTGGTAGATCTCCTGAAGCTTTTTGTTGCTGGTATTGTTGGCCACATCCTCCAGGGTATCGTGGATCGGGATCCCCGCGTCGGTCATGACGGCGATCTGACGGATCGTTGCGATCTTGTCCTCCTCTCTGATGCCCCCCTTGGAGTATCGTTTGAGGTCCTTGCCGATCTTTTTGAGGATATCCTCCACCGGAGCGGCGGTCTGCACGGTCTGGACCACCACCGCTTTGGGATGTTCCCGCTTGGCCTTGCTGACAGCCACCCGCTTGTTGGGGGCCTCCAGGACGACACTCGTCCGCTTTCCACGTTCCAGTAGGGTAACTTTGTAATACATCTTACAACCTCGCGACTCTGAAGATCTCTTCGACCGTAGTCTCCCCGGCCAACGCTTTTTTGATTCCGTCTTCGAACATGGTGATGAACCCCTCTTTGTTGGCCTGCTCCGTCAGTTTCTCTTTGGAGGCGTTGGCGGCGATCATCCGGGAGAGCGTGTCACTGATGGGCAACACCTCCGAGATCATCTCCCGCCCCAAGTAGCCGGTGTTGTTGCACTCTTTGCACCCCTCGCCCCGGAAAAAGGTGGGATTCTCGACGCTCAGATAGGGCCGGATCTCCTCCATCACATTGGGGGCCAGGGTCTCGGGCGCCTTGCAGTAGGGACAGATCTTCCGCACCAGACGCTGCGCCTGGATCGCGATGAGCGCCCCGCTGACCAGATAGCTTTCGATCCCCATGTCGATGATCCGGGTCACGGCGCTGATGGCGTCGTTGGTGTGCAGGGTGGAAAGGACCAGGTGACCGGTCAGCGCCGCCTGAATCGCGATCCGCAGGGTCTCGGTATCCCGGATCTCCCCGATCATGATCTTGTCGGGGTCCTGACGAAGGATCGAGCGCAATGCGCTGGCGAAGGTGAGCCCCGCATGGGGGTTGACCTGCACCTGCTGGATCCCCGCCATCTGATATTCCACGGGATCCTCGACGGTGATGATCTTGTCCTTCACATCCTTGATGGCGTTGAGGGCGCCGTAAAGGGTCGTCGTCTTACCGCTTCCCGTGGGGCCGGTGACCAGGACGATACCATAGGGGACCTTGATCGCCTTGGTGAAACGGTTGTAGCAGAATTCGCTCATCCCCGCATCCTCCAACTTCACCAAGACCTTGGTCTTGTCCAGGATCCTCAGAACGATCGATTCTCCCAGGAGGGTCGGAAGGGTGGAGACCCGGAAATCAAACTCCTTTCCCATCACATTGGTGGTGATCCGTCCATCCTGGGGTTTGCGCTTCTCGGCGATATCCAGGTTGGCCAGGAGCTTGACCCGGGAGGCCAGGGGATTGAAGATATCCTTGTCGAAGATGAAGCTCTGCTGGAGCATTCCGTCGATCCGGTCCCGGACCACGCAGCTCTTCTCCGTCGCCTCGATGTGGATGTCGCTGGCCCGGTTGACGATGGCGTTCTTGAAGATCAGATCGATGAGCTTGAGGACCGCCGGGGAATCCCCCTCTTCCCGCTCGCCTCCCCCTTCGCGCAGGTCCTTGCGGATCTCGTCCACATACTCTTTGAGGCTCTCGGAGATCTCCATGCGCTGGAGGAACTCCAGGATCTTCTTGGGATGGGAGGTGGCCACCTGGATCGGCTTGCGGGGAAAGAGGCGCTGCACCGCATCCTGGGCCCCCATATCCAGGGGATCTTCGAAGACCACCAGGACATTCAGATCGCTCTCTTCGACGGGAATGGCACGATAGCGCATCAACTGGGCGTAGGGAACCCGGCTGAAGAGCTGCATATCCACCTCCACCTCGTCCAGATCCACGTACTGAACGTGCAGATCCTCGGCGATCTTTCGCAGGATCGGCTCGGTGGCGATCCCCTCCCGCTCCAGGTCTACCAGGCGCTCGATGCTGAAGGAGCCCTGCCGGATCTTCTTGGCGATGTACTCCTGAATTCTCTTTTCGTCGATCACTTTTTCAGCCATCATGTTGGCGAGGGTGATCTTCAGGGGAGGACGTTTGCGGACCAGCCGTCCCAGGTCCTCCTTGCTGACGACACCGTCCTTGACCATCTGTTCGATCAGTTTTACCATCGTTCTATCCCTTCCCTACTCGGTTTGGCATGCCATAGAATCGATTATATCCAAAGTGCCGCGACTCAAAACTTCCTGCCTTTCCGGATCCGGTCGATGAGCATTTTCGCCTCCAGATTCCCGGTGTTGTCGTAGTACTGTTGCAGGACTTTCAAGGCTTCCACCCGATGGCCACGTTTGGCCTTGGATTTTCCGAAGAGGATCCAGCTCTCGGGCTGGGTGCTGTCGACCACATTGGCCTGCATCGCCCAGTATTCCGACTTTTTGTAATTCTTCTTGCCGTAATAGTATTTGGCCAGGTACATGGCGTCGTCGTAATCCTTGCTGACCGGGAAACGTTTCTCGATCTGCTTGACCACCGCTTCGTCGGTCCGTTTCACCATGTCCAGATCCACCTTCCCCTTTCCGGTGCTCTCTTCGCCGGAGTCGTTCCCGGAGAAACTGATCATCATCTTGGGCTTTTTGCGCTTGGGCGCCGCTTCCTGGCTCATGGAAGGGGCCTGGGGGCTCAGGGATTGCTCGTTCCCTACCTTTTGGACAGAAGCGACAACGGGTTTCGATCCATTCTTCTCCGGAGTAGTGGCAATGGGCCGATTTTGCTTCGAATCGCTCTTTTTTTCCGTGCCCGTTCGCTCAAGGGGTTTGGAGGGCTTGAAACTGACATAGAGGATCGGAAGAGCGACGATCAGGAGAATTAGCGACGCGAAGACCCCACGCCGCACCAGTCGCTTACGATGGTAGCGCCTCCACTGTGCTTCCAGCTCTTCGATGTCATACATGGATGAATCCTGTCTTGATGGCCGACATCTCCAGCAACTTCATCGGGATTCGGTTGTAGTCGATCTTCTGGGGATCGTGGGCATCGTAGTACTCACAGATCTCGAAGAGCGTGTAGAGGAGTTTGTTGCACTCCCGGAAGTTTCCTCCGGTCCAACGGTGGATCGCCTTGATGTGCCGATCGTTCAATTGATGGGCCAACTCGTTCAGGCCGTGGTGCAGGAGCCGTTTGTGGATGTAGGCCTTGGTCTCGATGGGACTGGCGTTTCGCAGCTCCACCGTCTCCCAGATCCGTGACTGGAAATGTTTCTTGGCCACCAGGTCCTCATCCTCGGTCTTGTGAAGGGTAATGACGAATTTGACACTGCCGGTATCGGAGAGGATCCGGATCTCTTCCAGCATCTCTTTGGGATACATCTGCGCTTCGTCCACGAGGATCACGATCTTGCGCTGCCCCTTGATCCTGCGACCGAACTCCACGAAGGTCTCGAAATCGACCTTGGTCTTGGGGGGCATCTCTTTGCCGGTGAAGATTTTGAAAAGTTTCTTGTAGAACTCTCTGCGGGTTCCGCTGGGGGTGTCGAGAAAATAGAGATCCAGTTTCTCTTTGTAGGCGTCGTAGAGACGATTGAGGAGCAGGGTCTTTCCCGTGCCGGGTCTGCCATAGATCAGAACCATCTTGGTCGATTTCTGGAGGCTGTGCTCCAGCTGCCGATAAGCCCGCTTGCTCCCCTCCAGTTCGATGTATTCGTCGATCTTGATCTCATCGACGAAGGCCTCCTTGGCATCCCCGTAGCGGTGGCTCATCGCAGACTTTTGTATCCCATCTCTTTGAGAGAGACGTTGCGGTTGTTCTTGATAATATGGGGAGTGATGATGATCACCAGCTCATCGGTGAAATCTAACACTTTATCCTTCTTGAAGGCATAACCTAGTACCGGAATATCTCCAAGCAAAGGAACTTTATCCGACGTTTTTCCCTTACTCTTCGTGATCAACCCTCCAACAATGGCATGGTCACCGTCACGAACTTTGATCACCGAAGCAATCTGACGGCGTTTCAGATCGGGAGGCATGGTACGAACCCCATCCGTCTTAGCTTCATCTTCATTAGCGAGTGTAGTAATCGAAGGATTGATCTTCAGTGTCACCATTCCTCGCTCATCGACTTCTGGTGTAATATCAAGCAAGATTCCTGAAAAGACCGACTCCACCGTCTCATCTTCGGACGTAGCTGTATCACTTCCCCCAACCTTGTTGGTTGTACGTAGCTTATAAAAAATCTCCTGTCCTACACTAATCATTGCTGGTTGATTATTTAGTGTCATAACTTTAGGACTTGATATTACTGTCACATCTCCTTGACTATTCAAAAATTTAAGTATCCCCGTCAAATCACCCGCTACTGAAAATTCAACATTTCCACCACTTGTTATAGGATTCCCACCAAGTCGAGAATTATAAGTTCCTCCAAACGTCAAAGAAGTATCATAGATTTTATTCCAGTCAATGCCATACTGTTTGTTATTATTGATTCGTACATCTAGGATTTTAACATCGATCATTACTTCAGTTTTGATCTGTTTCATTAGCGTAGCGATGTAACGGTCCACCCGCTCCAGCTGCCGTGCGGTACCGGTGACGGTGACCATTCCCGCCTCGGGGTTTACGACGGGTTCGAGGGGGTTGTACTCCCACTTTTGGCCGTCAGGTCCAATCCAGGCATCTCCCACCTTGGTGAAGTGGACGCTACCGTCCCCGGCGGTATTGAGGATGCGATGAATTTCATCCTTGATGGTTCCCCAGAACTGGAACTCCTGAGTACTGTTAATCGTAATCGTCGATCCTTTTCCACCGGCATCGGTTTTACTCTGGGAACTAGTGGATCCTCCGGCTACCTGGACGTTGGCACTGCTCTCTCCGCTACGCTGGCCGGTGACATAGTGGACCTTGTAGGTCTTGGTCATCAGGTAGGTGATGGAGAGTTTGTTGCCCCGCAGGCGATAGTTCAGGTCGTTATCCTTCAGGATCGTATCGAGGAAACTCTTGAGCGTCGCGTTCTTCAGCTTGACGTAGTAGAGATTCTTCTTCATCCGGTGGCGGGCCCCGGAATCCTTGACCACGACGGTCAGGCCGCAGGTCTCGGCCAGGTTGTCGATGGCGTCCTCGATGGTCAGCTGATCGCTGATGGTGACGTTGAAGAGCTTGTCCATGCAATTCTCTTCGGCCGCGGCCGTCGCCGAAGCGAGCAGTCCGGTCATCAGAGCCCCGATGACGATCTTTTTGAGCGTTTGTGCAATCATTGTTTACCCCTCACTGATTTGTAGTAGATTGTGTTCTTGTTTCGCCGGCAGGAAGAGATGGACCTCCCGGTCCTCTTTCTTCAGCAGCACTTCACCGGGCTTGATCTCTTCGACGGTGTAGCCCTGGATACTCTGTCCCTTTTCGACCCAGGTTCCGTTCAGATGGGCCCGTCCGTTGATGATCGCATCCAGGGAGAATTGGACGCTCTTCTCCGGAGCCTGCAACATCATCTCCGTCTGGTTCTCGTCGGCGGGAATGACAACGACGAAGGGAGAGGGGACTTTGACGAAATCCACGTTCCGGGTGCTGACCCGTTTGTTCTGGACCTTCTGGACGATCGTTTCGATCTTCTGGACACTAAGTTCGGCGCTGAGGGGCACCACCCCCACCAACGCCGCGAGTAGCAGAGTTCTCATCGGTTCACCCCCCATACGGATACATTGAGATCGGCGACGATCTCCTGATGGTCAGGAGCGACCTGGATCGTACTGTGATAGACATCGGTGACCAGTTTGTTCTGCTCCAGATCGTTGATGAAGGAGAGGATCCCCTGGAACTGCCCCTTGCACCGGATCCCCATCTCCAGGACGTGGCCGAAATTCTTCTTTCCATAGATGTATTTGTTTCCGATCTCGACGATCTTCACATCGTTCTTATGGGCTCTCTCGGTGATGGAGTCGAGGAATTTGGACCAGTTCCTCTTGTTGAAGAGCACTTCCGAAAGCCGCTGGAAGCTCTGGTTGAGCAAAGCGATGCGTCGGTTGTAATCCTCGATCAGCTTCTTGCGATTGGCGATGTCCCGATCGTACTTCTTGATGTAGAAGTTTCGGTCGCCGTTGACGGTGATGGAGCGCAGATAGGTCTTCTCCTCCCGGATCTTCTTCTCCAGCCGGGTCTTCTGCGCCAGGCTCGCCTTGTACTTGCTCTCGGCATAGGGGTAGAGATAGAGGTAGAGTACATACCCCACCATCCCCGAGATCAGGAGGATGATGATCCACTTCTCCCCCTGGCTCTTGTTGCCGAAATATCCGTCCAACCGTTCCATGAATGTCTCTTGGGTTTTCATCGCAGATCCACCTTCAAAACGCCGCTATAGATCGAAGCGTTTTCCTCTCCCTTGATTCGTTCGATATCGATACGTCGGATATCCTTGTTGTATTTCTCGGTGATATACTTGACCAGGCCCGTGATGTTCCGATCGTTCTGGGCGATCAGCGAAATCGCGTATCGATCCTCGTCGCTGGCCATTCCGTCGCTCTGGACCCCGAAACGCTCCAGATCCTGGGCGAAGGAGGCCAATTGATCGGACTTGAGGCTGTAGTTGACCTTCTTGTCGTAGACCGCGAGGAGGGTCTTCTCCTTCTCACTGTAGATCTTTCGCAGAGTGGCGATCTTTTTGTCCAGGGCCTTGATCTCTTTTTTCTTCTTTCCGAGGATCGACCGATACTTCTGGACTTCGCTGCCCAACGCCGCTTCCTCTTTGGAGAGGCGATAGTTGTTCAGGTCCAACAGATAGGAAGAGACCAGGAAATAGAGGGGATAGGCCGAGGCGATGAGCAGCGCCGCAGCCATCGTCAGGATGAACTGACCGCTGGGGCGCTTGGGGAAGGCCGGAGGCCGGGGGTACTGGGTGAAGTTGATGAGGCTCTCAGGCTCTTCCCAGTATTTCCCGGTACTCAGAACCATCATATAGTGCATCTGGTCGACGTACCACTCTTCGCTCTTGATCTTGAAATCGAAGATCATGGAGGTGGAGTGGAGCCCCAGATAGTTCTGGGCGTACTCGTCGGCACCGCTGATAGGGCCCAGTTCGCTGCCGATGAACATTTGATCGATCACATCGACCTTGTAGGCGCGCTTGGTGTAGATGACCACATCGTTGATGGTGATGAAGATCTCGTTGAAGAGTTTGATCAGGTTCTGCTGGAACTCCAGGTGGGTGGTCTTGACCCCCTCTTTCTGAAAGATCCGGAAGAACTGTTTCTCGTCGACGGTCTTCCCCGCGATTTCGCAGTAACGATCGTAGAGTTGCCTCAACGAATAGTTAATGGATTTCGAATAGAGATACTCCCCATCTCTATAGAAGGTGACGGTAGCGTCGTAGTTGCTGAAATAGAGGTAGCAATGAACCCGTTTCCTCTCCACCAGATTGTGGTCGTAGAGGGATTGGTAGAGGAGAGGCGCAGGCAGGATCAGATCCACATAACGCAGCTCCTGCCTCAGATTCCCAAAGAGCTCTTCGTAACGGTTCTCCTCCAGGACGAAGAGTTGGAAGTGTCTCCCCTCCCCTTCTCCGGTGAACTCTTTATAATGGATCAGATATTCGGTAGCCGGGTCGAGTCCCAACTCTTCGTAGGCCTTGTCCTCCAGCGCGCCGGCCAGATCCTCCTCCTCGATGTTCCGGCTGACCGAAACGGGAGCGATGATCAGATCCTTGTTGGCGACGAAGGTGGTCGTATAGGTCTTGCTTTTGTAGGAGAGCTTGGAGATCGGCTCCAGACTCCCTTCCCGGTATCGATAATATCGACCGTTGTAATTGTCGATCGTCACGATACTCTGATAGACGTTCTTCTCTCTCTTCATGGGCGCCCCTGTTTATCCTTCATTTACCGTAACCGATTATATATGTTATAATATTAAAATTAGCTTATGTAAAGAAGAGAAAAACTAGTTTTTTCGCCAAAGAATTCTAAAAGACGTATCCGATCGCTTCCAGACTCTTTCGGTTCTTGCTCCACCCTTTGCGAACCACGACGTGCAGGTCGAGATGGATCTTCTTCCCGGAGAACGACTCCATCAGTTTGCGAGCGTAACTCCCCAAACGTCGGATCGATTCTCCACCCTTGCCGATGATCATCCGCTTCTGGGTCTCTTTCTCCGTGATAATCGTGGCGTAGACCCGGTCGATCCCCTCCTCCTCTTCCACCCGGTCGATGAGCACATCGCTCTCGTAAGGGATCTCGTCGCTGAGCTTCTCGAAGAGAGCTTCCCGGATCAACTCCCGGTAGATATCCCGGATCTTCTCCGTCGTCAGGATCTCGGGATCGAAGAGCCAGGGATGCCTGGGTAAACGCTGGGCCACCGCGTCCAGAAGCTGCTTTCGGTCCCCCTCCCTCTTCACCGAATAGGGGATCAGGGCTTCGAAACGGTCCTGATACTTCTGATACTCGGTAATCTTTCTGAGAAGAGCTTCGTTGCTCACCTGATCGGTCTTGGTGAGGACCACGATATGGGGAGTTCCCTTTTTGGCGATCTTTTCCAGAAACTCTTCGTAACCCCGGATCGAGTCACTGGCGGGAGCCAGGAAGAGGACCAGGTCCGCATCCCCCACCGCCTTGAGGGCCTCGTCCAGCATGAAGCGATTGAGGAGCTTCTCTTTCTCATGCAATCCCGGGGTATCGACGAAGACGATCTGGGCGCTCCCGTGCATGACGATGATGTTCATCCGCTTGCGGGTCGCCTGGGCCTTTTTGGAGACCATGGCCAGTTTCTCGCCCACCAGATGATTCAGGAGCGTGCTCTTTCCCGCGTTGGGGCGTCCGACGACGGCGACGAATCCGGCACGCTGCTCTTCGGGGGGCGTCATATGGAGATCTCCTTCAGATCGGCGATGTGCAGAAAGGTCCGATAGATGGAGGCGACCAGGTTCCGTCGATTCCTCCGCAGCTCCTCCTCTTCGGCGTTGACCAGCACGGCGTCGAAGAAGGCGTCGAGCCTGGGCTTGAGAGCAAAGAGCGCCTCGAGCTCCTTCTGATAGGAGGGGTACGCTTTGGCGATCACCTGCCGGTAGGCTTCCCAGAGTGCCCGCTCCTCCTCCGCCTGGAACAAAGAGGGGTCGACCGAGAGGTCCCCGCCCAGATCCACCTCGGTAGAGATATTGGCCACCCGTTTGAAGGTGGTGAAGAGTTCCCGGGACTCGGGGCGTTCCAGAATCTCCTTGAGGGCTTCGACCTTTTTGGCGATCGCGGGGATGTCCCGCTCTCCCGTCGCCAGAACCGCCGTGATGATGGAGGGGTTCGCCTGCAGGGATTTGTAGATCCGCTCCAAAATGAACTCCTCCAGTTTTCCCAGATCGAAGGGTTCGTATTGATCGGCCAGGAGCTCCAGAACCGCAGGAATATCGAAGCTCAGATCGTAGGCCGTGACAATCCGGATGATCCCGTTGACCGCACGACGTAGGGCGAAGGGATCCCGGGAACCGGTGGGGATCTTCCCGACACTGAAGAGTCCCATCAGGGTATCGAGTTTGATCGCCATGGCCAGGACCGACGAAAAGATCGTGCTGGGAAGTTCCGCGCCCTCCCCTTCCGGGCGATACTGCTCTTTGATGGCCATGCAGACCAGGGGATCCTCCCCCAGAGCTTTGGCGTAGTAATACCCCATCAAGCCCTGCAACTCGGTGAATTCGTAGACCATTTCACTCAAAAGGTCCGCCTTGGCCAGTGTGACGGCTCGGTCCATGAGCTCCTCGATCTCCAAAGCGCTCTTGCCGCTCTCCTCTTCCAGACGATCCATATAGACCCCCGCCAGGCGCAGAGCGATGTTGCGCTCCCGATCCACCTTGTCCCGCAAGGTTCCCAGTCCGTCGATGAATTGGATCTTCTCCAATCCTTCGATGCTCAACCCCCGCTTCAGATCGTTGCGGTAGAAGAAGAGCGCGTCGGCCAGGCGGGGGCGCAACACCCGCTCGTTACCCGAGATCACCTGGGAAAAATCCTCGGTCACCGCGTTGCTGACCACCACGAAGTGGTTGCTGAGTTTTCCTTCCGAATCGTAGACGGGGAAGTATCGCTGATGCTCTTTCATGGAAGTAATGATCACTTCGGGGGGCAGTTCCAGAAAGCTCTCGTCGAAGCTCCCCAGCAGGGTGTTGGGGTACTCGGTGATCGCCACCACCTCATCCATGAGTGCTGAATCACGCTCGATGCGCAGTCCGCTCTCCCTCTCGATCCGATCCATATCGGCCAAGATCCTCTCCCGACGACGCCCGGGCTCCAGAATCACTTTTCCTTCTTCCAGGATCCGCGGATATTCGGACGGGTCGGAGAATTCCACCGGATCGAAGCTCACCATGCGGTGCAGGAAGGTTCGGGCTCCGCTTGGAACTCCGAAGAGCTCCATGGGCACACTCGCGTCACCCAGGCGAACCTGCAGCCAGCGAACGGGACGGATGAACTCCTCGGAACGATTCCCCCAACGCATCTGCTTCCCGAAGTTCATGGA
This sequence comes from Campylobacteraceae bacterium, assembly GCA_026994745.1. Classification (GTDB taxonomy): domain Bacteria; phylum Campylobacterota; class Campylobacteria; order Campylobacterales; family Sulfurovaceae; genus Nitratifractor. The sequence continues at coordinate 21,584 of JALWPZ010000254.1, read as the reverse complement.
GAAGATCCACTCCCGGATCATCTCCGGCAACAGCTCTGTGCTCTCCACTCCCGGGACCTCTTTCCGGAAATAGAGTACCTCCCGTTTCCCTTTGGCCGCACGCCCCAACTTTTCAAAGGGGACTCCGCACTTTCGGGCGAAACCGAGCCCGGCGGGAGTCGGCTCTCCCTCTTGGATCGCCGCCTCCACCGGGGGTCCGAAGAGCTCTTCGACCCGATCGGGCTGGCGGACGGGAAAGGCCTTGGATTGGAGGACCAGACGGCGGGGCGTGTAGAGAAAACGGAAGTCGCTCTTCAGATTCCTCGACTCGAGGATCCCTCTCCAGGACTCCTCGATCTTGGGAAGGATTTTCAGAAGAGGGATGGCCGGAAGCTCCTCCACCCCGATTTCGATCAACAAAGATTCCTGCATGGTGATAGTGTCCTTGATCGCTAAAATACCCGGATTTTACCGCAAAGGCGATAAAAGCGAGGCTTGGGCGCCTCACTCAGGAGGAGAGCAGGTCCTGCAGACTCTCCTGTGGGGTCTTCTCTCCCCGGAGCATCCGGTGGATCTCCGTGGCGATGGGGAGATAGAGCTCCTCCCGCTGCGCGACCCGGACCACGGCCTCGGCGGTCCCTACCCCTTCGGCCACCTCGCCGAGGTCCTCCAGGATCTCCTCCAGACCTCGTCCCTCGGCCAGCCCCAGCCCCACCCGGTAATTTCGGGACAGGGTACTGCTGGCGGTCAGGAAGAGGTCCCCCGCTCCCCCCAGGGAGAGAAAGGTCCGCTCCCTCGCGCCGAAGTAGCGGCCATAACGGGCCATCTCCACCAGACCACGGGAGATCAGGGCCGCCCGTGCGTTGTTCCCCAATTCCAGACCGTCGCAGACTCCTCCGGCGATGGCGATGACGTTTTTGTAGGCACCGCCCACCTCGGCGCCCACCACATCATCGTCGGTATATCCCTTGATGAAATCGGGGAGTGCCGCGGCGAACTCTTCCGCCAACTCCGGAGAGAGGGAACTGACCACCAGCGCCGTAGGGAGGGACTGCATCACCTCCGCGGCGAAGGAGGGACCCGAGAGATAGGCGAGGCGATCCATGGGAACGAAACTCTCGAAGATCTCGTTGAGGAGTCGCCCGGTCTCGATCTCGATCCCCTTCGCCGCCACCAGGATCTTCTGCCCCCGGTCCACAAAGTGCTCTTCCATCCACCTCCCCACGAACTGGGCGGGGATCACCAGCACCAGGTATTCCCGCTCCAACGCCTCGTCGATGGAGACGAAATTGGGCAGATCGTGTCGATTACGGGAACTGATCACCACCTCGTTCTTTTGGGAAAAGGCATGGTTCAGAGCCTGCCCCCACTTTCCTGCACCGATGATCGACATCTTCATTGCGGCTCCTCCCCGCTGGGTACGATCTCGTGCTCGAAACGGTCCAGATCCTCGTCGTGGCCGATGCAGACGATGATATCCCCCGTATCGATCTTGTGCTCCAGGCCCGTGGTGACGAAAATGAAGCTGTTCCCCAGTTCCACATCGATCATCCCGACGAAGATCACTCCGTAACGACGGAAATCCACCTCCTCCAACTTTTTCCCATGAAGGAACGAGCCTTCGGGAATCACGATCTCCCGGAAACTGTATTCATGCTCGGCCTCCAGAAAGCCCTCGAGAAATCTCGTAGCGATGGGTTTGTTGAGAATATTGTGGATCCGGGTGGCGCTGATGGAATAGAGGTCGATCACCTTGTTGGCTCCGGCCATCTTGAGCTTCCGGGTGGCGTGGATCGAATCGGAGATGGCCAGGATCTTGCTCTCGGGGAAGAGCGCCCGCAGTGAAAGGACCAGAAACACATTCAGATGGTCGTCGTCCATGACACAGACCAGTTGATCGTCCATACGGACCGGCAACTCTCCCAGCGCGTCGTCGTCGGTCACATCCATCAAAAGCGTTCGCTGGAACTTTCCGAGCTTTCTCGCCTCATGAAAGTGGGATTCCTTCGATTCGATCAGCACCACCTCCGCTTCGTGTTCCGCCAGCTCTTCGGCGATGCTTCGTCCGAACTTCCCGTACCCGAACAGATAGATCCGTTTCGTCGCCGTCATCGCGCACACCTCTTCTCATCCAGACAGCTGCTCTCCCGGAAGTAGGAAGTACTCGCCTTCTGGCCCATGACCAGAAGAATATCCCCCTCCTCCAGGATCACCGAATCGTCGGGATTGAATAGAAAGCGCCCCTCCCGATGTTTCTGGACTCCCAGGAGAATCAGGTGATAGGCCCGGAAATCGATTGCCCCCACGCTCACCCCGATCAGAGAACTGTGCTCGTGGACCTGGATCTCGTCCAGCAACGCCACGTTCTGCCCCGTAAAGATGGCGTGGATCGCCTTGTACATGATCGGTTTGAGGATCGCGAAGACCATCATCGTACTGGCGGCCTGATTGGGCAAAAGCACATGATCGGCCCCGGCGCGTTCATATTTTTTGACGATTTTGGGAGTACTGGCCCGGGCGATGACCCGGATCCTGGGATCGATGCTCTTGGCGTTGAGGGTGATGTAGATATTCTCCACATCGTCGTGGGACATGCAGAGCACCGTCACCTTGGAGCCCTTGATATTGAAGCGTGAGAGCGTCGTATGGCGGCTGGCATCGTCGACGATGGCGTCGTAGCCATCGTGGATCGCCTCCTGAACCCGCTGGGGATCCTTGTCCAGAATGATGTAGTTGTAGCGCTTCGCCTCCGCCTGGCGGAAAAACATCTTGGTCATCTGCCCATAGCCGCAAATGATCAAAAACTCCGCCGTACGGTTGATCCGCTCCACGATCCGCTCCTCCTTGAGCTCGTGCAGCTTCTCGGAAAAGGCGGAGACGATCACCGAGGTGGCGAAGGAGATCATCGCCACCCCCAACAGGATGATGATCATGGCGATGAGGCGGCCCATCTCCGAGACCGGCGCGATGTCCCCGTAGCCCACGGTGGTGATCGTCACCAGGGACCAGTAGATCGCCTCGAAGAGGTTGTTGATGTTGGGATTGTGCATATCCTCCAGCACATAGATGGCGATGGCTCCCGTCAAGGTGACGAAGAAGAGCAGACCCAGCAGGGTCAGCAGCTCGAAGCGCTTGGTCGCCAGAACCTCCACGAACTGGTTGATACTTCGGGTATAGCGCAGAAGTTTGAGGAAACGGAAGAGGACGAAGATCCGCAGGACCCGCAGGGGGCGGTAGGCGGGCAGGATCGCCAGCAAATCGATGATCGCCGCCGGAGTCACCATGTAGGCGAGTTTCTTTTTCACCCCCCGCCCCAGGGCCGGCCAGAGGCGGAATTCCCGACCCACGGCAACAGCCCGTTCGTACTCCTCCACCAGTTCCCCGCTCAGGTCGCTGGAGATCCAGAGCCGCAGGATATACTCGATCAAAAAGACCAGAGAGACGAAATAGATGTCATAGTAATCCAGCCATTTTGGGACCGGATGTTTGACCTCCCAGATCAGGATGAAGACCGAACTGAGGATCAGAAAGATAATGAAGGAGTCGAAGAAGCGCTTGTAGGGGTTTTTCGGATCCTCCAGCAGATCCCGGATCACCTTGCGGGCATGGCGGTAGGAGGAGGAGCGATGGAGCCGGATCGCCCAGTGGATGACCCATGATTCGATCCGCTTTTTCAACCCCTTCGCCATCGGATCAGCTACCGAGCCGCTCTTTGAGGAGTTGGTTGACCTTTCCCGGATTGGCGGAGCCTTTGGAGGCTTTCATCACCTGTCCGACGAAGAATCCGAAGAGCTTCTCCTTTCCGGAGCGGTACTCCTCCACCTTCTCGGCGTTGGCGGCCAGCACTTCGTCGATCATCGCCAGGATCGCCGAATCGTCACTGAGCTGCTTGAGCCCCAGCTTCTCGATCAGGGTGTCGATCTCCCGCTCTTCGCTCTCCATCAGGTGGTCGAGAAGCTCTTTTCCCCCTTTACCGGAGATGGTCCCATCCTCGATCCGAGCGATGAGCCGTCCCAACGCCTCCGCTTCCACGGGGGACTTTTCGATCCCCAAACCGGCTTTGTTGAGCCTCCCCAGCAATTCGCTGGTGATCCAGGTGACCGCCGAACGTGCGGGCGCGCCGACCTCCAGTGTCGCCTCGAAGTATTCCGCCAACTCCTTTTGGGCCGTCAGCACCAGGGCGTCGTAGCGCTTGATCCCCAGCTCCTCCACATAGCGGCGCACCTTTTGGTCGGGCAGTTCCGGGATCCGTTTCGCCTCCTCGATCATTTCGTCGCTGACGATGACGGGACGCAGATCCGGATCGGGGAAGTAGCGATAGTCGGCGCTCTCCTCCTTCCCCCGCATGGAGCGGGTCTCCCCGGCTTCGGTATCGAAGAGACGGGTCTCCTGCCAAACCTCGGTCTCGTAGACCCCGTCCTCCCAAGCTTCGATCTGACGCTGCACCTCGTAGTCGATGGCCTGCTTGACAAAGCGGAAGGAGTTGAGGTTCTTGATCTCCACCCGGGTTCCGAACTCCTCCCGCCCTTTGGGGCGGATGGAGACATTGACGTCGCAGCGGAAGGAGCCCTCCTGCATATTGGCGTCGCTGATCTCCAGGTAACGGACGATGGCGTGGAGTTTGCGAAGATAGAGCACCGCCTCTTCGCTGGAGCGGATATCCGGTTCGCTGACGATCTCCAGCAAGGGGGTGTCCGCCCGGTTCAGATCGACCTTGGAGATCTCTCCCTCGTGAAGGTTCTTCCCCGCGTCGGCTTCCAGATGGGCCCGAGTGATCCCGATGCGGCGGGTTTTCCCCTCTTTCCCCTCGATGAAGATCTCCCCTCCCTCGACGATGGGAACGTCGAACTGGGAGATCTGATAGGCCTTGGGACTGTCGGGATAGAAGTAACTTTTTCGGTTGAAGATGGAGCGACGGTTGACGGTGGCGTTGACGGCGAACCCGAAGCTCATCGCCTTTTTCACCGCCTCTTTGTTGAGGACCGGCAGCGCACCGGGAAGCCCCAGGCAGACCGGACAGGTATTCCGGTTCTGGTGCTCCGCGAAGCTGGTGGGACAGGAGCAGAAGATCTTGGAGCGGGTATTGAGCTGGACATGGACCTCCAGCCCGATCACGGTTTCGAACATGGACTTTCCCTCGTAACAGCCGGAACTTGCGAGATACGTTCCCGGCTCGGTAGTAGTCGGGATTATACCCTTTCCCAGGTTTGAAGCTCTTTGAATCCCTCCCGGGCCTTGCGGCACGATCCACTGAATTAATCTTCTCTCCCGCCTTTTCCGTTATGATAATACCCATGAAACGGCTACTCCTCGTTCTCCTCTTTCTATGCGTTGCGGAAGAGGGATGGGCGGATCACGCCATCCAACCCATTCCTCGTTCCATTCCCTATGAGAAGGCCAAAGCGGAGTTGGGTAAACGACTCTTCTTCGATCCGGCTCTTTCCGGAGATGGGACCGTCGCCTGTGTCAGCTGCCACAGTCCGGAGACCGGTGCCGATACCCGCCCCTTCTCCCTCGGAGTCCATGGGCAACAGGGACATGCCAACGCCCCGACGGTCTTCAATACCGTTTTCAACTTTCGACAGATGTGGAACGGGGCCGTCACCGGACTCAAAGAGCAGGTCGCCATGCCCCTACACAATCCCATAGAGATGGCCATGGATCGGAAAAAGGTCGAGGCCTATCTTCGCGCGCGACCCGAGTACGCACGGCAGTTCGAAGCGATCTACGGACATCCGGCCACCTTCCCGGACCTTAGTGACGCCATCGCCGAATTCGAGAAGGCCCTCATCACCCCCGACAGCCGCTTCGACCGTTATCTCCGGGGTGAAATCGAGCTCAGCCCGGACGAGCGGGAGGGGTACAGGCTCTTCAAGCGCCTCGGATGCATCACCTGCCACAACGGGATCAACCTGGGAGGAAACAGTTTCCAGAAAATGGGCCTGATCCATCGCTATCGATGGCGGGAGGGGTTCCCGGACCGTTTTTCCCTCACCCGCAAGGAAGCGGACAAAAACGTCTACAAGGTTCCCACACTGCGCAACGTGGCCCTCACCGCCCCCTATTTCCACGATGGCAGCGCCGCCACCCTCCAGGAGGCGCTGCGCAAGATGGCCCATCACAACCTGGGCTTCGATCTGAATGAGAAAGAGATCGACAAACTCATCGCCTTCCTCAAGACGCTCACGGGACAAACACCCGCCATACTGAAGGCTGAGGGGAAGAAACCTTGAAAAGAGTTCTCTCCAGACTGCTTCTGATCCTATTGGCGGCCTCCACCGGAATCGGACTCTATCTCTACAGCGACTATTATCTCAAGAGATACTACCGGGAGAATCTCCGGATCCGAAGCGAACTCCAGTCCCTGCAAACCGACCTCTACGCCCTGAAGGGAGATTTGCTGCGTAACGCGTCCTTCCTCTACTACAGTTACGACAATCTTCACCGCTTTGTACGGAGAATCCAGAGTCGACTGGATCGTATCGAAAGCAACCCCCACTTTCAAGATGAGGCGCACTCTGCGAGTCAAAAGAGGCTGGAGAGCTTCCAAAAGGATTTTCGAGACTACACCAAAGAGCTGGAGAGATACCTGTCCCTGAACTCCTCCCTGAAAAACAGTATCATCTACCTCCCGACACTCCAGCTGCGTGCCTTCTCGCTCTTCGACGCCGGCACTCCCCGGGAGAAAGAGACGCTGTTGCTCCTCTCCAGGATCAACGCATCGATCTTTCTGGCCAAAAATGCCCAGGATACCGATTTTCTCGAGGATCTCAAGAGCAATACTCTTCGACTCTCCCGTGAAATCCAAAACTACGAAGGCGCCAGAAAACGGTTGCTTTCCACCTTCCGGGAACATCTTTGGCAATTCATTCGGAATTTCAGACCCTATCTCCAGTCGCTCGACCGCTTGATCGGCGATCGGCTTCTTCAGGAATCCGCGGAGATAATCTCCGTCTTTCAGAAAGAGGACCAAGCCCAGTTCAAGACCGTCAATCGCATCAGTACGATCATCCTTCTACTCTATCTGACATCCCTGGTGGTCGTCGCCTATTTCCTGCTGAGAATCGATCGGGAAAACCGTCGGCTTCGTCAGGTACAGGAGGAGTTGGAACGTACCTTGATCACCGACCAGCTCACCGGCTTGGGCAATCGGATCGCCTACCGAAGGGAAAAGGTGACCATGAGCGATCCGGTACTGATCCTGGTCAACATCGACCGCTTCAAACATATCAATGAGTTCTACGGTACCCGTGTTGGAGATGGGGTGCTCCAGGGGGTCGCGAAGATCCTCGAGAGGATCACTCCCCCATCCCTGCAGGCAACGCTCTATCGCATGGGAGGAGACGATTTCGGGATCCTCTTCGAACGGACCAACTGTTCCCTGCAACTTACGACGCTACTCCACAACTTCCATGAGAGCTTGGAGGAGTGCCAGGTGGTGGTAGAAGAACTCACCATCGATCTGAGTTTCGCCCTCGGAGCCAGCGACCGGAAGAACTGGCTCTTCGAAACCGCCGACATGGCCCTTAAAAGTGCCAAGAGCTCTCCTCGAAAGCGCTACGCTCTCTACACTCCCGACATGGACAAGCGCGAAGAGATCGCCCAGAACATCCAGGCGATTCGCAGCATTCGCAAAGCGATCGTCAACGAGAGCCTGGTCCCCTACTTCCAACCCATCTGCCAACTCTCCAACCGGCAGATCACACGATACGAAGCCCTCGCCCGCATCGAATTGGACGAGGGTCGACATATCCTCCAACCCTATGGATTCATCCGGGCCGCCACCGAGGCGAAGCTCAGCGGCGAAATCACCCTCAAGATCCTGGAACAGACCCTGGAGATGGCTCAGCGCCATCCCTTCGACTTCAGCGTCAACATCACCGCCGCCGACGTCTCCGACAAGGAGGATCGGGAGCGGATCATCCAACTGCTGCATCGGTACCGACAGTTGGGAAACCGTCTCATCTTCGAGATCCTGGAGAGCGAGGAGATCCGGGACTACGAAAGCACCGCCGAATTCATCCGGATCGCCAAACGTTACGGCTGCCGGATCGCCATCGACGACTTCGGCAGCGGCTACTCCAATTTCGAAAAAATCCTCCAGCTCGACATCGATATGATCAAGGTCGACGGCAGCCTGATCCGCCGTATCGATCACGATCGGCACTCCGAGCTCATCGTCCAGACCATCCTCGAATTCGCCAAACACGCCGGATGGGAAACCGTCGCCGAATTCGTCCACTCCAAATCGGTCTACGACAAGGTCTCCACCATGGGCTTCGACTATCTTCAGGGGTACTACATCGGCAAACCCTCCCGAACTCTGCAGACCGAACTTTTCCAGATCCCCCGGAGAGGAGACCGATGAAGCGTCTTCCCGAATCCTGACGGAACGAGTCGACTCCGGGAAGGGCGGTTCAGGCGAAGTAGCGGATGGAAGCGAAACCTGCCGCTCCGACGTTCATCGCCCGATCGATCCTCTGTTCATCCGTGATTCCGCCCAGAGCGATCACGGGGATCTCCAGCGATTCCACCATTTGCGCGAACCTCTCGACCCCCAACGCTTTCCCTTTTCCTGGAGAGGGAAAGAGGGGGCTGAGAGTCACCCCATCGGCGCCCAATTCCTGGGCCCGTAGAGCCTCCTGCAGATTGTGGGCACTGGCGATCGTATAGAGCCCCAGGGAACGTGCCTCCGAAACCTCCTCGATCCGGGAGGAGGGCAGATGCACACCATTGGCACCCAAACCGGCGGCGAGTTTCGGATCCCCATGCAGAAGAGCTTTCACCGAGGGAGCCACTCTCCGAATCGCCTCCAGGAATCGACCGGCATTCTTTTCGTAGAACGGATTGCTTTTGTCCCGATAGAGGATCATCGTCGCCCCCTTTTGGAAGAAGCGCCTCAGATCCTCCTCCAGTGATTCGAAACGGAGAATGGAGGGATCGCTGATCGCGTAACGGATCATTGCTCTTGGGATTTCTCTTTGACCGATTCCAGCAACTCCTCGAGAAGCCGACTCTGTTTCCGAAGCTCTTCGTTTCGCTGGAAGCCGGCCAGGATATACTCCAAAAGCAGAACGAAGAGCAGGCCCGGTGTCGCCCAGACCAGGGCGTGGACCGCCATGGAGAGAATTCCGAAAGATGCGTAGGTAAAGATCGAGGATAGGATACCGATCAGGGCCAGAGCCCAGGCGACCCCGAGCAGAAAATTGATGAGAAAAGAGAGAGTGCGGGATTGAAGGCGCATGGGCCAGAGGAAGAGGACTTAGACGGCGCCCAGAGTGTCGGCGACAGGGTCCGGAGCTTTTTCGGGGTGTTCCTCCTCCAGGGCCACGGCACCGGCCAGGTAGACGTAGGTGAGGATCATGAAGACGAAGGTCTGCAGCAGGGCCGAGAAGGTGAGCAGCAGAAAGCCGGGCAGAGGCACCAGCCAGGGGACCAGCATCAACAGAACCCAGAGGAAGAGGTCGTCCCCCTTGATGTTTCCGAAAAGCCGGAAAGAGAGGGAGATGATCCGGGAGAGATGAGAGACGATCTCGATGGGGAACATCAGAGGTGCCAGCGCCTTCACCGGACCGGCGAAGTGGGCGAAGTAGTGAACCACCCCCTGCTTTTTGATCCCCTCGTAGTTGTAGTAGAAAAAGACCACAAGGGCCAGGGGAAGGGTGACGTTGATATTGTTGGTGGGGGACTCGAAGCCGGGGACGATCCCCAAAAGGTTGTTGATGAAGACGAAAAGTCCGATGCTGGCCACCAGCGGCAGGTACTTCCGGGCCAGATCCTCACCGATGACGTCACGACCCATGGCGATGACGCCGCCGAGATAGGCTTCCATGACGTTCTGCGTCCCCGTGGGAACCGCTTTCAGATTGCTCGTGGCCTTGAAGGCCAGCCACATGATGATGAAGGTCGCCAGCAGCAGATGGCCCACCACCATCCCCACACCGTGCCCCGTGATCGTACCGATAAAGGTAAATACACCTTCCATGTATGCTCCCTGCTAATGAATAGATTCTGCCGCGATTATAGCGCAGTTTCGCTTACGGGTTTGAGACTATCTGGGGATTCCCGGAAAACCACCGCCACCGCCCTGCATCTGCTGCATCATCTGCTGCATCTGCTTCATTCCCCCTTTGCCCGAGAGCTTCTTGGCCATCTTGGCGGCGTTCTTGAACTGCTTGAGCACCCGGTTGACCTCCACCTGGTTCAGGCCCGCCCCGGCGGCGATACGTCGCTTTCGGCTGTTGTTGAGCAGATCCGGGTTTTCCCGCTCCTTGGGGGTCATGGAGCTGATCATCGCCTTGATGTGCTTGACCTCTTCGGAGTTCTCCAGGTCCAGGTCGCCCAGCTGCTTGGCCATATTGCCCATGCCCGGGATCATCCCCAGGATCGATTTCATGGAGCCCAGCTTCTTCATCTGCTCCATCTGCTCCAAGAAATCGTTGAAGTTGAACTGCCCCTTCTTGATCTTCTGGGTCACCCGCTTGGCGCTCTTCTCGTCGATGACGGCGGCGGTCTTCTCCGCCAACCCCTCGATGTCCCCGGCCCCCATCAGACGTCCGGTGATCCGCTCGGGAATGAAGGGCTCCAGGTCGGGCATCTTCTCCCCGCTACCGATGAAGCGCAGGGGCACTCCCACCTGATGGGCGATGCCGAGAGCCACACCCCCTTTGCTATCGGCGTCGAACTTGCTCAGGATCACCCCGGTGATCCCGATCTTCTCTTTGAAGGTCTGGGCGGTGCGCACCGCATCCATCCCCGTCATGGCGTCGGCGACGTAGAAGATTTCATCGGGTTGGGCCAGGTTTCGAATCCGTTCCAGCTCCCCCATCAACTCCTCGTCGATGGCCAGGCGCCCGGCGGTATCGATCAGGACCACGTCGTAGAGTTCGTCCTTGGCTTTTTTCAGCGCCCGCCGGACCACCTCGTCGGGGGTGGCGTTCTCGTCGGCCACCAGGTCCACCCCGATTAGCTCGGCGATCTGGCGCAGCTGCTCCACTGCCGCCAGGCGCTGCAGATCCGCCGCGGCGATGAGGACCTTCTTTTTCTTCTGCTCTTTGAGCATATAGGCCAGTTTTCCGGTGGTGGTGGTCTTTCCCGATCCCTGCAGACCGGTCATCAACACCACCGTGGGAGGACGGGAGGCGAATACGAAGCCCTGATTCCCCTTGGCAGTAAGGATCCGGACCAGCTCGTTCTGCAGCGCCGCCAGGAAATTGTCCTTGCCGATCCCCGCCGCCTTGGTCTCCTTCTCCACGGTGCCGATCAAATCCTTGACCACCTTATGGTGCACATCGGCTTTGAGCAGAGACTTCTTCAGCTCCGTCAGCGCTTTTTTCAGCGCCTTTTCGTCGTCATGGAAACGGATCTTTCCGATCGCGTTCTTGAAACTGTCGGTGAGTGTATCGAACATAAAACTACCCTTTCTCTCTCAGAGAAATTTTGGAAATTCTACCCAATTTTGACCAGAGTGCCGAGTGTCGAGTGCTTGAAAAGCTTATCGGCAACCAGGTTCACAATCCGAGACCCATCCTACGGAGATCCGAAATCGGACAGGCGTCGTCACTTGTACCGCTGAATATCCTTCGGTTCCGGCGCCTCGTAGCTCCGTCCCAGCAGCGTGATCTTCTTGGCGTGGAGCAGCGGCCGTTTCGCCTGGGTGGGGCTGCCGTAGAATTCGTCTCCGACGATGGGGTGCCCCACATGGGCCAGGTGCACCCGGATCTGATGGGTGCGGCCGGTCTCGATCTCGATGCGGACCTTGGATTTCTTTCCCTGCACCTCATCGGGCCAGACCCGGGTCAGGGCCGCTTTGCCGCGCTTCTTGTCGATGCGGGAGAAGGCCCTGCCTTTCTTGATCGTGTGGATCGGCAGATCCACTTCGAAGGGTTCGACCACGACCCCCTCCACCCAGGCGACATACTCTTTGTGCACCCTCCGCTGCCGAAAGGCTTCGATCGCTTTTTTGGCGAAGGCTTCGTCCCGGGCCAGGAGCAGGACCCCGCTGGTCTCCCGGTCCAGGCGGTGGAGCAGTGTCGCCCCCTCGATCGCCTCTTCGATCTCGTAACTGTCGATGAAGGCGGGCTTGTCCACCGCCACCACCTCCTCGTCCTGATAGAGGATCCGCACGTCCGCGGGCTCCTCGATGCGGAATTTGGTATCCTCCGGCATCTCCGCACGGGCGATCTTCACCTTCTGGTCCCCCACATAGACCAGGCCCCGGTCGATGAGCTCCTTGGCCTTCTTGTTGGAGATCTCTCTCTGCTCCGCCAGGAGCTTGTACGCTTTTTCCATGGATATCCTTCGGATCGTGTTAAGTGCTATGTGCTAAGTGTCAAGTACATCTGCGTTGCAAGGTAACGCACCACAATTTCTAGTTACTCGTTTCTAGTTTCTGAATAAATTCAGAGAATTTCTCGGTATATGGGAACTCCAGAATCTTGATCTTCGCCGTCTCTCCACTCTTGAAACGGATCTCGCTCTTGGGGACCTTGAAGGCTTTGGAGAGGAATTTGACCAACTCCTTGTTGGCGGCGCCCTCCACCGCCGCCGCGGCGATACGGACCTTCAGGGCATCTTCGCCGTAGAGTCCGGCGAACTCGCTCCGGCTCGCTCCCGGCTGGGCCTTGATCCGGATGCGCACCTTCTCTCCCACCTGTTCATAGAACATCCCGGATCTCCTTTTCGATCCGATCCAGAGCGTCGCCGCGGACCTTGAGTTTCGTAGGCTCCAGGAGTTTGGGATAGCGTAGGATCCCAGGCAGCTCCTCTTTCGAGGCGATGCGGATCCCCTCGATCCCTTCGAAGAGCTCCTTCTGATTGAAAAAGTGCGGGCCACTGATGATCGGGACCCCGAACTGCGCCGCTTCCGCCGCGTTGTGGCCCCCGATAGGCTCGAAGGCGCCTCCCAGGACCACCAGATCGCTGATGGCGTAACAGTTGACCAACTCTCCCATCCGGTCCATCAGGGTCAGATCGCTCTCGAAGTTCTCCGCCTCGCTGAAACGCCTTTCGCTCCATCCCTGGAGTTTGGCAAAGGAGCGCATCAACCGATCGACACGATCGAAGCGCTCGGGATGACGGGGGACCAGAACCAACTTCGCTTCGGGGTGGAACTCTTTGAGCGCCCGGAAGGCCTCCAGGACCGCCCCCTCTTCTCCCTCATGGGTACTGGCGGCGCAGACCAACAGCCCCCGCGGCTTGGGAAGCCTTCGGCCCGCCCCAGGGATCGAAGCGAGCTTCAGATTCCCCAGCACCTCCACATTGCGTGCCCCCAGAAGTTCCAGGCGCTCCCGGTCCTTCTCGCTCTGGGCGAAGACCCGGTCGATCCGGGAGAAGATCCGCCGATAGAACCAGGCGAAACGTCGGTAGGAGTCCCAGGAGCGGTCGCTGATCCGGGCATTGATCAGAAAGGTCCTGGCCCCACGCCGCTTGGCCAGATCGAAGAGCAGATACCAGAGCTCCGCCTCCATCACCACCAGGACCTTCTGGGGGCGCACCCATCCCCAAAGCAGCGGCTCGAAAGGCAGATATCGGTTCTGCTCCGACGCCAGCTCCTCGATCACCGTTTTCCCGGTCTGGGTCGTGGTGCTCAGGCGTCGCAGCTCCGGTTCGAAACGCTGCACCAGTGGAGCGACCGCCCGGGCCTCCCCGAAACTGCAGAGATGGAACCAGACCCCATCCTCCCGGAGAGGAGGGTTCTTCCAGAGCCAGAACCGGGCCGGGATGGAGTGTCGATATTTGGTACGGAATGCGAGAACAGGAAAGAACGGAAGGACGACCAGATAGACGATCGCCGTCAGTACGGTGTAAAGGGCGGTGAACACCGGGCTTAGGCCTCGGCGGGCTCTTCGATCTCCTCGAGATAGAGGATCCGTCCGCAATGGGGACAGGTGACGATCTCCTCCCCCCGGATCACATCGGCGTAGGTCTTGTCGCTGATCTTCAGGTAGCAACCGTAACAGGCCTGCTTGCGAACGGGAACCACGGCGCTGTTGCCGGCCCACTTTCGGATCTTCTCATAGAAAGAGAGCACTTTCTGGTCCATCGTGCGGATGATCTCCTCCCGCTCCTTGTAGAGGTGCTCCTTCTCCTTTTCGATCGCCGCGAGCTCCTTGGCCGCTTCGGCACGGGCCTCTTCCAGTGCCTTCTCCAGCTCTTCGAGCTCCTTTTCCTGCTCCTCGAGGAGTTCCTTCTTGGTCTCGTTGACCTTCCCGAGGCGTTCGATCTCCTCGTTGGCGAAGGTCAGCTTCTCCTTGGCGATCTCCTCCTCGATGGAAAGCGCCTTCATCTCCTTTTCGGTGGAGATCTCTTTCCCCTTCTTCTGGATGGAGTTTAGCTGTTCGGAGAGGGTGGCGATCTGCTCCTCGTAGGCGGCGATCTTGGAGTCGTTCTCTTCGATCTGCTTCTGGAGCATCTCGATTCGGGAGTGTACCGAATCGACTTTTTTCAGCTCTTTTTCCACCTTGCGGTTGGCCGCTTCGATCTGGGGGGAGAAACTGTCCAGTTCCCGGTCGATCTTGGAAAGGGTAACGAGTTCTTTGAGATGTTGGTTCAATCAATATCCTTTGGGATGGGGAGTGCTTCGGAAGTCAAACGTCCAGCATCAGGGTACTGAACGGATTTTTCGATGGCGCGATTATAACCGAAATCGGCAGCTTTTTCAATTGGGCCACCAGGATCTCGGCAAAGAAACGCTCACTCTCCCAGTGTCCGATATCCACCATCATCAGCCCCTGGCTCATCGCCTTCATGGCATCGTGGTATTTGATATCTCCGGTGAGGAAGCACTCCGCCTCCACCCGGTCCATCATCGAAGCACCGGCCCCGGTGCAGAGCGCCACGGATCCGATCCGCTCCCGGGGTGCCACCATCCGCAGTACCTTCAGGCCGAAGGCTCTCTCCAACCGACGCTCGAGCTCCTCCAGGCTCCAATCCACCCTCGTCTCACAGAGATAGGGCTCCTCCCGTTCCGGCTCCAGCCCCAATACTTCGGTGAAGACGTAGCGGTTCAGGTGGGTCTGGTCGTAATTGGTGTGCATGGCGATCAGGGATTGCCCTTTTCGGATCAATCCTTCGATCAGGTTGGCGGGATAACGCCGGAAATCGAGCTTCGTGAGCTTCCCAAAGATCAGGGGGTGATGGACCACAAAGAGCGCCCCTTCCGGAGCCTCCTCGAGCATCGAAGCGTCCAGGTCCAGGGAGACGACGACCCGCTCCACCTCCCGTTCGGGATGCCCCACGATCAAACCGCTGTTGTCCCAGCTCTCCTGCAATTCGAAGGGGCTCAGCTCGTTCAGATGGTCGTAGATGGCCTGGAGTTTCATTTTTGTATCCTTCGGAGAAGAAGAAACTAGCAATTAGTAACTAGAATTCAAGGGTATGCTTTTCCCACGAAAAGCTTTTATTATTGATAAAAAGCGTTGCAAAGCAACGCACCATAACTCCTCACTCCAAATTCCTAACCCCTCACTCGTTCGAGCCTCTCCGGCTCCTGCGCCTTGTAGAGCTCGGCGCATCCCTTGGCCAGGTCCCGGATTTTGAGGATGTAATTCTGCCGCTGGGCCTGACTGATCGCCTTGCGGGCGTCCAGAACATTGAAGGTATGCGACGCGATCATGCACTGATCGTAGGCCGGCAGGGGCAAGCCCGCCTCGAGGCAGCGATTGCACTCTTTGCTGGCGTCGTCGAAGTGGCGAAAGAGCATCTCGGTATCGGCCACTTCGAAGTGGTATTTGGAGAATTCGTATTCGCTCTCTTTGTGGACGTCGGCGTAGGTGACGACCTCGTCGCCGTTGCGGTTCCAGACGATGTCGAATACCGACTCGACGCCTTGCAGATACATCGCCAGCCGCTCGGTACCGTAGGTGATCTCCACCGCCACGGGATCGCAGGGCAGGCCGCCCACCTGCTGGAAATAAGTAAACTGGGTCACCTCCATCCCGTCCAACCAAACCTCCCAGCCCAGGCCCCAGGCCCCCAGAGTGGGCGACTCCCAGTTGTCCTCGACGAAGCGGATGTCGTGATCCTGCAACTTGAGCCCCAGGAATTCCAGGGATTTGAGATAGAGATCCTGGATATTGTCGGGAGAGGGTTTGATGAGCACCTGGAACTGATAATAGGCCCCCAGGCGATTGGGGTTCTCTCCGTATCGCCCATCGGTGGGGCGGCGGCTGGGCGCCACGTAGGCGGTGGCCCAGGGGGTGGAGTCCAGGGATCGTAACAGCGTGGCGGGGTGGAAGGTCCCCGCCCCGGCGGGCAGGTCGTAGGGCTGGACGATGGTGCAGCCCTGAGCCGCCCAGTACTGCTGGAGCTTTAGGAGAAGATCGGAAAAGGTCAGTGAGCTGTCGTTCATATCAGGCGATTCCTAGCAATTTATCGATTTTTTTCTGGTCGAATCCGCAGATCCACTGACTGCCAATGAGCACCACCGGCACCCCACGGCACCCATGGCGTTCGCAATCCTTCGCCGCCTTGCGGTCCTTGGTGATGTCGATCTCCTTGAAGCGGATCTTGTTCTGCCGGAAATGGTTCTTCGCCCGGGTACACCAGATGCAGCTGGGCGAGGTGAACAGCACGACGGTTTTGGTCTGCTTTTTCTTCTCTTCCATGGTTGTATCCTCCTTTCAGTCGGATAAATTAAGAGTCAGGAATTAGGAATTAGGAACTTTTGATGGTTTGAGCTTTGCTCAAACCCCTCTTTATCGAAAGCTTTTCGTCAGAAAAGCAAACCGAAATTCCTCACTCCTCACTCCTCACTCCTCACTCCTCACTCAAGGAGATCGAAGTCAAAGAATGACTTCGATCTCCTTGCTGTCCAATTCCACCTTCTTCGCTTTGCTCACCCGGTCCTCCTGCAGCTTCACCCGCAGTTCGTCATCCTCCAGGGCCAGGATCTGGATCGCCATATACGCGGCGTTGACGGCCCCAGCCTTGCCGATGGCGACGGTGCCCACGGGCATCCCGGCGGGCATCATCACGGTACTCAGCAGCGCGTCCTCTCCCCGCAGCTCCCCGCTGGCCATGGGCACGCCGATCACCGGTTTGGTGGTCGCAGCGGCCACGGCGCCGGCCAGGTGAGCCGCCATTCCCGCAGCGGCGATGAAACACTGGGCCCCCTTCTCCTCCGCCTCTTTGATGTAGTTCTTGGTCCGCTCGGGGCTACGATGGGCCGACGAAATGATCAACTCGTAGGCGACGCCGAATTTTTTGAAGGTTTCGGCGCACTCTTTCATGACCTCATAATCGCTCTTGCTTCCGATGATGATCGAAATGAATTTCATTGATTCTCCTTGGATTTCTCTTCCCGTCGCTGGATCGCCTGGGGTTCGGGCGCCAGACCCTTTTTGCTCCGGGCTTCGCGGATGTCCCTGCGCAGGATCGTATAGCCGGGGAATTTGCTTGGCAGAATTATATCATTTAGATCGCCGCTGTGAATGCACTCAAACTCTTTGCCACCGGTCGAGACAATCTTTTTGACGGTCAACCACCATTTGCCCTCTTCCCCCAACTCCACTTTGCCGTATTCGTTGTCGACCTCTTCCACGGTCGCACCCACGGGCAGGACGATCTCCAGCCGGTCCCCCACGCAGGTTTTGTCCTTGCAACGCCAGGTGGTGCCGTCCTCTCCCACCAGAGCCGCCACCTGATGGGTCCCCTCCTGGATCGTGAAGCCCTGGGACTGGGTATCGTGGCGCTCGAAGGGGCGGCTGATGAGATAGGCGTCGGTGAACCCCCGGTTCTGGGTGGTGTGCAGCTCCTGCTGATACCGCTCCGCCTCGAAAACCCCGGTATACCAGTCGTCGATGGCCTGGCGGTAGGCCCGGGTCACCGTCGCTACGTAGTAGGGGGATTTGGTCCGACCCTCGATCTTCAGCGAATCGATGACCCCGCTGGCGAGGATCTCGTCGATATGATCGGCCAGGTTCATATCCTTGGCGTTCATGATGTAGGTGCCGATCTCCGTCTCTTCTTCCAATTTGAAGGTGGTGCCGCTCTCGGGATTGTGGGCGTAGATCTCGTAGGGGAAGCGACAGTCGTTGGCGCAGCTGCCCCGGTTGGGGACCCGCCCCGTCTGCAGGGCGCTGATGAGGCAGCGCCCGCTGTAGGCGAAGCACATGGAGCCGTGGACGAAGATCTCCAGCTCCAGATCGGGCAGCTCCTTTTTGATCGCTTCGCAATCCTTGAGGCTGATCTCCCGCGCCGCGATGATCCGCCGCACCCCCAGGTCGTAATAGACCGTCGCGTCCATGGCGTTCATCACGTTGGCCTGGGTGGAGAGGTGGATGGGGATCTCGGGGGCGATCTTGCGGGCCATACGGATCACCCCGGGGCTGGAGACGATGAAGGCGTCGGGATCCAGCTCCCGCATTTTCGCGATATGGTTCTCGTAGAGTTTGAGCTGGGAGTTGAAGGGAAAACCGTTGATGGTGACATAGACCTTCTTGCCCCGTTCGTGGGCGTAATCGATCCCCGCTTTGAAGGAGTCCATATCGAACTCCTTGCCGCTGCGGATCCGCAGGCTGAAGGTGCTGGTACCGCCATAGACGGCATCGGCCCCGTAGTTGATGGCGATCTTGAGTTTTTCCAGATTCCCGGCAGGTGCCAGAAGTTCCACTCTTTCCATGGATGCTCTTTTTCATTGTAGGATATGGGGTAAGAAGATGTATTTTACTACAATCGAATTAGAGGAAGAAGATGCGAAGACTACTGTGGGTGCTCCTGCTCCTGTTCGCCCTCGTTCAGAGTGTCGCCGCCAAAACGGCGATCACACACTATCGAGCCGTTCAGCCGGCATACTGCACCCGAATCGATCATGAGGAGTGGACGATCCTTCGGGAATTTCACGAAGAGAACCGTACCCGTTTTCTCTCCGTAAACACGCGGACCCTGCGCACCGGGATCCTCGATGCCCCTGTTGGACGATGCTCCTGCAAGGATGGCTCCCGCTATCGGCGACTACTTCGATCGGCGAGCTCCCCACCCTTCCCTCTTCAGAACGACGGCATCACCCACGGCGTTCGTGGCCTCTATCTGACGACGGACCTCTGCCCCTCTTCCAAAAAAGGATTCGAACGGCGACTCTACGAAACGATCGCTCAACACTTCCCCCATCCGGTTCCCGTAACCCTCTTCATCACCCAACGATGGATCGACGCCCACCCCGACGCTTTCGAGACCCTTCGGAACTGGGACCGGAACGGCTCCCTGGAGATCACCTGGGGCAACCACACCGCCTGGCACCACTACCATCCCGGGAAACCCCTGGAAGAGAATTTCGTCCTCTCCCCCGAGGAGAATCTCAGCGCCGACGTTCTGGAGCTGGAACGAACACTCCTGCAGCGCGGGATCACCCCTTCGGTCTTTTTCCGCTTTCCCGGCCTGGTATCCGACGAGCGAAGTATCCAAACGCTCCAAGGGCTCGGCCTGATCACCATCGGTACCGACGCCTGGATTGCCAAAGGAGAAACGCCGAAAGAGGGGTCGATCCTTCTGCTTCACGGGAACAGGAACGAGCCCAAAGGGATCGATCGTTTCCTACAGTTGCTCGAGCGTGGGAAGATCTCATCCCTTCGCCCGTTGCCGGACCTGGATACCCGGATGACGGATGGGCAAAATGATACAATGCCTCGACACGAAAGGAGATCCAGATGAACATCGACCTTCACAACCATACTCCTCTGTGCAATCACGCCGAGGGTGAACCCGAAGAGTACATCGAGGCCGCCCTCGCCAGGGGGATCGACATCTTCGGCTTCGCCGACCACGCGCCCATGGATTTCGATCCCAACTACCGCATGTACTTCGAGGAGATGGAGGAGTACGAAACCGAAGTGAGGGAATTGGCCAGGCGTTACGAGGATCGGATCACGATCCGGCTGGGCTACGAGGTGGATTATCTTCCCGGCTATATGGACGAGCGGGTCTTGAATGCGGAGGTCGACTATCTCATCGGTTCGGTCCACTTCATCGACGAGTGGGGCTTCGACAACCCCGAATTCATCGGCCACTACGAAAACGCCGATCTGAACAAGATCTGGCGGGAGTATTTCGCCGCCGTCGAGGCGATGGCCGATTCCCACCTCTTCGACATCGTGGGTCACCTGGACCTCATCAAGGTCTTCAACTACCGTCCCGAGGGGGACATCCGTCCCCTGGCCGAGGGGGCCCTGGACGCCATCGCCGCCGCCGGGATGACCCTGGAGCTCAACGCCGCGGGCTGGCGCAAACCGGTAGCGGAGGCCTACCCCTCCCTGGACCTCTTACGAATGGCCCACGACCGGAAGATCCCCATCACCTTCGCCTCCGACGCCCACAAACCCGAGCAGGTGGGCTACAAGATGGAGGAGCTGCACGCCTTGGCAAAGGCCGCCGGCTACCGGGAGGCTGCCGACTTCCGTAACAGAGAACGGCGACTGCTCAAATTTTAGGCAATCCGACCAACCCATTTCAAAGGGATTGGGAGTATAATTGAGCTACCAACATTTCAGGAGGATAATCCATGGGTAAATTTGTCAACAATATCGAAGAGTTTTTCTCTTTCTGCAAAGAGAATGAAGTAGAGTTCGTCGACTTCCGTTTCACCGACATCAAGGGAGCCTGGCACCACATCACCTACTGCCTGGACGCCATCAGCGCCGAAACTCTGGAGAACGGCGTACCCTTCGACGGAAGCTCCATCGAAGCGTGGCAGCCCATCAACGAGTCGGACATGATCCTCAAGCCCGACGTTCCCACCGCGTTCCTCGATCCCTTCACCGCCGATCCCACCATCGTCGTCTTCTGCGACGTTTACGACATCTACAAAGGGGATCTCTACGAGAAGTGCCCCCGCTCCATCGCCAAGAAAGCCCTCAAGCACCTGGAAGAGACCGGGATCGGCGATGTGGCCTACTTCGGTCCCGAGAACGAGTTCTTCATCTTCGACAATGTGGTGATCAAGGACAACATCAACGAGTCCTACTATCGTCTCGACAGCGACGAGGGTGAGTGGAGCGACGACGCGCAGTACGAGGATGTGATCAACACCGGTCACCGCCCCCGCACCAAGGGAGGCTACTTCCCCGTCATGCCCACCGACTCTACCGTCGACATGCGGGCCGAAATGGTCCAGATCATGCAGGAGATCGGCCTCGAGGTCGTTCTGCACCACCACGAAGTCGCCCAGGCCCAGGCGGAGATCGGTGTCAAGTTCGGCACGCTGGTCGAAGCGGCGGACAATGTCCAGAAATACAAGTATGTCGTCAAGATGGTCGCCCACCTCAACGGCAAGTCCGCGACCTTCATGCCCAAGCCCCTCTACAACGACAACGGAAACGGCATGCACGTCCACCAGTCGATCTGGAAGGATGGGGTCAACCTCTTCTACAAAGCGGGAGAGTACGCCAACCTGAGCAAGACCGCCCTGGATTACCTCAGCGGGATCTTCAAGCACTCCGCGGCCATCGCCGCCATCACCAACGCCAGCACCAACAGCTACAAGCGTCTGCTCCCCGGCTTCGAAGCGCCCCGGATCCTGACCTTCTCCAGCCAGAACCGCTCCGCCGCCTGCCGGATCCCCTACGGTGCCGGTGAAGCCGCCACCCGCCTGGAGACCCGCTTCCCCGACA
>JALWPZ010000253.1 GCA_026994745.1 Campylobacteraceae bacterium | reverse complement strand
TGGCGATGAGGGCGGTGACGGCCATGATCTTGAAGCCCCATTCGCCGAAGGCGGGTTTGGCCGCTTCGGCCAGGGCGTAGTCTTTGGCCTTGATCACTTCATGCAGGGGCAGGTTGCCCAGGACCGCCACGCTGGTGGCGACATAGAGCAGGGCGACCAGACCGATGGCGATGAGCATGGAGCGCAGCATGTTGCGGGCGGGGTCTTGCATGTCCTCGACGGTGTTGGTGATGACGCTGAAGCCCTGATAGGCGAAAAAGGTCAACCCCACGGCGAAGAGCATATCGAGCATCGGAGGCATCTTGGACGCCGCCAGAAGCTGGGGCTGGACGTAGTAGAGCGCGGCGGCGGTGAAGAGGACCAGGACCGTCAGTTTGATCAGGACGATGGCGTTTTCCGATTTGGCGACGAGGCTGGCCCCCAGGAGATTGATCAGGGTGAAGGCGGTCAGGATCCCCAGAGCGAAGAGGTTGACGTAGAAGGGGGTATGGTGGCCCACCAGGACCGCCAGGTATTCACCGAAGGATTTGGCCACCGCCGCGATGGCGATGAGCCCCGCCAGGTAGAAGAGCACCCCGGCGGATCCGGAGAAGACCCCTTCGCCGTAGGATTGGACCAGGTATTCGATGATCCCGCCCCGGGAGGGGTAGCGCAGGGCGAGCCTGGCCAGGGAGTAGCCGCTCAGCAGCGCGACGATCCCTCCGACGACGAAGGAGAGCCAGACGATGTTCCCGGCGATGGCCCCCGCCTGGCCGATGACGATGAAGATCCCGGCGCCGACCATGGAGCCGATCCCCAGGAAGACGGCGCTCCAGAGGCCAAAGGCTTTGTGTTCGTTGTTGCTTGTTGCCATGAATGACGATCCTTTTTGAGGTTTTCCGAACATACTCCCAAAATTTGCATCAGCCGGCACGCCATTTGCACCGAGCATCGACGCATCTGACACACTTTCTCCTGAAAAATCTGGAAGAATCGATGCAATTGTAGCGTGGAAGGGTAACGGAATTGGCGACCTAGGTCGTTTTGCCGTCCTCTCCCTCGACGAAATCTGTGATGGCGCTTGGAGTGGTGCTCTCCTCCTTCTTGATGACGACGGGCAGGGGGACATCGGCACTGCGCAGATGGAGATCGCGCTGGGGGAAGGGGATCTCGATCCCGGCTTCGTTGAGAGCGGTGTAGATCAGCACGAGAAAGCGGGAAGTGGTGCGCAGGGGGCGCAGGGCTTTGGGGCCTTTGATCCAGACGAAGAGTTTGAAGTCGACGCTGCTGTCGCCCATCCCGGTCATGATCACCTGGGTCTGGCGTTCTTTGGAGTTGTAGATCTCCTGGAAATCGCAACGGCCCACCGCCTCCATGACGACCTGGACCACCCGCTCGACGGGGGTGCCGTAGGCGACGCCGAAGGGGATCTCGAAGCGGCGGATCTTGTCGTTCATGGTCCAGTTGACGACGCGGTTTTGGATCAGCTGCTGGTTGGGGACGATGATGTCGATGTTTCCGTTGGTGGTGATAGTGACCGAACGCATCCGCACGTCGGTGACGTAGCCGCTGAGCCCGTCGTCCAGCTCGATGTAGTCGCCGATCTTGATGCTGCGCTCGAACATCAGGATGATGCCCGAGACGAAGTTGGAGACGATGTTCTGCAGGCCGAAACCGATTCCCACCGAGAGGGCCCCCGCGACCAGGGCGATGTTGGTCAGGCTGATCCCCAGAAAGCGCAGGGTCGAGAAGAAAGCGATGATGACGATGATGTAGAAGCCGATGTTGGCCAGGAGGGTCCGGGTGCCGGGGGTGAGATTTCGCGAATCGATGCGGTTGATGGAGCGTTTGTAGAGCCAGCCGAAGAGGTAGCCCGCAAGAAAGATCAGGAGGGCGACGATGATCTTGAAGAGGCTCAGATCGGTTTTGCCCAGGGTGAAGATGGGGGCGTTGATCTTTTCCCAGAAGAGCATGGCGGAGTGTTTGAGCTCTTCGTCCGCCGCGCTTTTGAGGGTGGCGGCCATTCCGAGCCGCTGCCGGTTGAGTTGGAGAAAGAGGTTGTCCAGGTCGGCGATGACGGTGGAGGGGTACTCCAGCTCTTTGAGAAACGAAGCGATGCGCTTCTGGTATCCGAAGGCCTCTTTGCGCTTCTCTTTGAGGGCCAGGGCGTAGAGGAGAACCAGGTTTTCGAGCTGGCGCCGGATCAGGTCGTTGCGGGCTTTGCGGATCCCCTCGATCCCCTGGAGGACCTGTTGGAGCTCCTTGCCCCGGTAGCCGCTGATCCGCAGCCGGTCCCTCTCCAGGACCAGGTCCTTGGCGTTGCGTTGCAGAGCCTGAAGGCGCTCGTCGTTCCGTGCGATCTCCTTCTTCAGGTCCGTGGGGTCGAAACGGAGGTATTTGAGGGAGTCCAGGATCCGATCGGGAAGGGACGACAGGGCCGCTTTGATCCGACGCAGCTCCGTCTCTTTCTGCTGGAGCAGCCGATAGGTATAGATGTATTGCAGTCGAAGGGTCCGGGGGTCGCGTTTCTGTTTTTCGGGATTTTTCAGTTCCCGCGCCAGTTCGGAGAGTTCGTCCTTGCGCTCCCGGACCTCCCGCTGGAGTTGGAACGCCCTCTCCTGGGCCGTCAACACGGCTTCGAAGAGCTGGCGGAATTCATCGAGTCTTCGGGGGTGGGTCTTCAAAAGATGGAGCAGCGGGTCGTTTTCGGGAAGGGCATGGGGTTGGCTCAATGCGATGAGCCGGTTGAGCAGGGCTTTTTGCAAAGAGCTTTGCAGAGGATCGGGGT
>JALWPZ010000252.1 GCA_026994745.1 Campylobacteraceae bacterium | reverse complement strand
AGGGCAAGTGGAGGTTTCCCAAACCGGTGGAAGCGAAATAATCGGGGTATGGAATTGGGAATCGGTGGTCGGCGGCGACTGTCCGGTATAATCGAACGACAAAGAAGGCCGAAAGGCCAATCCGACGACAAATCTACAAGGAGAAAATGGATGAATACGAAGAAAACGATAGTCGGTCTACTGGCCAGCCTGGCACTGAGTGTAGGTGTAACCCAGGCCGAGGAGGAGCAGCTCAGCCGCGCGGAGATCGCCGAGATGGTTAACAATCCCCTGAGCTACCTCTGGATGTTCGCCACGCAGAACGATTACATTACTTTCGACGGCTCTACCCCTGGAGCCGATAAGATCCACGCCAATATCACGACGGTCATGCCCGTCATGCCGATGCAGCTGACGGAGGATTACAAGCTGATCGTCCGACCCTGGATTCCTTTCGTAAACCTGGATATTCCAAGAGACTGGAGGCATAGAAAAGATGTCAGCTACGATCCGGTCGGTGATGAATTGGGCATCGGTGCTATCAGTGCGATACATAATACATCCTGGAATGCGGGAGTCGGGGACATCGGATTCTGGGCCGCCCTCGCCAGCAACGAGGCTTCCAAACCTCCCTTCGTCTATACACTGGGGGTCACGGCCCAGTTTCCAACCGCTTCCAGAGAAGAGACCGGAACCGGACGCTACAGTGCCGGGCCCATGGGACTGGCTTTCTATATCGGAGAGAAGTGGATTGTGGGAGGACTCTTCCAACACTGGTGGGACTACGCCGGCGACGACGATCGTGCCCACATCAACAAGACCAATTTCCAGTATGTCGTGCAGTATCGGCTGACCGGAGAGACGAATATCGGCATGTCGCCCAACTTCGTCTACGACTGGACGAAAAAGCAATACGATCTACCCATTGGCCTGGGGGCTAACACCATGATCAATATCGGGAAATTACCGGTCAAGGTGGGAGGAGAGGTTTACAAGCATTTCAGTAACGGACCGGACCAAGTCCACAGCGACTGGCATGTGCGTCTCTTTTTCGTTCCGATCCTACCGTCTCCAAAATGGTCACGGAAGCCTATCTTCTGATCGCTCGTTGGGAGACTTCCACTTCAAAAGAAGTGTACTCCCGACGCACGGTATCACGAAAAGAAAAGTGATCGTTCTCGAAAGTATTGAATCCCATCCTTTAGCTTTCGTCGGTGGATCCATACATGAGTACTTCTGAAACAGAGTGTAAATCGTTTGCTCTGATATAGATAGATCCGCTATAATCACTCCAAAAACTTTCCATCCATATCGGAGAAATAGGAGCCATTATGCCCATCGATCCCCAGATCATCGAGAACGCTCTCGAGATCCTCCACGAGGAAGTCGTCCCGGCCCAGGGATGCACCGAGCCTATCGCCATCGCCTTCGTAGCCGCCAAGGCCCGGGAGTTCCTCCCACCCGATGAAGAGGTACAGAAAATGGTCGTCCGGGTCTCCGGCAACATCATCAAGAACGTAAAAAGCGTCGTCGTGCCCGGTAGCGGCGGAATGGTGGGCATCGAGGTGGCCGCTGCCATGGGCCTGCTCCATGGGGATGCCTCCCGGGATATGATGGTCATCAGCGGGATTACCGAGGAACAGATGGTAGAGGTCCGGCAGTGGATGCGGGAGAATCTCATCGAGGTGGTTCATGAGAATACCCCCATCAACCTCTACGTTCTGGTGGAACTCCATACCGAAACGAGCTGCATCAGTGTGGAGATCAAGCATCTGCACACCAACATCACCAAAATCACCCGCAACAAAGAGGTGGTCCTGGAGCAACCCTGCAACGACTGTGTCTTCAACACTCCCGAAGAGCAGCGGCAGAAACTTTCGGTCAAACTGATTCATCAGATCGCCCAGGAGGTCGACATCGAGCGGATCCGGCCCCTCCTGGAACAGGTGATCCATTATAATTCCCAGATCGCTCGGGAGGGCTTGTCCGGAAACTGGGGGGTCAACATCGGGAAGGTGATCGAAGAGCATATCCAAGAGGGATTCTACGGCGACGATGTGCGCAACCACGCGGCCGCCTTCGCCGCGGCGGGCAGCGACGCCCGGATGAGCGGTTGCGCCCTGCCCGTCATGACCACCAGCGGGAGCGGGAACCAGGGGATGGCCGCCTCTTTGGCGCTCATCGACTACGCCAACCGCATGGGGATCGACGAAGAGAAACTGATGCGGGCCCTCTTCTTCTCCCACCTGACCACCGTCCACATCAAGACCCAGGTGGGGCGGCTCAGCGCCTACTGCGGGGTGATCTGCTCCGCCGCCGCCGTGGCCGGGGCGCTCTGCTTCATCAATGGCAAGGATTTCGAGACCATCTCCCACGCCATCGCCAACACCCTGGGGGATGTCTCGGGGATCATCTGCGACGGCGCCAAGGCCTCCTGCGCCATGAAGATCTCCACGACGATCTACGCCGCCTTCGACTCCTACATCTTGGCGACCCATGGCAAATATCTCCACGGTGGGGATGGGATCGTCGCCCACGATATCGAAGAGACCCTGAACCACATCGGTCGACTGGCCCAGGACGGAATGCGGACCACCGACGAGGTGATCATCGACATCATGAACGGGAACAAACCCCCTCAAGCACTACAGGAGTTGGTGGACAAGGAGTAGGAGAGCACTCGGCCCTCCCCTCGTTCTATTCGCCGAGAAACTCTTCGAAATACTCCCGAACAGCCTCCTCATCTACGTAGATCCCCTTCTCATCCCGCAGATTGTGCACACGCTTGTAGAGAATGTACTTTTCGATGATGTTCATTTTGGAAACTTTGTCGTAGAATCCGAAATAGAGATCCCCCTTGGGTCCTCCCAGATCTCTGTGATGCAACTGTAGAAGCGATCGGTGCATCTCTTCGATCTCTTCGATGCTTTTGGCCTCGAATTTGCTCTCGATGAAATTCTGGATCTCCTCCACGGTCAGGTCGCACTGGATCTCTTCGGCGAAACGCTTGAGCAGTACGTTGATCTCCTTGGTCTGATCGAAATTGAAATCGGCGTTGCGGAGGTATTTGTAGAGCTTGGGTTTGGTCTTTCTCCAGTTGTAGAGGGTGCTGATCTGCACCTCGAAGTTCTGGGAGATTTCACGATTGCTTAACATGGTCCATCCTGTTTTTGAGTCGTTCCTCGTCCACGATCGAGTAGGTGGCCGTCGCGTACGCCACCAGCGCTTCTTTGACGTAGATCTCCACCACGGCGAAAGCCGTACGGCGAGTCCGGTTGATCACTTTGGCTTCCGCCAGGAGCCGCTCGCCGCTGGCGGGCCGCAGATAGTTGATCTTGAGTTCGATGGTCACGCTGGTATAGCCGGTATCGAGCTGACTGATCACCGCATACCAGCCACAGTGATCCGCCAAGGTGGCGATGGCACCGCCATGGACCACGCCCAGATGCTGCATGTGATGAGGACCGATGGCGAAGGCCAGCTTCGCCGTCCCCTTCCCCAGTTCGACCAGCTCGCCCCCGATGTAGGAGAGGAAATCCCGGTCGCGGCGGTTCAGATCCTCAAATTGCATCCAGGACCTTCACCCCGTCGGTTTCCAGTACCTCCACAGCCCGCAACATCTCCACCCGGTCGGTCTTGAGGATGAAGATCCCCAACGGCCCACCGTGACAGGTATAGGCGTATTGGATATTGATCCCCTCCGCCGCCAGTAAAGAGACGATTCGGTGGAAGCAGCCCGCTTCGTGGGCGATCTCCACGGCGATCACCGGAGAGACTTTTACGCTGAAGCTTCCCGCTTCCAGAAGCTCCTTCGCCCGTTCCGTTTCGGTGACGATGAGACGCAGGATCCCGAAATCCCCCGCCTCCACCAGTTCGATACTTCGGATCGGAATTCCCGCCTTCGACAAAATGCCTGTCACATCCCCCAACCGGCCCACTTTGTTCTCCAGAAAAACGGAGAGTTGTTTGATCGATTTGCTCATAGTATAGTCCTTAGTCATTAGTTTCTAGTCGATAGTATTTCGGTGTCGTCTTCGGCGACGATTTGAAAAAAGTCGTTGCCAAGTGACGCAAACCGAAACTCCTCACTTCTCACTACTAATTCCTTAATCGACAAGTGTTACCGGCGCTTGTCGACCACCCTCACCGCTTTGCCCATGCTCCGCTCGATGCTTTCAGGCTCTACCAGTTTGACGTCGGCGTTGATGTAGAGATTGTTCAACAGGCTCGCCTGGATCTCCTTGCGGATCCGTTCCAGCTCACCGAGATTGTCGGTCATGATCTCTTCACTCACCTCCACCATGATCTCCAACTTGTCCAGATGCCCCTTCTTGTCGGCGATGATCTGGTAATTGAGGGTCACTCCCTCGGCGTTGGCGATGACGTGCTCCACCTGGGAGGGGTAGACGTTGACGCCGTTGACGATCAGCATATCGTCGGCCCGTCCCACGATGCTCTCCATCCGGGCATGGGTCCGGCCACAGCCGCAGGGTTCTTTGACGATCGAGGTGATGTCGCCGGTGCGGTAGCGGATGATCGGCAACGCCTGTTTCGTCAGCGTCGTGATGACCAGCTCTCCCCGCTCTCCCTCGGGCAAAGGCTCGCCGGTCTCGGGATCGATGATCTCGGCAAGGAAGTGGTCCTCGAAGATATGCAGCCGATCGCTCTGCCTACAACTGCAGCTCACACCCGGCCCGATGATCTCCGAGAGTCCGTAGACTTCGTGATAGTCGATCCCCCAGGCTTTGGCCACCTCTTTTTTGAGCCCTTCGCTGGTGGGTTCGGCCCCAAAGATGCCGACTTTGAGCTTGTAGTCCTTCCGGAATTCGCTGCCCGCCTTGGAGGCCACCTCCGCCAGATGGAGGGCGAAACTGGGGGTACAGGCCAAGACCGTCGCACCGAAATCCCGCATCAACATCAGCTGCCGATCGGTGAATCCCCCACTGGCGGGTACGACCGTGGCTCCGACCTTTTCGGCACCATAGTGAAAACCCAGGCCACCGGTAAAGAGCCCATAGCCGTAGGCGTTGTGGACCACGTCCTGAGGTCCCACCCCCGACATGGTATAGACCCGTGCCATCACTTCGTTCCAGACTTCCATGTCGTGGGCGTTGTACCCCACCACCGTCGGTTTTCCGGTGGTTCCACTGGAGCTGTGGATCCGTACCACTTCGCTCATGGGCACACAGAAGAGCCCGAAGGGATAGTGATTGCGCAGGTCCTGTTTGCGGGTGAATGGCAGCCGCTGTAAATCCTCCAAGGAACGGATATCCTCCGGTGTGATCCCCAGCTCCTCGAACTTCTCTTTGTAAAAAGGATTGACGGCGTAGACCCTCCGCGCCGTCTCCTGCAATCGCTTCAACTGTGTCGATTCGATCTCCTCCCTCGAAGCGCTCTCTGCCTGGTTCCAGATCATGTTCTCCTCCTTTTAGTCGGATTGTTGCTTTTGGCAACGTCATTGGTTATTAGTTATTGGTCATTGGAATTATGGTGTCGCCTTCGGCGAGAATTTAAAGAAGACGTTGCATCGCAACGCAAACCATAATTTCTCCACTCTGATCCTCAATTCTCAATTCCTTTCGCATCAGCAATGGCGTGATGCAGTACCTCGATGTTCTGATCCGCGACCTTCGCGTTGATCTGACGCAGGGCCGTTTCGATCTCTTCGATACTGAAAGGGAAATCGGGTACGGTCGCCAGAGTCACGCCCAGCATGAAAACATTGAGCCCCTGGATAGGGAATTCTCCGGCCAGAGCCCGGGCGTTGGCATCAATGGTATGTACATGAAACGGCAAACCTTCGGGGAACGGCTCCTGGGCGTTGCTGACCACATGGCCTCCCTCTTTGAGAAGCGGTAGGTTTCGCAGGGCTTCGTTGGCATCCAGACCGATGAGCAGATCCGCCTGCCCCCGATCGATGACGGGGTTGGAGAAATCCCCGATCTTGATGTCACAGCTGACGGCACCACCCCGCTGGCTCATCCCGTGGTTCTCCGTCCCCAGGAACTTCAATTCCCGATTCCCCGCACAAAGGGCCAGTACCTTGACAAGAAACACTACTCCCTGCCCACCGAATCCGGCGATGACGGTTTGATATTTCATAACGCCACCTCCCTTCGGGAGAAATGAAAAATGAGAAATGAGAAATGAGAAATTTCGGGGCGTTGCTTTGCAACGCGATGAAATGGAGGCGGGACTTCAGTCCCGCATGCAGGGCTGAAGCCCTGCCCCCAATGGCGAGTGACCAATGACCAATGACTCTTTTCTTGCGACTGCGCCACAGGCGTCCGTAATACACCAATACCCCAATACACCAATAACATCACTTCCCTCCTCCACTCTTCTCTTCATCCAGCTTGAACGCGTCGGTCGGGCAGATGATCTCCAGGCATCCTCCACATCCTGCACAGAGGAAGGGGTCGATCTCGATTTTGCCCTCGTCGTTGTAGGCCATCGGAGGGCATTTGTAGACAGTGGTGCACTGGTCGCAGGCGACACAGAGTTCGGGATCGACCACAGCGTATTCGCCGGGGACCCAATCGTCCTTTCGTTCGTTATCAAGGATGCAGAATTGCCGCACCCGGACCACCAGGGGCCCCCGATGCTCCTCCGATTCGTAGATATTCTTGATCCCTTTGAAGAAATCGATGTTCTTGTGCATCTCATGGGAGTAGGTGTGCTCGTAGCATTTGACCCCCATCCCCTCGACGATCCGCCCGATGTCCAGGGTCTGATTGAAGCGTTCGGGGGTCACCTGCCGTCCCGTCATGGCGATGGTGGAGTTGTCCAGAATCACCAGGATGAAACGGTGCCCCTGATAGACAGCATTGATCAGCGGCGGGATCCCCGAGTGGAAAAAGGTGCCGTCTCCGATGGTTGCCACCACGGTCTTGCTTGGATCGGCGATACTCAGGCCGCTGGCCATGGAGACGCTGGCCCCCATGCAGAGGATCGTATCGATCGCCCCCTGGGAGAGGGCCAGGGTATAACAGCCGATGTCGGAGGGGTAGATCGATTTGTTCTTTTTGAACACCTTCATAATGGCGTAGTAGATGTCCCGGTGGGGACATCCCGGACAGAGCGCCGGCGGTCGGGGCGGCACGTCGATGCTAAAACTGAGTTTGGGGGCGTAAACGTTCTCCCCCTCGTAGAGACCCAGTTTTTTGAAAGCTTCGAGAATGTGCTCCTTTTTCATTTCGTCGATGCGGTTCATCGTTTTGTCCAGACGGCCGTGCACCTTGGCCGGATCCATCACCTGCTCTTCGACGCAGGGATAGGGCTCTTCCACCACCAGAACCGATTCGTAATTTTCGAAACGCTTCCGGATCTCTTCCACGGGCAGAGGATAGGGCATCTCCACCTTGACGAGATCCGCTTCGACTCCCAACTCTTCCATCGTCTCCCGGGCAAAGGCGAAGCCCGTCCCCGAGGCGAGAATCAACACATCACTCTTCCCCTCCAGGGCATCGAACTGGGGCTTGAGGTGTTCCTCCCAGTTGTAGGCGCTGATCGCTTCGATGCGGTCCAACGCTTCGTAACCCTGCTCCAGGCGTCCCGCACGCGGCACCGCCGCCCATCGGGGGATATTCCGGACGAACCTTCCCTCGCGGGCATGGAAATCGGTCTCCGCCTCCATCTCGATGATCTCCCGTGCGTGGCAGACCCGCATCACCGGACGCATCATCACCGGGGTCTGAAAACGCTCGGAGAGTTCAACGCCGTACCGGGTCATATCGTAGGCGTCTTGAGGCGTCGACGGGTCGAGTACCGGAATCCGGGCGAACTTGGCGAAAACCCGGCTGTCCTGTTCCGTCTGAGAGCTGTGAAAACCGGGGTCGTCGGCGGCAATCAGGAGAAACCCTCCCGTATTCCCGATGTAGGCGGCCGACATCAACGCGTCGCTGGCGACGTTGAGGCCCACCTGCTTCATCGTCGCGGCGGTTCGCTTCCCGGCGATGGCTCCGGCGTAAGCTACTTCGAATCCCACCTTTTCGTTGGTGGCCCACTCGGCGTAGACCGGAAGTTTCAGCTTCGTTTTGATCTTCTGCACCATCCCCAGGATTTCACTGGAGGGGGTTCCGGGATACCCCGAGACCATATCCACATCGGCATGGATCAATCCCCAGGCGATGGCGTCATTGCCCATCAGGGTCTCTTTCATTTGCGGCTCCTTTCTCCTCACGCTGCATGCCATTCTACTGAGTGTTCTCTTAATTGTTCCAATAGTTGAAAATTATAAGCCCTTCTCGATTTTTTTTAGCAATTGTTATCGCTCAGAATGTAACGATTCGTAATCTTATTTATTTTTTAGGAATGGTGGTTGAGCAAAATCATCTTGTTATAAAAGTTCCAATCGTTATAATGGGCAAATCTTTGGTTTCTGGAGGAGAAAGAATGAAAAAGCTTCTGTTCAAATTGTTTGCGGTTTCGATGCTGCTGGGTGGCTTGGCCATGGCCGCCGAGCCGATCAGGATCGGTGCGTTGGTGGCGGCCACCGGGCCTGCGTCCTTTCTGGGAGACCCGGAGCTCCGCACGCTCAAGCATTATGTGGAAAAGATCAATGACGAGGGAGGGGTCAACGGACACCGGATCGATCTGGTCGCCTACGACACCGGCGCCAACCCCAAAAAGGCGGTCACCTTCGCCAAGCGGCTGATCTTCAAGGACAAGGTCGCAGCCATCATCGGCCCCTCCACCACCGGAGAGACCATGGCAATCATTCCCATCGTCCAGAAAGCCAAAATCCCCCTGCTCTCCATGGCCGGCGGGGTTCCCATCGTCGAACCGGTCAAAAAGTGGGTCTTCAAGATCGTCGCCACCGATCGGATGGCCTGTGAAAAGATCATGGAGGATATGAAGAAAAAAGAGATCTCCAAAATCGCAATGATCTCCGGCAGCGGCGGTTTCGGTAAATCGATGCGCAAGCAGTGCAAGATGGTCGCCAAAAAGATGGGCATCGATATTCTGGCCGACGAAACTTACGGCAAGAAAGACACCGACATGAGCGCCCAGTTGCTCAAGATCAAGAACACTCCCGGCGTCCAGGCGGTCCTCAACCCCGGCTTCGGACAGGGGCCCGCCATCGTCACCAAGAACTTCAAACAGCTAGGGCTCAATGTTCCCCTCTACGAATCCCACGGTGTCGCGTCCAAAAAATACATCGAGATCGCCGGCAAAGCCGCCGAAGGGGTATTCCTTGTTTCGCCTCCGGTGATCGTCGCAGAGAAACTTCCCGACAGCAACCCGGTCAAAAAAGTCTGCGTCGATTACAAGAAAGAGTATGAGAACGCCTTCAAAAGCCCCGTCTCCAGTTTCGGCGGGCACGCCTACGACGCTCTCTACGCCATCGCCGACGCCGCCAAACGCAAAGGGATCACCCCTGCCCAGATCCGCGACGGGCTGGAGAGTCTCCATAACTTCGTCGGCATCGACGGCGTCGTCAACATGAGCCCCGACAACCACCTGGGGCTCGATACCAAATCGGGAATGGTGCTATTGCAGATCAAGAACGGGGATTGGGCGCTTGCCCAGTAAGCTGGATGGAAGATGGAGGATGGAAGATGAGTAATGGACGTCGCGTTGCGACGCAATCCATAATTTCTCATTTCTCATTTCTCATTTCTCATTTTTTCGTGCTCGAAGGAGCACGAAAATGACCGAGCTTTTCGCCTTCCTCCTCACCGGCATCACCGTCGGCTTCGTCTACGCCCTAGTGGGGATGGGCTTTACCGTCATCTACAACTCCAGCGGAATCATCAACTTCGCCCAGGGAGAGTTCGTCATGGCGGGGGGAATGATCATGGTCTTTCTCCTGGCCGGTGGGATTCCCTATCTGCCGGCCTACCTCCTGGCAATCCTATTGACGGCGATTCTGGGAATCCTGCTCTGGAAGCTCACCGACCTCTCCAAAGACAGCTCCCAGGAGTCGCTCATCATCCTGACCCTGGGCTATGCCATCTTTCTGCGGGGGGCGGCGGAGGTGGTCTTCGACAAAGAGCTCCACACCCTCCCCCCGATCCTCGGGGAGGGGCACTTCACGGTCTTCGGAGCGGTTCTGACCTACCAGGCGCTGCTGGTCATTCTCGTTTCGATTCTCATCGTGGCGCTGCTCTGGTATTTCTTCCGACGCACCCGCACCGGCAAGGCGATGATCGCCGTTTCGGTCAACGCCGATGCCGCCCGGCTTATGGGAATCAACCTTAAGAAAATCCTGATGCTCAACTTCTCCATCGCCGCCGCCATCGCCGCCGTCGGCGGGATCCTCCTGACCCCCATCACCTCCACCAACTACGAAGTGGGAATCATGCTGGGGCTCAAAGGATTCGCCGCCGCCATCACCGGCGGCCTCTCCAACCCCTTCGGCGCGGTCCTGGGCGGCCTGGTCCTCGGGATCATGGAGGCGCTGGTGGCGGGCTATCTCTCTTCGGAGTACAAAGACGCCGTCGCCTTCGTCATCATGCTGCTGATCCTCTTCTTCAAACCCGGCGGCCTCTTCAGCCAGGTGGGAGCCCAGCGGGTATGAGAAACTTCGCGCAGCGCTGGAATCTCAAACCTTCTCTCGGCTTTCTCGCCCTGATCCTGGCCATCGTCCCCTGGACCCTGAGCAACGATTTCTACTACGAGATCGCCATTCTCGCCCTCTTCAACGCCATGATCGCCGTGGGACTCAATCTGCTGATGGGCTACGCCGGACAGATCAGCCTGGCCC
Source organism: Campylobacteraceae bacterium (assembly GCA_026994745.1). Taxonomy (GTDB): domain Bacteria; phylum Campylobacterota; class Campylobacteria; order Campylobacterales; family Sulfurovaceae; genus Nitratifractor. The sequence continues at coordinate 219 of JALWPZ010000252.1, read as the reverse complement.
ACGGCGCTTTCGCCGGACTGGGAGGCTACATCGCCGCGATCCTGACTGGCAACTACGGTCTCTCACCCCTCTTCTCCATCGCCGTCGCCCTGGGGATCATGGCGCTGCTCGCATATCTCCTGGCCCGTCCCATCCTCCGTCTCCACGGCCACTATCTCGCCATGGCGACCCTGGGGGTGGGGATCATCATCTCCATTGTCCTCAACAACGAGGAGGAGT
>JALWPZ010000251.1 GCA_026994745.1 Campylobacteraceae bacterium | reverse complement strand
GCCTCTGGATGCCGCCAGACGCAAAGAGTTCGAAGCGGCCTACACCCGACTGGCCAAAGAGGGACTGCGGACCCTGGCCATGGCCAAACGGGAGCTGCCGGCGGACCTGGAGCTCGATCCGGAGCAGGTGGAGCGGGAGTTGACCCTCCTGGGGGTGGTCGGGATCATCGATCCGCCCCGTCCCGAGGTCCCCGCGGCCATCGAAACGGCGCAGAGGGCGGGGATCCGGGTGGTGATGATCACCGGGGACGCCCCCCTGACGGCCCTCGCCATCGCCCGGGAGATCGGCCTGGAGGCGAGCCGCGCCATCAGCGGAACGGAGCTCAAGGCCATGGAGGACGAGGAGCTTCGAGCGGCGCTCAAGGAGGGGGCGATCTTCGCCCGGACCACCCCGAGGGACAAGCTGCGAATCGTCACCGTACTCCAGGAGGAGGAGATGGTCACGGCGATGACCGGCGATGGGGTCAACGACGCTCCCGCGCTGAAAAAGGCCGACATCGGGATCGCCATGGGGCAGCGGGGGACCGACGTGGCCAAGGGGGCGGCGGATATGATCCTCCTGGACGACAACTTCGCCTCCATCGTCAACGCCGTCCGGGAAGGCCGCCGCCAGTACGACAACATCAAGAAGTTCGTCACCTATCTCCTCTCTTCCAACACGGGGGAGGTGGTCGCCATCTTCGTCAATATCCTCCTGGGCGGCCCTCTGATCCTCTTGCCGGTACAGATCCTCTGGATGAACCTGGTCACCGACGGGCTCACCGCCGTGGCCCTGGGGATGGAGCCGGCGGAGAAGGGGATCATGGAACGTCCTCCCCACACCGTCAACGTCCCCTTTCTCCAGCTGCGGGGCATCGTCATGATCCTGCTACTGGGGGGCTACATCGGCGGGGGAACCCTCTGGCTCTTCCATCACTACATGAGCCAGGGGCTGCCGGATGCCCAGGCGGTGGCCCTGGCCCAGACCGTCGCCTTCACCGGGATCATCATCCTGGAGAAGATGAACGTCTTCAACTATCGGAGCCTCCGGGCACCCATGCCGGTGATCGGCTTCTTCACCAATCCCTGGGTGCTGGGGGCCTGGGCCCTGACGGTGGCCGCCCAGGTCGCCGCTGTCTACGTCCCCTTCCTCCAGGAGGCGCTCCATACCGTGCCTCTGTGCTGGCAGGATTGGCTCCTGATCTTCCAGGTGGCTCTGCCGATTTTCGTCGTGGTAGAATTGTACAAATCCTTCGAGTGGTGGATCCTGAAGAGAAGAGGAGGGTAAGCGATGGACACTTCGACGCTCCAATCCCTGGCCATCGTACTGGTGATGGGTTTCGCCATCGGGATGCAGCGCAGCCTTACCTATCTACGATCAGGGGAGAGCAGCTTCGCCGGGAGCCGGACCTTCTCCCTCATCGCCCTGAGCGGCTATCTGGCCGCCTGGTTGGACCGCTCCCACGAGGGGATGCTCGTCACCGTCTCCCTGGGGATCGTGGCGCTGCTGACGGTCGCCTACTATTTGAAGGTCCGGGAAGCCAAGCGCTGGGGGATGACGACCCAGATCGCCGCGTTGGTGACCTTTCTGCTGGGTGTGCTCTCCTTCCAGGGAGAGCAGCTCTACGCCGTCTTTCTGGGGGTGATCCTGATCATATTGCTGGAGATCAAACCCCGTCTGCAGGCGCTGGAGCGCCACATCGGCCCCACGGACGTCAACGCCGTGATCCTGCTGCTGGTCATGAGCTTCGTGATCCTGCCGATCCTGCCGGACCGGATGATCGGACCGGGGCATCTCTTCAACCCCTACAAAACCTGGCTCATGGCGGTGATCATCGCCGGCATCTCCTTCGTGGGCTACGTCGCCATCAAGATCCTGGGGCAGAAGCATGGGGTTTTCCTCACCGGTGCGGCGGGGGGACTGATCTCCTCCACGGCGGTGAGCATCTCCCTCTCGCAGATGTTCCAGCGCCAATACGCACTGATCAACAATTACGCCGGCGGCATTGCTATTGCCTGCACCTTCATGTATCTGCGGGTGCTCTTCGAAGCTTTCGTTATCCATCCCGAGCTCGCCTGGCGTCTGACCCCCGCCTATCTTGGAGCGGCGGGTAGCGGCCTGCTCTTCAGCTGGTGGCTCTATCGCCACTCCGCCGAGGCGGAAATCACCCTGGAGAACAACGCCATCATGAAGAACCCCCTGCAACTGAGCGAAGCGATCAAGTTCGGGATCCTCTTCGGCGTCATCTACGGTGCCATCGCCTTCGTCCAGGGACGCTACGGTAACATCGGGGTCTATCTGGTCTCCCTCTTTTCGGGACTGACGGACGTGGACGCCATCACCCTCTCGCTCAGCGAACTGACCCGGGACGGCAAGCTGGAAGCCTTCCCTGCCATGAACGGCATCGTCATCGCCTCGGTGACCAACTCCCTGGTCAAACTGGGGATCGTCTACTGGCTGGGGGGCGTGAAGCTGGGCTGGCGGCTGACGCAGTTTTTTATCCTCACCCTGGGTGTGATGGGAGCCGGCCTCTGGATCGGGGTGCGGATGATTGGATGAAACGACTCTGGATGGCACTATTGAGAGGTTGTGATTGGTAGGAGTACGTTCGAAGGATATAGTCCTTCTTGGTGAGGATCATGGATATGCAAACTATCTGTAACGATCTCTGAAATCAATAAGCCAACGCATCACAACCCACGCATCGTTACATTGTAAAGAAGTTCGACTTCCTGGTCGTCGAGCCAGGTGGTTTTGCCGCTTTGGAGGAACTCTTCGACTTTGTTGCGGGGGAGGGCGGGGGCGTAGATG
>JALWPZ010000250.1 GCA_026994745.1 Campylobacteraceae bacterium | reverse complement strand
TTCTTCGGGAGGGGGAAGAGCTCAATGACGAAGCCCGGTTTTTCGAACTGGTCTCCCGGCGGGAGCGGCACGAACCCATCGAATACATCGTCGAAAAGGTCGGCTTCTACTCCGAGGAGTTCTATATCGCTCCGGGCGCTCTGATTCCCCGGCCCGAGACCGAACTCCTGGTGGACGAGGCGGCGGCGATGATCGAATCCAGGGACTGTCGCAGGATCGCCGAGATCGGGGTGGGCAGCGGCGCCGTCAGCGTGACCCTGGCCCGGCTTTTCCCCCATCTTCGGATCGTGGCGACGGACCTTTCGCCGGAAGCTCTGGAGATCGCCCGGGTGAACCTGGAGCGTTTCGGGGTCGCCGACCGGGTCGAGCTTCGGAAAACCTCGCTGCTCGGCGGAGTGGGGGAGGTGGAGATGATCCTCTCCAACCCACCTTATGTGGCGGAGGGGACTCCGCTGGCCCCCAATGTGGCGGAGTATGAACCGAACCTGGCGCTCTACGCCCCCGGGGGTGGAACGGGCCTGCTCAAAGAGATCGTACGTCTGGGAATGGAGCGTCGGGTCCCGGTTTTGTGTGAAATGGGTTACGATCAGCGGGAAGCGATGGAGAATTTTTTCAGGGAGGAGGGGATCGATCGCTACCGCTTCTACAAGGATCTGGCGGGCCTGGACCGGGGATTCATTGTGAGTTAGAAATTAGGAGTGAGGAGTGAAGAATTACGGTTTGCGTTGCGGAGCAACGCTTTTACTGTCATTGTCGCCAAAGGCGACACCAAATACTATCAACTATTGACTAGAGACTGACGACTAATAAAAACCAAGGATCAATAATGAAAAAAAACTTTCGAATCGCCACGATGGCTTATCTGATCTGGCTGGGTGCCATGCTGGGTGCCGTGCTCTATGCCGGGGCCGTGGTGGCCCCCGTGATCTTCCACAGCACCCAGTGGCTGGGGGCTGAACTGCTGACCCATTACCAGGAAGGGTTGATCATGACCCGCAACTTTGTGTTGCTCAGTTATCCGGTGACGGCTACGGTGATCTTCGTCTTTCTCTACGAGGGGTACAAGTACAAAATGGGGGAGCGGGACAAACTGGCCCTGGCCGCCGCCTTTGTCGTGATCTTCACCGGTTCGATGTTCAACTGGTATTATCTGCCCGACATCGTCACGATGCAGATGGCCGGGGAAGCGATGACCAAAAGCCAGGCCTTTCTGGCCACCCACAAAGGGAGTGAGCTGGATTTCAAGATCTTCGCCGTGGCGATCCTGGTCTTGATGATCCAGAATATGCGCAAAGCCTGTAAATGAGTTTGAGAATGGGTAGTGTGTAGTGGGTAGAATAGTGAAGATATCCTGAAAGTGAAGATGTAGTGAATACTCGCCTGTCCCATCCATTCGACCCGATCGTTTTCCCCGATACGGAGACCCTGATCCTGGGGACTTTTCCCAGTGTCGACTCTTTCGAAAAAGCCTTCTACTACGCCCATTCCCGCAATCAGTTCTGGCCGATCCTCTCGAAATTGACCGGCTATCCGATCAACAACCGGGATCAAAAGATCTGGCTGCTGAAACAGTCGAAGTTAGGGCTTTGGGACATGGTGGCGGGATGCCGTCGGGAAAACTCCCTGGACAGTTCGCTCAAGGGGATCGAAGTGAACGACATTCCGGCACTTCTGCGAGAGCACCCTTCCATCCGCAAAATCCTCTTCACCGGCCGTAAAGCCCAGGAACTTTTCGAGCGGCACTTCGGCGATCTGACGATCGAACGGGATTATCTGCCGTCGCCATCTCCTGCTTATGCGGCGATGGGTTTCGAAGAAAAGGCGAGGGAGTATGCTGAGAAGTTGGAGATGAAGCAATGATGAGTTATTGGTGTATTGGTCTATTGGTATATTGGGAAAGGGCATGGGGATCCGCTTTGCGGATCGGCATTGGGCATTGGGCATTCTGTGCGCCTACGGTACAGTCATCGGCCTTTGTCCGTTGGTCATTGGGGGCAGGGCTGCAGCCCTGCATTGAGGGACTGAAGTCCCGCCCCCAAAAGTATGCGTTGCGAAGCAACGCCCCCAAATCATTCACTATTCATCATTCACCATTCATCATTAGAAAGCAAAGCTTTCGGTTCCTCACTCCTCACTCCTCACTCCTCACTTCAATTTCAAACCCCACAGGGATTCGAAAATGATTTGGGCCATCGGAGACATTCAGGGTTGTTACGACCCTTTGATGCGGCTGCTGGAGAAGATCGATTTCAACCCGAAGCGTGATACTCTCTGGCTGGCCGGGGACCTGGTCAACCGGGGGAAGAGATCCCGGGAGGTGCTGGAGTACCTCTACGGGATCCGTGAGAGCCTGCGGGTGGTACTGGGCAACCACGATATCGCTCTGTTGGCCGCGGCCTGGGGGATCAAGAAGTCCAATCCCACTCTCAATCCGATCCTCGAGGATCCCAGGAGAGAGGAGTGGTTAAATTGGCTGAGACAGCAACCGTTCCTCCAAATGGATCACTCCCTCGGCTATGTGATGGCCCACGCGGGGATCCCCCCGGAGTTCGGCCTGGGCAGCAGCTTGCACTATAATCGGATTTTGATGCAAAAACTGAAAAGCGACCGGGCAGCCGATTGGCTGGCGGTGATGATGGGAAAGAACGAAGACCATTTCGATCCTCTGGGGAATGATCTGCAACACGAACGATATATGTTGGCCGGCTTCATTCGGATGCGTTACTGCCACCCTGATGGAAGGCTCGATTTCCATCAAAAAGGTGCCCCGGGAGAAAAGACCCGCGCAAAAGGACTCCTACCCTGGTTCGAATGCCCGGTACGGAAAAAAGTGGAGGAGAAGATCCTTTTTGGCCACTGGTCCACTCTGGGGTACTTCGAAAATGATGAAGTCTGCTGCCTCGACAGTGGTTGCCTCTGGCAGGGTAGATTGACCGCCCGACGCCTGGATGGCCCGAAAGCCGGAAAGATCGTTCAGGTGGAGTGTCCTGAAGGGATCGCCCCCTTTTAAAGGATCATCATGCAGATCGTAACGCTCGACACCCTGGAGATCCCGGAACTGCAGGTCTACCGGACCCTTCGAGGGAACCTTTTCGAAAGAGACGGAAGCTTCGTCGCCGATTCTCCACGGGTCGTGGGACAATTGCTGGAGAGTGGCCTGAAGTTCAAGAGCCTTCTCTGTACTCCCGAATATTTCGAAGCGGAAAAAGAAAGGATTCTGGCTGCCAAAGTTCCTACGGTCTATTTGGGAGATCGGCATCTCCTGGAGCAGGTCGTCGGGCACCGGATCCATCACAATGTCATGGCCCATCTGCTCCGACCACCCAATGTGTCTCTCGAAGAGTTGCCCGATCAGATCGTGATGCTCATGCCCCTGAACAATATGGAGAACGTTGGAGCCATCGCACGGTCCGCCGCCGGGCTGGGAGTAGGGGGGTACGCCGTACCTGTCGCCGGCCCCCATCCCTACGGCCGTAGAGCGATCCGGGTCAGCACCGGGCATGTGACCCGATTGAGGGTCCACTGCTATGACGATCCGTTACAGACCATCCAACGACTCAGGGAGCTCGGATACACGATCCTGGCCGCGGAACTCAGCCCCGATGCCGTCGCTTTGGCGGAGTACTCTCCCATCCCCCAACGCTGGGCTCTGATCCTGGGGAACGAAGAGGAGGGCGTTCCACCCGCAATCCTGAAGAAGGTCGATGCCACCTTGCAGATCGAGATCGAATCGGACGTCAAAAGCTTCAATGTCGCTATGGCGGCATCCATCGCCCTCTATAGGTTACAGCGTATTCGTTGAAAGTGTGTGCTGTCGTGTATGAAGTTTTCAGTAGCAGAAGTATTGTTTGTGAGTGTCTAATAAGAGATCAAGTGGCGGAGACGGAGGGATTCGAACCCTCGGTACCCGTTAAGGTACGCACCCTTAGCAGGGGTGTGGTTTCAGCCAGCTCACCCACGTCTCCGTTTGTGGAGTGGCATTATAGTCGATGGATCTTGAATTGAAGCTGAAAATTCGGGGGGTTCTGGTTTGCCCGTGAAAGAAAATTAGGCTACAATCCAGCGAAAAAAGAGCGAGGAGACATCATGTTCCAGAAACTGGCACCCTTGATCATTCTGGCGATCTTCGCCCTGGGCACCATCTTCGTCATTCAGGGGCTCAACAAAGCCTCCGAAATGAGCAAACCCAAAAAGAGCATTCAACAACAAGGAGCCAAATAATGTTCGGAAAGAAGAACCTCAAAGAGTACGATCTGAGCCCCGAGGAGCTGGATAAGCTTCAGTATGCGGTGATCGAAACCGACAAAGGTCGGATCGTATTGCGCCTGTATCCCAAGGATGCCCCCAATACCGTGGCCAACTTCGCCCATCTGGCCAACAGTGGCTTCTACGACGGCCTGAAGTTTCATCGGGTCATCCCCGGTTTCATGGCCCAGGGTGGATGTCCCCATTCCAAGGACAATCCCCGTATGGCGGGGACCGGTGGGCCGGGTTGGGCGATCCGGTGCGAGACCGACAATGGCATCAAACATCGACGGGGAGTGATCTCTATGGCCCATGCCGGAAAAGACACCGGAGGAAGCCAGTTTTTCATTACTTTCGTAGACACTCCCCATCTGGACGGGGTGCATACGGTATTTGGAGGAATCGACCCTGACGATACCGAGAGTTACCGGGTCCTCGACAGCATCGAAATGAACGATACGATCCAATCGATCCGGGTAGTCGAAGAGCGTCCCGAATCCGTCAAAGCGTAAGGACGGAATAGACAGGTGCCGGGATCTTCTCCCGACCTTCGAGGAAGCCCAATTCCAAAAGGAAGCAGGCTTCGACGCAGTCGGCCCCCACATTGTCGATCAGGCGGGCTCCTGCGGCAGCGGTCCCTCCGGTGGCCAGCAGGTCGTCGATCAGCAAAACCTGTGCCTTTTCCCGTTCCACACCCTTGAACGCATCGATATGGATCTCTACCTCGTCAAATCCATACTCCAGTGCATACTTTTCCGAGACAGTAGTGTAGGGCAGCTTTCCTTTTTTCCGCACGGGAACGAACCCGATCTTCAACCGGTCGGCCAGAGCCGCTCCAAAGATGAAACCCCTGGCGTCGATTCCGGCGATGTAGTCCAGGTCCGAATCCCGATAGCGGGCTTCCAAATGATCCATCAGGAGTTGAAACGCTTCCGGATTTCCCAGCAGGGTGCTGATATCCTTGAATTGGATCCCTGGTTTGGGAAAGTCCGGAACCGTTCGGATACTCTCCAGAATTCTCTGTTTCGCCTCTTCGGTCAGTTCACCCATTGTGCCACACCTCCATATTTATCAATATATCCTGTCAAAATTCGAAGCCGCCGCCCTGTCCCTTGTTCATGCTCTCATAGACGGCATTGACGTACTCCGTCCGAATGGAGCATTCCAGGATCTTGGGACAGGCAAGGCAGCTTCGGACCTTTTGCTCTTCCTGGCACTCCTGTAGGCGCTCCAGTTGCCGATCCAGGGCTTCCTTCCATCGATCGTTGACACCGGTTTGGCTCATAGACCGTATACCTTTTTGAACCGTTCGATCTCGTAGTTGGAGCCAAAGAAGCAGGGGGTCGTTTCATGGATCTTGGTGGGGCAGAGGTCCAGCAGACGATTTCCCTCCTCATCGAGCGCCTGTCCCCCGGCCGCTTCGAAGATCAATGCGAAAGGAAGGGCTTCGAAGAGCATCCGAAGCTTGCCATAGGGACGATCCTGGGTGCCGGGGTAGCTGAAGAGCCCTCCACCCTTGAGAAGGATCTGGTGGAGATCAGGGACCATCCCCCCGCTATAGCGAAGCCGATACCCTTCGGAGAAGAGGGATTCCACCAGGGAACGATGGGTAGGACTCCAATACTGCTGAGTGCCTCCGGGAGCGTTGAGTTTTCCCTTTTCCTTTAGTACGATGGGGGCCCGGCTGCTGAAGAGTCCCCGGGCTCCACTGCGATAATGACGTGGATGTTTGCCCCGAACGGCGATCACCAGCTCCAAACGGGGCCCATAGACGACGTAGGCGGCGGCCCGCAGTCCATCACCGCTCAGGTTGCCCGTCTCGTAGATCCCGAAGATCGATCCTACCGAGAGATTGACATCGACGATGCTGGATCCATCGAGAGGGTCGTAACAGATGGTATATTTCCCATCCGGATTGACCTCCATGATGTCCTCTTTCTCCTCGCTGATGATCGATTTGACCAAAGCGACATCCCGCAGAATATGTTCAATGATGAAATCGGACGCGATGTCGAGCTTGAGCTGTTCGTCCCCCGTAGCGTTCTGTTTGGAGCTGTAGCCCAGGTCTTCGTTCTTGATCGCTTTGTCGATCTCCCGTGCGATCTGCTTGAGTCGTTCGAATATCGTCAACATCGGTTAGCCTTTCATGGGGATTGCGTGTTCGTCGATCCATCGGATGATGCCATCGAGATCGTTGAGATCGAGAACCGTGACCTCTCCGGGAAGCTCCTTGTTGGAGAGTTCAACGCTCTCGTCGATGGCTACGGCCTGCAGATAAGGGAGGTAGTCGGGGTCGATCTTTCCTCGGAAGACCCCGATCCGTGGGAGGGGGAGGTTTTTGAGTCCTTCGACCATCAGGAGGTCGAAATCCCCGAAAAGCTTCGCGACCTCCTCCACTTCGCGGGCCCGATGGGAGAAGAGGGTCGTGCGGGTAGGGGAGAGTACCGCGACTTCGGCGCCACTGCGAAAGAATCGCTCACTGTCCTTTCCCTCCTGATCGAAGATCGCTTTGTCGGAGGGATCATGCTTGATGATCGCCACGCTTCGTTGCCCCCTCAAGCGCAGAGAGATCTTTTCGATCAGTGTCGTTTTGCCGCTGCCGGAAGGTCCGGTAAATGCGACGGCTTTCTGTTGCATGTGCACCTTTGGAAACTGGAATCTATACAGGTGGATTGTAGTGAAATCTTGCTGATATGTTAAAATCGTCGATAAATTCGATGACGGAAGGGATGGAATGGGACAGTTGAAGAGATGGGGAATCACGACAACGATCGGGAGTCTGGCGATTCTGCTAGCCCTGAGCGCCTGCGCAAGTAAGGAGGAGGTGGCGGCCTACCGACAATTCTCCAAGGAGTCCTCGAGACTCTCCCTGCTGCAACAGAGTGAAAAGTTGATCTTCCGTCCCGGCGATGCCAATGAGACGATCGTCCTGGTCCATTATCTGCCCACGGACGATGGAGAAGTGGAGCATCTCATCCTGGCAGGAAATCCTTCGGAACGATTCAACGATGCAGCCTTCCGTTCAAGCCGCCTCTCCGGCAAGGAACCTCTGACGGTGACGAAAGTCTCCCGCGGCTCCCTGGAAGAGAGCCTGCAACGGGTGATTCCCAGGTGGTTTTCCATCTATTCGGTCGAATATCCCGGAACCACCAGCAGTAAATTTCCCCTCACCCTTACGATCGGAAAAGAGACGAAGAGCGTCTACTTCTACAAGAAGCCGAAATACCTCATCAACAAAAAAAGCTTCAAGAGTTTCTAAGATCTGAATCCGCCCTTTACTCTACCATTAAGGAATGATGGTTTAGAATGTTCAAAAAAATGGGAGGTTTTGAAGTGAGGAGAGGAAAGAAGATCGCATGGACGTTGGGTGGATTGCTCATGGTGGGAGGGATCAGCCCTCTCTCCGCCAGCTTCGGTGACGCCGTAGTCGGTGGTGTCGTCGGTGGTGTCGTCGGCTCCGTGATCACCAACGAAGTCTATCGAAGTGGCAGACACTCGAGTACGCGGCATCGAAGTACCCGCAAGAGACATCGAACGGCACCCCGGCCCGTGATGACGGATGAAAAGCGGATCCAGATGGCACTTAGAAGTCTGGGATTCTACCGGGGGGCGATCGACGGGCAGATCAACTCCTTCGAAACACGCACGGCCATCAAGGAGCTCAACCGGGCTTACGAGATCGGGGACACGGCCTATTTGAGCCCCCAGGAGCGGGATGCCCTGATCTATCTGGGAACTCTATTGCAGTTCGACCGGAACCTGATCGCCCAGGGAAGCGATCGCCGTACCCGGACCAAACGGAGCCAGACCGCCTTGAAAGTTCTGGGATTCTATACCGGTAAGCTCGATGGCTCCAGTGGTCCGATGACCCGACGGGCCATTTCCGAGTACCGGGCCGCCAATGGCCTTTCCCCCAGCTACCATCTGGGATACGAGGATGAGTATCGTCTGGTCACGACCGCGAAACAGGCCAACGACCGGAACATCGAAGATACCCTGGCTTCCCTGAAACGGCTCGGGGCGGCGAATCGGGGAAGTGGTTTGAAGATGCAACCGGCTCCGGCACAAAACCGTCAACCCGTGATCCTGCAGCCGGCTCAGCCCCAAGCCCCTGTACAGGGCACGATCGTCCAGGAGGCACCTGCACCAGTGGCTCCCCAACCGCGTCAGGCCGCTCCGGCTCCCACCTATTCGCAGCCATCGGCCACCGCTCCCAACCCGGCTGCGCCCCCACAGACGGCGACTTCCCAGCAAGGCTCCCTACCGACTCAGGAGATTCCCCAGCCCCAACCGGTCCAACTCCAACCGGCGCAATAGTCGCATACAAAGCCAGAGATGGGGGAAGGGAGTACCCGGCCCCGCAGGCCCTTTTTCACGAATCGTTTTTTTTTGGAAAAATCCGGTTTCCACCCGAGTATCTGGTGCTCGCAAACGCAAATGGCCGCTTCGCAGCTGGAACGTCCCTCTGTCACCATCGAGTGAAAGCCCTCTCACGCGTGATTCCGAGAGTTCGATGGGAAGAGTATCTGCCCGTTCCCCTGAGAAGAAATTCTATTCGTGGAGTCGGGTGATGGAGGCCCCCAGTTTCGACAGTTTCCCTTGGAGATCGTCGTAGCCCCGGTCCAGGTGGTAAATTCGTCGGATTCGGGTCGTTCCTCTCGCCGCCAGTGCAGCCAAGACCAGGGCGGAGCTGGCTCGCAGGTCCGTCGCCATTACATCGGCACCATAAAGTTCGTCAACAGGTCGTACCGCGGCGACATTCCCTTTGAGCCAGATATCGGCCCCCAGACGGTTGAGTTCACTCACATGCATGAAGCGATTTTCGAAGAGCCGCTCTTCGATCAGGCTTTCACCCTCGGCCAAAGTCGCCACCGCCATGAACTGTGCCTGCATATCCGTGGGAAAGCCCGGATACTCCGCGGTAACGATATTGACCTCTTTCAGACGGCCATCTTCGGGCGGAAAGATCGTGATGGAATTCCCATCGATCTCGAAGGAACAGCCCATCCCCTCCAGTTTGTCCAGCATACTCTGTATGTGCTCGATCTCCACATCTTCCAGAGTGATCGTAGAGCGGGTGATGGCTCCGGCACAGAGATAGGTGCCCGCTTCGATACGGTCGGGGATGATCCGGACCGGATCGGGGAAACGAAGCGCTTTCCCTCCTGTCCCTTCTATAGTGATTCGTCCGGTACCGACTCCATCGATGGAGACCCCGGCAGCAGCGAGCATCTGGCAGAGTTGGACGATCTCCGGCTCCCGTGCGGCATTGACGATCTTGGTCGTTCCGTGGGCCAGGGCGGCTGCCATCAGGGTGTTCTCCGTCGCACCGACACTCACTTTGTCGAAGACGATGGTCCCCCCGTGCAATCCCCCTTCGGGGGCGATGGCATGGACATATCCGCCTTTGATCTCGATCGTCGCCCCCATGACTTCCAGGGCTTTGAGGTGGAGGTCGATGGGCCGCTGTCCGATTGCGCAGCCGCCGGGAAGACTCACTTCACACTCCCCAAAACGGGAGAGCAGGGGCCCCAGGACCAGGATCGAAGCACGCATCTGGGCGACGATTTCGTAGACCGCGCGGGTGGAGTTCACCGAACCGCAGTCGATCACAGCACGGTTGCCCTCATGCTCCACATTGGCACCCAGGATCGTGAGGAGTTTCAGAAGGGTCCGGATGTCCACCACATCGGGAAGGTTTTCCATAACCACGGGGTGGTCACTGAGTAGGGTAGCGGCGATCACCGGCAAGGCGGAATTTTTCGCACCACTGATCCGCACCGTCCCAGAAAGTCTCCTGCCACCCTCGATTTCCAAATAATCCATAATGTATAGGCCCCCATCTTTTAGGCGCCATTTTAACCAATCTTTGATTTCGAAAAGCAGGAGAGATTCTTCTACTAATGAATATGTAGTTTGATATTTTTAAATAAAATCCTTGATATTTTTAGATATGTTTAATCATAATCGCGCTACCATATTACTTAATATTCGAAACCGGACTTCGATGGTACGGGGATGGAGAGAGATGGACAATACACTTGACAGGCTCAAAGCCCTCAACAGCAAACTGGAGCAGAAGCTCAGCGAAAAGAAAAAGGTGGTGCCGAAAAGCGGGGAGGAGAAAACTGCGAAGCCAAAGAGCGGATCCCTGATCGAAACTCCGGCGACAGATACGAAACCGGAGACCGATGCTTCTCCGGCACTGGCCAAAAAATCCGGTAGGAAGAAGGAGGCGGTCGAGGGATCCCTGCCGGCTGTGGAGGCGAAGCTTCTCCACCGACGATTGCTGGTCCATCTGGGGATCGACGCGACGGCGGAACCGGTCCGCAGTGAGAATCTGGCGCGACTGGTGGAGCTCTATGGAAAACTGGGGATCGAAAAAAAAGTTCCCAGGGTGGAAGACATCTTCGTCTATAAGGCGATGAACATCAGCGGCATCGGTCTCAAGGAGGAGGATTTCGGAGAGATCCGGGAGGGGAAGTATGTCCAGGTGATCGCCATCACCTATGAACCGGACAAGAACGGAAAGAAAAAGGCCAAAAATATTTCTCTGGGGTATTTCGGGAAAGCGGAGACCCTGGAGGCGGGCCGCAAGAACGAAGTGATCGAATTCGTGCTGCGGTGGCGCTACGAAAAGGCATTCCAGAATCTGGAGCACTATCGGATCCTTCTGGAGAAGGTCCGTCCCAAAGAGACACTCTTCTGACTCTCATCCCCCGATTTTCGGGAAGTCCCCTCTAATCTTAGATTTGTTAGAATTCTCCACCCAAATCAAAACGCATGAGGTGATTATGAATATCGATCTGACTCCCGAAAACCTGCTGATCCAGCTTGGATACCCTGTCAACGACGCGACTCTGGCACAGATGGAGCGCATCATCGGCAATACCAAAGGCTTCGAAAAGTTCGCCAAGCATCTGCTTACTCTCAACGACGAGGTCAAGCGATACTCCGGTATCGTAGGACTCTCCAACTCCAAGGATTACCTCAAGGTAAAGACCGACAGTAAAACCCCCGAAGAGATCGAAGCGTTTCGGGAGATCGTTCAGCGCTGGAGCGAAAAGTACAAGATCGCGCTGCAGAAGGTCGAAGGAAAAGAGACCTACTACATCCTCGGCCAAGAATAGAACAACTCTATGCCGCTGGGATCGCTCAACGCTGAGCAACTCGAGGCGGCATGCGCACCCCTGGGCCACAACCTGGTCATCGCCAGCGCCGGAACGGGGAAAACCTCCACGATCGTCGGGCGCATCGCCCATCTGCTCCAAACGGGTACCGACCCGGACCGAATCCTCCTGTTGACCTTTACCAACAAAGCCGCCGGCGAAATGATCGAGCGTCTCAAGCGCCATTTCCCGGCAAAGACCGTCGATCGGATCGAAGCGGGTACCTTTCATGCCGTCTGTTATCGCTGGCTCCGCCGAAACCGACCCGGATTGAGCCTCAAACAGCCGGGAGAGCTGCGGACTCTCTTTCGAAGCATCTACGAACGAAGGGATTTCGTACGTCTGGGGCTCGCGACGGAGCCCTTTTCCGCCACCTATCTCTTCGATCTCTATCAACTCTATCAGAACGCGTCGGACAAAAGTTTCGACGAGTGGTTTCTCCAACGCTATCCGGAGCACGAGCCGTTGATGGATATCTATCTGGACATCGCCGAGGAGTACGAAGATACCAAGAGGGAATATGGCTTTCTCTCTTTCAATGATCTGTTGCTTCAGACCCTGGAGAGCCTGGAGCACTCTCCCATGAGTTTCCGGGAGATCCTGGTGGATGAATATCAGGATACCAACACCCTCCAAGGAATGCTCATCGATGCGATGAACCCCGATTCCCTCTTCTGTGTCGGGGACTACGATCAGAGCATCTACGCCTTCAACGGGGCCAACATCGCCAACATCTCCACCTTCGCCGACCGCTATCCCGACGCCCGGGTCCATACCCTCAGCGTCAACTACCGCTCCCGGGCCCCGATCCTTTCGCTGGCCAACCGGGTGATCGAGCGCAACGAGCGGATCTATCCCAAGCGTCTGGAGGTCGGCAGGAGGGTCGACCCGATCCCTCCGAGACTTCTGATCTACGACGAGCTCTTCGAACAGTATCAATCCATCGCCGACCTGATTGGGGCTTCCCGGACCCCTAACGATGATACGGCGGTCATCTTCCGCAACAACGCCAGCGCCGACGGGATCGAAGCGAGCCTGCGGGAGCGGGGGATCCCCTGTCGGAGAAAGGGTGGCAACAGTTTCTTCGAGGCCAAAGAGGTGAAGTTCCTGCTGGATCTGATGAGCCTGCGCATCAACCCCAGGGATATGATGGCCTTCATCCATCTTTTTGAATATGGCAAAGGGATCGGTACGGCGTTGGGAAAGGAGTTCTTTCAGGCATTGAACCATTTCGGGGAGGGGGATCTCCTGAGGGGACTGCTTCATCCGACGGTCCATTCCCTTCCCACGTTCAACCGGAGGAAGAGTACCCAGCTGGGTCTCTTCGACGACGATCTGGAGATCGGGTCGGTCAGCCGCTTCGCCCATATGGATCTCCGTGACGAAATTCGGGCCCATCCACTACTCAAGCATCCCAGGCTCACCCAGGATGGACTGCGATATTTCATTCAATTCCACGAATTCTATCGCAGTATCGAACGGAGCCAGAGACCCGATACCCTTTTGAGAAAAGCGATCGCCTCCCCGCTCTACCAGGGGGTGGTCCACCAACTCAGCGCCCAGCGTGCCCGATTGAAAAACGGAGAGGTCGATCCGGAGAAGGAAGAGGAGGCGAGGGAGCGGATTCTGCGCAAGGCCCGGCTTCTTCTGGACCTCTCCAGCCGATACGAGGATCTGCAGCGTTTCGTCAACGCCATGATCCTGGGAGGCGGGGAGATGAGCGAAGGGGAGGGGGTCAATCTTTTGACTGTCCATGCTTCCAAAGGGTTGGAATTTTCCGAAGTCTATGTGATCGATCTGATGGATGGCCGCTTCCCCAATCGGAAACTGATGGAGAAAACCGGGAGCCTGGAGGAGGAACGTCGACTCTTCTATGTGGCCGTGACCAGAGCCAAAGATCGTCTGTTCCTTTCCATGGCCAAATACGATCGGGTCAAAAAACTCGATTTCAAGCCCTCACCGTTTCTGGAAGAAGCGGGGCTGATTCGAAGGGAGAGCATGTAAAATGAGCTTTCGTTATAATTCCATAAACATAAAGGACAGCGGAAATGAGCAATAAACGAATCGAGCACCTGGAACGGATCAAAGAGGCGATCGGAAAAGCGGAATTGAGCGAAGAGGAAAAGAGCAATGCCTGGAAGCATATCGAAGAGTGGTATGCCGAGGACAAAGCCTTTGGAACCCTGTATGAAAAGCTGGCGGAGATCTCACCCAAGATCGAGGCCCTGATGGAGGAACTGGGACTGATCTGAACCGGATCCAAAGCCACACTCTTCCCTCCGGCCCGATACCGGAGATGTTCGTCTGATCCCAATCCCCCCGAAAACGACTTCTTACGATTTATAAGCGGTCAACAGAAACGCCGGATACTCTCCGTGATCCTTGACGATCACGGCACTATCCTGAACCTTGACGTCGACAAATCCCGCAGACTCCGCCCACTTACCGATATGCTCTCGTTCGAAACCGTAATGCTTGACCCCCGTATCGATGGTATGAAAGCTTCCATCCTCCGTATCGATATCGCAAAGCGCCAGAAAGGCTTCCGGTTTGAGCATATCGTAAAAGATCCGGAAGAGGGCAACCGGATCCTCGATATGATGCAACGTCATGGAGGAGATGATGCCGTCGACAGGCCCCTCTTCGAAGGGCTCTTGGCACAGGTCCATCTGCCGGATCTCCAAACGGCAGGGAAAACTCTCCTGTTTTGCACGTAGTTTGTCGATCATCGAAGGGGAGACATCGATGGCGAGAATCTCCTGAACATAGGGAGCGATTCGTTCACTGAGAAGACCGGTTCCCGCTCCAAAATCTACAACTTTCATTCCAGGTGCCAATTCCACGTTCTCCAAGATGCTCTGTGCCATGGCATCCACATAGTTCAAGCGATAATCGGTACGGTCGTATTCGTCGGCTCTAACGGCAAAGTGATCTTTCTTCATATTTACTCCTATAGTTAATAGCATTCAATATTAAATACTAAATAATATTAGAATAGTGTAGCGGAATTGCTACTCAGCTTGATCGACTCCCAGAAGATATCCACATGTTTTTCGAACAGTGTCACGGCGGAAGACGTGGATTTCCCATCCATTTTGAGCAACACCACCTGCATCTGGTAGAAAAAAAGCGGGGAGAAAAACTCATTGGCAAGCATCAGCGGGTCGGAGGATCGGATCATCTCCTCTTGCATCATTTTAAAGAGCAGGGCCGAGAGTTTTTTTACATTTTGCTGATAGAAGTGCTCATAATAGAGGTCTCGGATCGTTCGATTTCGGAAGATCTCCTGCATCATCAGGCGAAACAGTGCTTCGTTCCGGGGATCGAAACTGATCAGCTTGAAGGTCGTGGCGATCCTGGCCAAGACCGATTTCCCTTTCTTGTGGTACTCCCCATCCTCCTCGTTGAAATCGAAGAGGCTCAGCAGTGCCGAGTGCATCATATCGTTGATAAGGGTCTGAAGGATCTCCTCTTTGCCTTTGAAATGGTTATAGATACCCCCCTGGTGAATCCCTACTTCCGCAGCGATGTCACGCATCGTGGTTCCTTTAAACCCCTTCTCGGAAAAGAGCTTCAACGATACCTCCAGGATCTTTTTGCGGGTAGGGCTCTCTTTCTTTTCCATTTTATGGACCTTTTCAATGCTTTTCACCGATTATAGTGAACACGCGTTCATATGTCAAGGGGATAGGATCTATACAAATGAACAATTGTTCATACTGGATGAGAGATCTTTATACGTCTTATGAACAATCGTTCATAAGACGTTCGGGCCAGATATTCACTTAGTGAACATCTGTTCATTTAGTTGTCGAAAGCTCCATTGTGTGGGCTTAGTGACAGGAAAATGATTCATGAACGTCGTCGAGGATAGCTCTATCGCTCATTCTGAAAAAAACGACTCGAAATCTTTCGCTCGTGGGGTGTGTATGTGTTCGTTTGTTGTGTGTCTGGGAAGTTGGTTGATTTGATGCAAAGAGCCTTGAACCATTTCATTGCTGATTTGTGTGCGCTCATGAAAGATCTGCATGAACGAACCGGAGACCGACATATGCAAAACCAGTGAAAGTGAATCCTCGATACGATTATGATTTTACTTGTCCGTAGTGGAGGAGCAAGGGGATCGTGAACTTCAATAGAATATATATTATGTTAACCACAATATAAATGTACTTACATATTTACGGTAACAGATATCCGCCACCGCTCGGAATCTACCAACTATTGAAGTGCCAAAGCCTTCAATGGATTTCGTCGGGCCGATTCTGTGGCCGCAGCGATCACCTTGGGATTTTGAGATTCGTGGTGATTCTGTTTCAGTGCCATGTGGACGAGATAATTTTCGATCTCATGTCGTCGGTAGGTTCTGGCCGCCTGAAGTGCGGTGAATCCTATTCCATCCTTTTGGTGGATATTGGCACCGTGGGCCAGAAGACGTTTGACCAAATAAATGCCGTTGGCTTTAATGGCGGTGTTGATCGGGGTCCGGCCATACTCATCTTTGCCGTTGACCCGCGCTCCCATTTGCAGGATGCGCTCAACCTCTTCCGATTTATAATGACGTACGGCATCATTGAGACGGGCTTGCAGAGACAGTTTTGCCGACTTGGTCTGTGCCGATCTCTTTATACGTTCCTTTGATAGTTCTGGATGATTGGAAACACTAGTGATCCCGGTTTTCTTGACCGATGACTTTTGAACCGCCGCCAATTTTCCGGCCCGATAATACCTGGCGACATAGAGAGACTCGGGCTTCCGGGAACTGTACTCACCGATCTTTCGGAATTTCCAGCCTCGTTCCCGCATCAGACGGATGAATTTTCTCAATTGGGCGGTACTGCCGGGGTCCCGGAACATGAAATCATGAGCGAGCAGTACTACCTTTCCCTTCTGGGCACTCCGTCCGTGACGATAGATCCCCTCGATTGTTCGGGCCAACTCTTCCGGGCTTCCTACCGGCCGTCCGCTGCTTTTGTCAAAATGCCACTCCACATCCCAGCCATAGATAAAGAATCCTTCCCGGGCGATGGTTTCGTATTTGTCGATTTCGATCTTGCGCTGCCGGGAAGCGATTGCCCGATCGTTTCGTTGCACCTCGGGAATTCTCCAGACATTGCGGCCCGCCAATCGCAGATATTTTCTGCCCCCGATGACCAACTGCGCATGTTCCACATCGCTCATCACTCCATAGGTGTCCCGATAGAAACGCTGGTAATGTCCGTTGGCGTGGGAATAGGTGTGGTTGGCGACTTCGATATTGGGCAAACGGCGGCATAGGTTGTAGAGCCTGGGTCGTTTCTGAACGTGCCGCCCCACAAAGAACATACTCGCTTCGACCCCCTCCTCTTCCAGGACTCTGAGAACGTTTCCGGTTCCATTGATCGGTCCGTCATCGAAAGTGAGATAGAGCTCTTTTTCATTGGTATTCACGGCAACGACAGGGATCACATTTTGATCCGACAGGGGATTCGATTCCATACGGATCTGCATGAAAGAGTCTTCGCCCTTCTCCCCGGTGATACTCTCTTGGTAGCGATTTCTCTCTTCGCTGAGAATCTTCAATGGTGTTATCTTCTGGGAGGAATCCTGCACACCTGAATCACTCTTTTCCAGCAACGTAATGGTGATCTTGCCTCTGCTTGCTGAGTCGTCGACCGGACCGGTCCCCTGCTCCGAAGCGAACAGAAAGGGAGATCCCCCCATGATCAACAGTGCGAGCGATAGCCCCTTGGCTCTATCCAACAAAGAGAAATCCATTTCTTCGATCCTTCTATCTTCTTCCGTAGTAACATTCTGTACCGATCCATCATCGGTCCATACGCTAGATAGAATTCTATCAAAAAAGTCTCTTGTTAATATATTTTTTAATAAAACAGAATGTTTTCTATATAGTTCCCATTAAATGGTAATTTAATCTGTTTATATATTTTAAAATATGCTAGAAATAGTTATCTATCCTTAAGAAATATTAAATAATATATTCAATGGATCTCTCCAAAGTCTGCTATATTACGATAATAAAAATATAGAAACTATACTAAAGAATATCAATGGCGAAGAAGAAACGGAAACATTACATCAAACTCAACAACAAGATCAAAGAACTTTTCGGAGGTGAGCCGTTCGACGAAGGGGTGAAACATCTGGACGACGAGACTCTGACGGAGTTGATACTGCTGCTTGGGTCATCTCTTCCCTCTCTTGAACGGGAAGAGATGATCCGGGCCCTGCGACGCCTCTGGAGCGAAGGAGAGTTCTCGGTCCGAAAAACGATCGTCGAATATCTGCTGGAGCGTAAGAAACATGGACAACAACGCAAAGAGCAGGAAGCGACAGACAGAGTGGAAAAGATCCTGTCTCTCCTGGGTGATGAACAGCGAAGCCGGGAAGAAGAGCAACAGGTTCTCGAGAGCTTCCTGGATCAACGCAGCTCCAAGATCACACGGGAGAAAGTTCTCAACAAGCTGGAATATCTGCGTCTACAGAATCGGATCGTAGAGTTGCAACGGGAGCTCGACGTCGAATTTGGACCCCTGAACGAACTGCGCTTCGTCCACTCTTTTCTCTTCCGTCTGGAAGAGCTCGAATTCAACAAACATCTTTTGGTCGTCACTCCCCCGGTAGATCTCAATTCGCTTTTGAAGGAGGATCCGGACAGGGTTCTGGAGCGGCTCCGAACGGTCAAGGCCGAATCGATCGAACAAAAGAAGCAGGAGATCGAAGCCTTTCTGGAGAGGATCGCCGACAATCGATACCTGAGCCTCGAAGAGCGGATCGATCATCTCCGGCGCCTACCACTGGAGGGGGACCTCCATCACGCCCCCATCGACTTCGGGATCGTGGAGCGTGTCATCCACTCCTTCGACCCTAAATGCCACCTGATCCTGGCCGGTGAACAGTTCCTGATTGAGCGGGACAAGAGTGTCCAGGTCTACGGAAGCCCCCTCAACTACCGCCTGTCCCTCTCTTACGAACGGAACTTCATCTACGCTTCGATCTGGGAGAACCGCCCGCTTCCCATCCGGGAGGACCTGGCCGCCCTCAACGAAGATACTCTGGCCCACTTCCATGTGGCATTGGGATCCCTGTATGAACGGATGGAAGAGTTGTCCCAAGGCCTGGATGTGGATGAAGCGACCATCGAACGCTTCATCCTGCAATTCCTGGAACCCCAGCTCTTGGCCTCGGGAAAATTGAAGGTCCGCGAGAAGACCCGCCGGCGGGTGCTCTATCACTTCGGGGAGTATCTGCGGCCTCTGCGGGAAAGGAAGATGCGCGAAGAGCTCCTGGCCAAGACCATCCGGGACTTCAAACGCCTCTTTCCTCTCGCCCGGCGTCTGGATCGGCGTATCACCTTCCATGTGGGTCCCACCAACAGTGGAAAGACCTATGCCGCCATGCAGCGATTGAAGGAGGCGGAGACCGGATACTACCTGGCCCCTCTGCGGCTCTTGGCCCTGGAGGGCTACGAAGAGCTGAAAGCCGCCGGGATCCACGCCTCGTTGATCACGGGAGAGGAGGAGATCCTGGACGAAGAGTCCACCCACATCAGCTCCACCATTGAAATGCTCAATCCCGAGGTGGAGGTGGATTGCTGCGTCATCGACGAGATCCAGATGATCGACGACCGCGACCGGGGCTGGGCCTGGGCCAACGCTCTCATCGGTGCCCCGGCGAAGGAGTTGATCCTCACCGGGTCCGAAAACGCTCTGGAGGCGGTCCGGGAGATCTGCGACTACCTGGGCGAGGAGCTGGAAGTGGTCCACTTCGCCCGGATGAACCCCCTGGAGTTGATGGAGCGCCCCGTCTCGCTGAAAAAGATCAAACCCCACACCGCCATCGTCGCCTTCTCCCGCAAAGAGGTGCTTTCCCTCAAACAGCAGCTCTCCTCCCGTTATCGGGTCTCGGTGGTCTATGGAAACCTCTCTCCCGAAGTGCGCAGAGAAGAGGCCCGGCGTTTCCGGGAGGGGGAAAGCGAGATCCTCGTGGCCACCGACGCCATCGCCATGGGGCTCAATCTGCCGATCCGCACCCTGCTCTTCGCCCGGGACAACAAGTTCGACGGCCTGCGTCGACGGGAACTGGAGACCTCCGAGATTCTGCAGATCGCGGGCCGGGCAGGGCGATACGGCCTCCACGAGCACGGTTACGTCGGAGCCCTGGACGCAGGAACCCTGCAGACTATCGCCCGGAAGTTCCACGCACCCCTTCCCCCGATCCGCCTCCCCTTCTCTGTCATGGCCAGCATGGAGCACGTGATGCTCATCGGGGAGATCCTGGAGACCGAGAAACTCCAGGAGATCCTGGAGTTCTTCGCTACGAATATGGAGTTCGAAGGCCCCTTCCGGGCCGCCAACATCGAATCGATGCTGGAGCTGGCGGCCATCGTGGACGAATACGACCTGGACCTGCGCTCCCGTTACCACCTGGCCTGCGCGCCGGCGAGCCTGGGATCGCCCTACATCGAATCGGTGTACCACCGCTATCTGACTCATTTGGAAAAAGGAGAGACGGTTCCCTACATTCCCCCCAGGGAGCTGCCTTCCTATGCCCATACCAACGAAGAACTCCTCCATGCCGAGGACCGGGTCAAGGAGGTCTCGCTCTACCTCTGGCTCTCCTTCAAGTTCCAGGACCTCTTTCCCGATACCGAAAAGGCCAGGGAAGCCAGGGAACGCCTCAATCGTTTCATCGAAGGCTCCCTGCAAAAGGGCGATTTCGTCAAACGATGCCGTAGATGTGGTCGGGAGCTGGACTTCAGTTATCGATTCAGCATCTGCGAAAGCTGCTATCAAAAAGGAAAGCGTGGGCAAAGCCGCAGTTGGCGTAGGAAACAGGGGCGATGAATCTCCGTGCTCTCGACCACCTTGTCCTGACGGTAACGGACCTCGAACGCAGCATCCGGTTTTACCAAAGGATTCTGGGGATGAAACCGGTCCGCTTTGGTCCGGGGAGGGTCGCTCTTCGTTTCGGTACCCAAAAGATCAACCTGCATCCCCTCGATACGAAGATTGAACCGAGAGCGTACCGACCGACTCCCGGATCCTCCGATCTCTGTTTCCTGATCGAGGGTGAATTGGAAGATGCCATGGATGAACTGAAACGATCCGGGATCGTGATTCTCGAAGGACCTGTGGAGCGAACCGGGGCGACCGGCCCGCTCCTTTCGCTCTATTTCCGGGATCCAGACGGCAACCTGATCGAACTCTCCACTCCCCTGCTCGACCCGGGGAGCTGAACGCAGTATAATACCCCCAAGAATTCCGAACAAAGCGCTACTTTATGTCCGATATCCGCTACGATCGACTGTACGATGATTATGTGATCATCGCTCCCGAACGACTTCATCGCCCCGATTGTGCCCACGAAACGATCTCCAACGCATCTACACAGTCCCGGATATGCCCCTTCTGCGAAGGAAACGAGCGGATGACCCCACCGGAGATCTTCGCACTGAGGGATCGAAACGGGCCCAACACCCCGGGGTGGCGCACCCGGGTCGTCCCAAATCTCTACAAAGCGGTCCGCATCGAAGCCCCCTGGCAGAGCCATGGCCACGGCCCCTACGATCTCTGGGAGGGGTTCGGCGCCCACGAGGTGATCATCGACACCCCCCGACATCTGCAACGTGTGGATGCCTGGGAGCTTCAGGAGTATCGAGATTGGCTCGTCACTTTCCGTTCCCGCCTGATGGACCTTCGAAAGGATCTACGGCTGGTTTACTTTTCCCTTTTCAAGAACCATGGACCTTCTGCCGGAGCCACCCAAACGCACCCCCACTCCCAGCTCATCGCCCTGCCGGTCATCCCCAAAAGCCTCCTTGCCCGGATCGAGCGGGCCCGTCATTATCGAAAAATCCATGGGCACTCTCTCTTTCAGGGGGTCTTGGATTATGAAATGGAGTTCAGGGAGCGCCTGGTGGCGGAGAACGACTCTTTTGCCGCCTTCTGTCCCTACGCTTCCGCCTACGCCTTCGAGGTTCGGATTCTCGCCAAAGAGCAGAGGGTCGTTTCCCTGAGCGATCTGAACGATCCCGGGATCGAAGCCCTGGCACAGATCCTGCAGACGACGATCCGTGCGCTCTACCGTGAATTGGGGGACTTCGATTTCAATCTCACCTTCGACACTCCTCCGATGCAAAAGAACGTAAGCACCGAGGAATGGTTCGAGGAGATCCCGAGGTTTTGGCGCCTGGGGCTTCGAATCATTCCCCGGCTCTACAACTGGGGGGGATTCGAGATGGAGAGCGATATGCGGATCAACCCTGTCCCACCGGAGGAAGCGGCTTTTTTACTGAGAGGATAAAAGAGTGAATAATACTAAAAAATATATAAATAAATACTCCCTCTCTTTTACTGCTGTTGGCCTAATGCCGCATGAAATGCAGCTGGTGGCTCAGACATTTGTCGAATGCGGAAAAGATTGGAACATTGCCGAAAAAGAGATTCTTGAAAGAAATGTCCTGCAAAAAATGACAAAAGCGACGCAAAAAAGAAAATTGCAGGAGCTCAAAAAGCGGTGTGCGGTATTAAACGATGAAGAGTTGATGCGTTTGGCCGAAAATGAAGAGATCAAAGCGTTTGCCTTCTTGAGCGCCGTAAAAACCTATGCGTTACTCTATGAATTTTGCATTGAAGTACTGAGAAACAAATATTTGAATTTCGATCCCGTTCTTTTGGAGAGTGACTGGAACAACTTCATAGAATCCAAAAAGAGCCTCTCATCCGATCTGGCCCAAAAGAGTGAAAGTACGATCAAAAAAGCGAAACAGGTGATTTTCAATATGCTGGGAGGCGTCGGATTGATCGAGGGCAAAGAACACAGACAGACTGTACGACCCTATCTTTCAAAAGATTTTGTATCCTGCGTATGCCGGGACAATCCCAAATGGCTCGCCGCTTTTCTCTATTCGGAGAGTGATATAGCCCATTTGTGCGAGGAGAGCGAATGAAACGGGAAAATATCGTAAAAAAATTCGACAAAATTTATGAAAAAGTCACGACGGACGCTTTTTTGAAGATGAAAGCCTTGGGCGGGGAGGTGCCGTTTTTCATCAGCTCTTATCCCATCGAGCAGCAAAACGAAGTCTACCGTGAAATCGAAAGATTGAAGCACCGTCTGCATGAAAAATCGATCGAAGTGGTCGAAGTCAATCTTTACGACATCGTGATAGAGATCCTGCGAGAACGGGATATTTTGGAAAGAGTTCTCGAAAGAGAAAAGAGCTTAGGTCCCGACAAAATGGAGAAAACCCTGCTGGGCGTACTGGACATTCAAAAAAACGTCATACCGCATATTCAGCGAAAGGTTGCCGAAAACCCCGAAGCCAAAATACTTTTCCTCACCGGCATCGGCGAAGTCTACCCCAACCTCCGATCCCACGTCGTTTTGAACAATCTTCAAAATGCCGTCAAACAGATTCCGACGCTGATGTTCTACCCCGGCAACTATACCGGACATTCACTCGAACTCTTCGGCCGCTTCAAGGATGACAACTACTATCGCGCTTTCAGCCTCGATACGACGGAGTTTTAAACCCCCGTTGCCTTGAAAACGGCATCCACGGGATCGTTGTAGATCAAGAGTTGAAATTTCGCCATCAAATCGGCCGGCACCTGGGCGATCTGTCCCATATCCACCGCCGGGATCAACACCCGTTTCGCGCCGGCATCCGACGCCACCTGCAGCGCATCCCCCAGGTTGTCGGTACCGATAATCGATCCTCCGATGCTCATGGACCCCAGTATCGTCATCTGCGGCAGCAGCGGTCTCTCGATCACACCGGACGCGATCGAAAGAAAAATGGCCAACTCCAATCCCCGGACATTCTCGATGCCGTTCAGATCGGTCGCTTTGATATGGAAGTCGTACTCCTTGAATTTCGCGCTTGCTGACACCCTATGCAAGTTGGCCTGGGCGTAATTGATCGCCTCTTTGATCTCGTCTTTGATCTCTTTGCCGCTTCCAAATCCCGTATGGGTCACCTTGCCGGTCCCGGCCATCTTCTGCAGGTCGATGCGAAAGAGCCCCTTGTGTCCGCTAACGCTACTCGACGCGACCGCATAGAGAGTTCCCGGCGGCAGCTCCCCCTCCGGTATAAGTGCGTTGCCGCCGCTTTCAGGAACGGTCACGAATCGCTCTTCGCCGCTCTCCAGATCGATATAGGAGAAGTGCACATCGTAAAACTCCATCCCCCCGATCTTCTTGAGCTGCTCTTTGATGCGCCGCCGCCCGACCATCGCGTACCGAAGCACCGCTTCCACATCCTCTTTCGCAAAACTACCGTCGGGAAACAGCAGCTTCAGCAATCCGCTGGCCGTCTTTTTGACCGCTTTGACATCCCGCTGGTTCAGCTCCTTGCCGAAACGGAACCATCGTTCGATGGCGTCGGAGAAATTCTCTTTCTGCAACTCGCGCATCCACTCGGCCATATAGTCGGTGATGAAACCGTACTCGTTGGTAAAGAATTCCGGCCGCATCTTCGGTACTTCCCACCCCGGAATGTAATAGTGGAACCGGTCGAAAAAGGCGGTGTCGATCATCTCTTTCGGAAACGGACTCAGCAGATGGGAGGTGCGTACGATGTTTTCGATCGAACCGTCGATGTTGCCCACAAAAACCATCGACGCCTTCGCCTGAATCTGCTCTTTGCCCCGCGCGAAGGATCCACTCTCCATATAGTCTTTCATGATCTGAATGCCGTCTTTGTCTTTGAAGCGGATACCCGCCACTTCATCGAAGGCCACCACATCCCACATCCCCACCAGCCCGACCGTCCGGCGGGCCATATTGTAAAAAAGGTTCGCCACGGTCGTCTGACCGCCGGAGATCAGAATGGAGTTGGGCGAAAGCTCTTTGTAGACATAGCTCTTTCCCGTTCCTCTGGGGCCCAGTTCACAGACATTGTAGTTGTTCTCCACAAAGGGCACCAATCGTTCGATGAGATGCCATTTGACGCTCTCATCCAGATTGGTCGGCTCCATCCCCGTGCTGCGTATCAGCAGATCCATCCACTCGGCAAGCGTGAACTCCTTTCTGGCCTCTTTGAAACTCTCCATCTCCATATTGGGCATCTGGATCGGTTTGAGACTCTCGATGATAAAAGGAGAATCCTTGAGGGCGTTTTCGTCGAAGTAGTAGTCGATGGTCACGATGCACCAGATGCCCCCCGCCAGCAGCTTTTCGAACCGCTTCACATACCCTTCATTGATGGCGATGCCCCGAAGCCCGAGGTTGCTGAACTCCGCTTCGTAGCGATCCAGCTTTTCATTGAGTTTGACGGTCAGTTTGTCGATCACTTTGTAGCGTCCGCGCTCTTTGATGCGCGCTTTGATCAGTTCCGCTTCGTCGGGCCGCACGTAGTTTTTCGACAAAATCTCCTTGACCTTCCGCACCCCTTCGCGTATCTGCTCTTCGTCATTCGTCGCGCAATACATCCCCAGCAGATACTCCAGCACATAGACCGGAACGTTGGCGCCCTCTTTGATCATTTTGGTCAAATCTTTGCGAACCACTTTGCCCGGAAAAAATCGATTCGCTTTCTCATTCAGTGCAGACATCAAAACTCCTCAAAATCATTGGAAAAGGCGATCAGCATCTCATAGGGCTCCTCTTTGTAGAGCCGTTGCATCGAAGTGCCCTCCACCGCCTCCATCATCCTCAAATAGACCGTCTGGCCGTTGTATTCACCCGCTTTCGCGTTGAAACGGAAAGGAAACTTCTGCTCGAGATTGCGCATATCTTCCGCCTTTTTGTCGAAAATCCCCTTTTGTATGTCGCTCAGCAGCGTGCCGTCTTTGGCGTAAAAGGCCATCTTCAATGTTCGCGGTTTGCATTTGGCGTCGACGCTTTCACGCTGTATCAGCGACACGGTGATCCGGTTGGCGGTGATCCGGTTGAAGTTTTTGATCAGATCCACTTCGACGGTTCGTTCATCATCCTTGCGCCTTTTGCTGCACCGAATCAGCGGCACCGCGACCTCCTGCAGCGTTGCCCCGCCGTGGACGAAGCGGTTCCCGGCGCCCTGCACGCGGAACTTGTTGATCGAGCGCGGCAGCAGCACCTCCGCCTCGTCGTCGATGCCCAGCTGTTTCGCTGCGAATTTGACGGCGCACCGCACATTAGGAAGTTCTTTTCCGATGATGAAGCGGCGGTTGCTTTTGTACACCTCGCCCCCTTTGGGCATCTCGCACCGGTCGGGATCTTCCACATCCCCCTCGTGATACAAAAACCCGTGATCGGCGGTGATCAGCACATGGGTCCCGTTGAAGTTGAAAACCTGTTTGACGATCTTTTCGATTTTTGAAAAAGCGGCCTCCACGGCATCGAAAACGTTCGATTCGCTGGCCGCATTGTCTCCCGCCGCATCGATGTCGTTGTGATAGATATAAAAGATCCGATACCCCTTCACAAAGGCCCGTCCATCGTCGCGCCCCATCGCCAAAAACGCCTCGGCGCTCAAGTAGACCGATTTTTCGAAACGGGCTTTGAGAATCCTGTCCCGATTTTTCGCCCCGGCACTGCTTTGACCATCCACGTAGACCGTCGCGTCTTTGGCGTCGAAGCTGAGCCTCTTATGGGGCAGGAGCGAGGCGATCCCCAGTTGTGTGTAGCTCGGCAGCGCGGAAGCCATCGCTTGTGTCTCCACCTCCCATCGGTTCCGTTCCGCCAGCCTTCGGGCGAGCTCCACACCCGCTTCATAGCGCAGCGCGTCGGAGATGACGACATAGATCTTCTTCTGATCGTCCGAAACGGCCGGAGCCACAAACCGGTCGTAAAACTCCCGTTGCATCGTCACACCGCCGATCTGCCAGCTCTCCATATTCTCCACGACACCCTGCCAGGCATCCCCAAGCTCACGCAGGAAAGTGACGTAGCGCCTTTCGATGAAAGGCGAGAGCTTTTTGAGAATCTCCGGATACTCCGCATGCCGAAAGTGATAGACGAACTTTCGGTAATGAAAATCGATCCGATGCCACTTGAGCGTATAGTTTTCAAACCCGCTCCCCGGTGAAGAGACAAGAGGCCGAAACGCCAGAGAGAGCGACATCAGCGACGCCGCATGTTCCATCGCTTCGTAGAGGTTCCTGTAATTTTCATACCAAAAGAGCCGGCGTCTGGCACGGACGATCTCCCGCACCTCTTCGCACGGGCAAGTTTCCAGCATCAGCATCGTCCTAAGCATCGAGAGGATCCGCCGATCGATCGCTTCGAAGGTATCGCTCTCGACCAATCGCTCCGCCTCGTAGGGCTCCAGCAATCTCTCCACGCCGATGTCCCGGGCCACCTCCCCGGAGAGGGTGATGAAATGCTCACGGTTTCTGCTGCTGTCCATCCATCGGCCCACAAAAAGCGCCGCTTCACGGCCCAGGGGCCTTTTGGCCGGATCGACCTGCGTGTAAAAATGGCTCAGAAGCATCTGCATCAGCAGATCTTTGAACGTCGGTTCCGCGCTTTCGTAGCCGTAGTACCGCTTGGCCCCATCGAATATCCACCCCGTCAAACCGAATTTTTCCAGCTGCTCCAGTTTCGCAACTTTTCCCTGGGCCAGTTGGGCAAAGATCGCATAGAGCACCCCGTCCCAGCTTGCCTCGCACCCTAGCACCACGGCGCACATCCCCAGCATCAGGCTCTCTTCGTCACTCTTTTCGTCGATAAACCGCCGCAGTTTTTCAACCCGTTTGACGGCGTTGAAAAAGTCGGCGTGCCGCTGGATGAGCGGTTTGAGAACCAACGGCAGCTCCAGCTCCTGCAACAGCAGCGACGCTTTGTCGGCATGAAAGATGTGGTGGGAAAGTTCCAGATCGAGCAGCCAGTTCTCCTCATCGGCGGGCCGGGGCATTGCACTGTAGATGAGAAACCTCCCTTTGGGCTCCACTCTCAAAACCCGGTACTTCAAGCCGAACGGATTGCCGTCGAGTTCGACTTTTTCCACCCCATCGAGCTCCAGTGCTTCATACCTCTCGCGCATCGCGCCCTCGGCGTCATACCAGAAAACGAGCCGATGTTTCTCAAAAAGTTTTTCGAGAGATTCGCCAATTTTATCCATCAAGCCAAGCCTTCAACTTTTTTCGTTTCGGTCTTGCATGAAAGACCGAAACGCCTATGTTTTGGTCCTTTATACAAGACTCATTTTTACCACAAGCCCTTAATTTCTCGATTTTCATCTAAGTCAGACAGGGCAATTTTAAAATATACACCAACTGAATCTTTTGTCGGCTTTGTTTTTTGCCATATTGTGGCAGATGTTCCAAAAGCAATTCCCATAACCATGTTGTCTAAATGCGCCATTGTCTTTATCGTATAATTTTTCAATAACTTGGTTCTCAATTTTTCATAACTGCTTAAAAACATCCAACTTTGCATTGTAATTAATGCCGTATAGCCGTCTTTTTCCGTAAACTCCAGGCATCGTTCTATAAAGGCGGCAAAAAGGTCGGCTTTGGAGTCGGGATAGTGCTTTTTCACAAAATCGCTTAAGTTTTTGTTCATCCCCTTACTGCCCATATAGGGCGGGTTGGTCACACAGACATGGTAGCGGGAAGCGAGCATCTGCTTTTGCAGCCTGTATTCGGGAGTGGAGGCGCCGAAAACCCCTTCGTCGAACTCCCCGGCCTCCTCGTCGACTCTCAGCAGGGATCCGACATTTTTGATATCGGCAAACAGTTCGCTGCCGAAATCCTGCAGCTCGATCACTTTGGGCCTCACCTGCTTGCGGAAAAAGCGGCGGTGATACGCTCTGGCCTTCATCGTCAGCGCGAACGCCGCCAGCGACGCCGCCCGTTTGTCGATGTCGCAGCCGTAGAGGTTGTGTTCCAGAATCAACGCCGGGATCTCGGAGGGGCGGTACCCCTCCTCTTCGTAGATTTGCGCCAGCAGGTCAAAGGCGTAGGTGAGCATATGCCCCGAACCGCAGCACGGGTCGATGAGGCGGATCTGCTCGGGAGAGTCGATGCGGATGAAATCTTCGCTCTCCTCCTGCTCGATAAAGTAGCGCATCGTCTCTTTAATTTTCGAGTTTGGCCGGTTGCGTAGCCACAAGCGCCCCAAAGAGTTTTCCACCAGGTACTTGACGATCCAGTGGGGCGTAAAGAGCTGGGTAGCGGCGGGGATGTTTTGGGGCGTGACTTTTCTGTTCTTTTTGAGCGCGGCGAAGACTTCGTCTTTTTTCTCGGCGTTGTAAAACTGGTAGATCCATCCGATGATCTCTACATCTTTGCAATCCTTGGCACCCATCGCCTCCACCACCTTGGCCCGCACCGAAGCGGAGGAGAGCAGGTCGGAGGGCATCAGAAGCTCGGTGTAGTCCTCGGCCTCTTCGAACATATAGGGCATCAGCCTGTGATAGCGATGGCACACCGCCAGAAAAAGCATGGCGTAAGCTTCGTTTTGCGGATCGTCCGCGGCGATTTTGCCGTCAAGCAGCGCGTAGAACTTCTCTCGATCCAGCGGCAGATCTTCGTCGATGTTCCCCGCTTTGGCCTCGGCGAAGATCTCGGGCTGGGTCTCTGCATCTTTGGGTGAAACGGCCATCGGCTGGTTGATACCCGCCGCATCCATATACCGCAGGGCGATGAGGCGGTTGGCCCAGAGGTAGGCCACCTGTTCCACCACCTCCTCTTTCCCCTGCCGCTCTATCGCCTCTGTGAGCGCCGCCAGCTCCTTCGTCCTCCCCCGGTACTTCGCTGGCAGCGACGCCTCGTCGAAGCTCGTCAGATAGTCGATCCGCCCCAGCACCTCGCCCATCAGCTCTCGGCGCAGCTCCACGGCGAAGCGTTTGAGTGCCGATTTGTTCATACTCCACCTTCCCCGATCGCTTTGATTTTTTGCACAAAGTACGCGGCACTGGGAGCCCGCAATGCCGCTCTTTCTACATCGAACCCTCTTTTGAGCACCTTTTTGACAAAGAGCGACTTACTCCCCGGTCCTCTCAGCTTCAGTCGTTTCGCCAACACTTTGAATGTCTCATAGGGTTTGCGCGATGTCCGCTCCGGATCCTCATAGCGGCTACATCGCCCCTCACTGAGATCCCCCACAAGTCGGTCGTCCGCCAGAAACCAGGACTCGATCGTCTGCTTCGCCAAAACCACGGTGCAAATATCACAATCGCCTATCCGCTCTTTCGCCTTCTCCACACACGGATCGCACTCCTGATCGGTTAGGATAACGATCTTCTCAGGGTCAAAGACTCGCACCTGAGCGATGTAATCCTCCAAATTTTCCGGGCAGAGATTGCCGCCACCTTTTGCATCGATCGTAGGCCCGACTTTTTCGATACCGTATCGGACAAACCATCCGCTCTCTTTCAAATGATCGATAAATATCCTCTCAACTTTCCCTTCGACGACAAAGGCCACCCTCACCACGGCAAACCTCCGTCGAAAAAGTTGCTCATCCACATTGTATCGATCGGCATTTTGTTGTAGTCATAATCGGGATATTCGCTTTTGACCTGGATAATCCTGGTGCGGCCCTCTATCTTGTCCACCAAAAAGAGCTCTTCCGGTTTGGTGTTTCGCACCACGCTTTCGCTGTGGGTATTGATGAAAATATTGAAATCTTCACTTCTCTCCCGAAAGATCTCCATCAACTCAGCGATCGCCTTGGGATGCAAACCCCGTTCCGGTTCTTCGATCATTACGATGCCTTTATCGTTGCTGTAGATAATCAGCAGCATAGCCAATGCATAGATAGTACCGTCGGAAACCAGATTGGCCGGAAACCTCTTTCTTACCCCTTCCTCTTTAAAGACGACAACCGACTTGTTGTTGAGCTGTTCCTTTTCGCTGGCAACGCTTTCAAGACCCGGGACGATCAACTGCATCGCTTCCAAAATCGCCTCGAGAGTATCTTGATCTTTCTCCAACCGTTTCAATACCGTCGGCAGATTGGAAGCATATCTATCAAGAACATCCGCGGCACTGTACTCATCCGCTTCCCTGGCACGGTACGGATCCACCTGATACCGCTCAATGGCCGATATGAATGCGTTTAGAGATTTTGCTTCTTTCGAGACGAGCTTCAGGATACTCTCATCGTCCGCATAATCGATATTCGTCGCTTCGCCGTCGATATGCAAAGTACCGTTTTCATGTTTTTGCGCAATCGTTTGGCCGTTTTTGATTACCTCTTCATATAGCCGGGGGGATTTGTGCATTTCTGTGATCTTTATTTTATATATATAATGATCCTGACCGATGTTTACTTCCAATTCCGCTTCAAAACGCCTGGCGTTTCTATCTCGAAGTTTGTGGGAGTGAATATTTTCATACCCGCCATGCCGCTTGATCGCATCACCGGCCCCGTAACGATACACATCCCTCACAAACTCCAGCGCTTCGAAAAAGTTGCTTTTGCCGCTTCCGTTTGGCCCGGCAAAGACCGCCAAACCCGGAATATCGTCCAACGAAATATCGACAATACTTTTAAAGTTTCTGATTTTCAGTTTTTGTATACCCATGCGCTTTCCTTTTTTCGTTTACTTCTACCCGACTGTTTTTTACCTGGAGGCGGGACTAAAGTCCCGCAATGCAGGGCTAAAGCCCTGCCTCCAACATCGCCTCGATCTCCACCGTAGGATACCATTTTCCCGCTTCCGACTTTTCTCAAACGACAAAATCATTTGCACAGCCCCTTGATCGGCCACAAGATCTCTTTGAAGCGGCAGTAGTTGACCTTCACCCCGTCGTCGAGGTCGATCTCTACACTCTGCGCCGCGTAGTGCGAAAGGGCTTCGTTGTCGAACGCCCGTAGCTCCTTGAGGGCTTTTTCGATGCGGGTGATCTCTTTTTGCGCCTCTTTGCGCTCTTTGGCGCTGCCGCTCTCATCCAGCGCAATGCGCCTGGCGTCGGCGAGTTTCGCTTCGAGTTTCGCCATGTACTCGTGCAGGTAACCCGTCTGGATGCGGGCGAAGATGTCGGGGCGGTAGCGGTGCATATAAAAAAGGGCGTTGAAAGCGTGTTTGGGAGAGCTGACCATCCAGCAGATGGGGCGCTTTTTGTAGCGTTTGATGTGGTCTTCGTAGAAATCCTTGACGAAATATCTGCGCAGGCTCTTGCCCAGCGCCTCTTCGACGAAACGGATGTTCTCCTCCAGATACTCCTCGCCGAACGCCGCTTTCAAAAATTCCCGAAACCGCCCGACGATATCGTCGTCGAAGTAGTCGTCTTCCAGCACGGGGATGATGTTGTCGTCATCGGCTTCGAATGTCGGATGGTCGATGCCGAATTTCTCGTTTGCCTCTTCCAGGCTCACACCCATATCGGCGATATGCAGCCCCTCGTGGTCCAGGCTATATCTGCCAAACATCACCCCGACGCCGTAGGAGATAAGCTGCTTGACAATCTCCTCTTTTTGAAAAACCAGTTTACCGTCCTCTATCTTGGCTTCGTTTTTGAGGATAGTGATGTCTTCCAACGGCACATCGGGCGTCAGCTCGTCCTGCAGGCCGTAGATCTCGATGAAGAGGCGGTTCAGCTCCTCTTCGTTGGCGTGGAGCCGGAAAAACTTCTCTCTCCAGTAGTCGCAGTAGGCGTTGTAAGCATCCTCAAATTTACAACTCTTCATTTTTAATTTTTCATTCTTCATTCGTATCAATTCATTGATACGGAAGTCCCATGATGTTTCACGGCTGTCCCACTCTTCTTTGGAGATATCGATGTTTTGTTGGACAAGGTTATTGATATTTGATTTAAGTTCTTCACTGGCAAGTTTGATAGGTAATGATTTGATATCACCAATTTGATAATGGAATGTTGGATTTATCAATTTCAAAAAGAAGTTAGCTACAATACTATTGCCAAAACCTAATAGATAGTTTGCATGTTTATCAAATTGATTATGATCAAATATGATTGCAGGAGCCACATCGTCAAACCATACAAATCTAGGCTCATATCTAAAGGATGTATCCCCTGAGGTTAAACCAGACCAAACTATGTGAGGCTTATCATAATATTTGCTTGCTCCCAGTCCTGCACCTTTGAATTTTTTTAATTCTTCTCCATTGCTATGCCATCTTAGAACATGAGTTAAAAGCCCATACCATCTATTATTTCCACCAGATTTTGAATATTTTTTCCAGTTTGAATTTATATTGTTTACTTCATGCCAATATTTTAAAAAATAATCGTTATTTCCTGTAAAAATACCTTTACTAATAGCAAAGGCCAAATCCTCTATTTTTATACTACTTTGAAAAGATTGTTTCACTTTTTCACTTACCCAATAAGCAATAGGACTCCCGGGAATCTTCTCAAAATCCTCCTGCTTCGTCTCATAACGATTCTCAGGCTTGAAAAACCCTCGCTCTTTCTCTTCACTGCTTTTGTAGTCGGTAAGGCGGATGTAGGTTGGCATTTTACTGCTCCCCATTATTATTTTCAGCGATTACTTCATTTATTTTTTCTACCATGGAATCGATTTCATTTTTTTCATTCTCGGTGACATCTGCAGGATATACAATATTTTCTAACTGCTCACCAGAAATAAGTCTGTTTATGAAAACAAGATAATCAAATTCTTTCTCAATATCATTGATCAACAATTTTGTTTCGATAGTATCCTTAACTCTTACAAATTTTAGCTTCATCATTTACTCCTCGAAATGTTTCATATTGTATTTTTTAAATCTTTTTCTAATCGCATTTTTGCCACCATCTGTCAAAGTAGCTATATGATCAACAACTTTTTTATCGTAAAGTTCACCCTCAAGTGGGGCAGATCTTATGATAATTTTTCCATTCTCATTTTTGCATATAATTACATTTTGCGCATCTGCCAACATTGGGATAGTGGCATTATGCGTAACTATGATAATCTGCTTTTTCATTTTTGCTTGTTTTATAGCTTTTATCAATCCATTATTTATGTAACTATTTGCGAGATTGTCTTCGGGTTGGTCAATGATTAACGGAGAATTGTCTCCCTCATACCCCAATATTAAATCCAGTAAAATTGATGTCTTCCATCCGGCACTTAAACTATCAAAATCCCTTCCATCTTCCAAGGTGATCTTATAAATTTTTCTGTTAGATTCCAAAAAACTAGTATAAAGCTTCGATGCAAAATCATCATATGTATCAATGCGTGGTCTATCTTTGAAATTTACTTTGTATAGGGAGCTTGGAGTTAGCTCTTCGAAAGATCTTATTTTTTTGTCTGGCTTAAGCAATTCATTGATTTTTGTCAAGAATATGTCTTTATTTAATTTAAAGTCATACTGAATAGACAATCTATATCCTTGAGATTCAATTACTCGGCTTGATTCAGTAAAGGAGTAGCTTTCAATTTGAGTTATTAATCTTCGGAAACCATCAAGTGATTTTTTATATAATCTTATATTTTTAAGAAGCCTTTCGAAATCAGCTTGTTTTATTTCAGCCTCTTCATTAGTTATTCTATGAATCGAATCTATATTTTGTTTTGAATTCTCAATTACAGTTCTAATTCGTTTTTCTATATCTGATGAATTGTAAGCTTTATAAAGCTTCTCTTCAATTGTTTTGAAATCATTTTCATCATATTCAATAAATACATTGTTTTGGACGAAAACTTTTATTGTTTCTAGAGCTTTTATATGCTCTTCGTATGATGCCTCAGTGTATTTCATTCTTTCAATAAGATCTGGATCTGGAAGAATGTTTTTAATTAAATTTATTTTGATATTATTTTTTTTGATCAATGATCCCAATGCCGGTATTGTTTTAATTTCTTTTTCGGCATTTTCTATGTTTTCTACGTTTAATATCAGTTCGTCTACAATATTTTTCAATGCTTCTAGTTCATTATTTAATCTCTGCTTTGTTTCATCATCATCTGGAAATGCTTTTTTGACGATGTCTATATCTTCTATCTGATTGTCTTTATGAGAAATAAGTTTAGTAATATAGTTCTGATCAATATAGTGAGGGACATTATCGGCCGGATTAAATAGATTAATCTCTTCTACTTTCAATTCTTTATATGGTGATTCGCTAAAATCATTTATCGATTTACGATAAACGCTATCTACAAACAGAGTTTTGCCGCTCGATGAATCGCCTATAACAACATTTAACCCGGGTGTCAGCGATACATCAATATCTAAAAAGTCATTATTGACCCTTGCACTTCTTATATATTCTGCCCATTTTTCAGGTTTTTTTTCTGAATATATTAATCTTGATGACTCCGATAAAGATATTCTTAATCCATCAAATGTTGGCTCAGCAAGCATCCAGGTTGGCAAAAATGGGCTTGCAGTTCTCCCTGATTTTGGTTGAGGATAGTTATTTGGATTGTAATTATCAGTAGATGTTATAAGATTGACGTATTCAGATATACCCAAACGCTCAAAGTATTCTATGGTTCTTTCCAAACCTGTTTTATTTCTGGCAGTAAATCCATCAAAATAGTTATAGTAAATTCCTTTTGTAAGTTTTGTATCCAACATGCCATCGATTGATTCATGAAAAGCACTATGTGACTGACCACCATGAGGCAATACTAAAAAGTCATAATCATCAAATGCCTGTATGATTTCATCTATCTTCTTTACATTCTCATAGGGGGGAGAGATTTTTTTATCGGCGTATAAACTATCTAAAATTTCATTTAACTTGTCAATTTCCTCTTCAGTAACAGGTGCATTAAAATAAAAATGACAATGATAAGGTGGTCTCGAATCAGAATTTCGAATATGTAATTCTACGCCTATGATAATATGATTTGCTTTTTCCCGCAATTTCGTATAAGCATCTTTATTAATCGTATTGTGATCAGTTAATGAAATAAGAAAATCGGCCCCTTGACTTTGATCTTTTACTTTAGCGATTAGTTTATCAACATCGTAATGATTGTTTAAATTGTTTTCATCTTCTGATGTATGAATGTGTAAATCAACATATATAGGCTCTTGCATTACCTCATCCTCCCCCGCACAATCAAATTCTCTCCACGCATCTCAGAAAACGCAAACCCTTCCATCTTGGAGTGGTCACAATATGTGACTGCTCCAAACGCATTTAATACCAAATCCATCCACCTACACCACAATCTCTTTCCCATCTTCCACCGCCTCGAGCAACGCCTTCTGCAACGCCTCGAGATACGCTTCAACCTCTTCACGGCTTCTCAGCCGCCCGGAGCGGGGCATCAGCTCTCGAATCGCCATGCGCTTTCTCGTTCCCAAGCTCCAGGTTGGGTCAACCATCACTTAACCTCCCCAAAATCTCAAAGCTCCCCATATCCATTCGACTGAATGCAAACCACTTTTTGCCCAAGTCCTTCAAACTCGCCCCGATATGATATAGCTCATTCCCATCGATAATCATAAACCTGTCGTGCGCCTCTTTGAAAACCTTGACCGTAACAGGTCTATACTGGGCATTGTATTTTTTCAAGTCGAGTTTGAGCTGTTGGGGAATGGATTTGGTATAAATCGTTACATCGACATTCTGATTTTTGCTAAAAAGTGTCAGAACACTTTCGTCGATGTAGTTGTCGATGAGGATGATGGAGTATTTGGCGCTTTTTATCAAATCTGTAACGAAAAGGTAGGCATCGAAAATCTGCCCGTCGAAAAAGATGCCCTGTTTTGGTTTGATCTCTCTCGATTCGATTGCTTCAAATACCTCCTCAAACTTTTTATCCGTTTTCAATTCAAATGCCAACTGCTTCTTTTCAATTTGCTCAATTTTCTGAAAAAGTGATGCATTGTTCGCCAAAAAATGCCGCATTTGTACAAAAGCATCGATGATTTTGATGCTGACTTCAATCGCCGTATCGCTTCGAAGCACGGCACTTAGCATTGAAACACCCTGCTCGGTGAATACATATGGCAAATGTCTTCTGCCTCCATGTCCTGAACTTGAGGTCACAAATTGTGATTTCAAGTTTTCATACTCTTTTTCAGATAGCTGAAATCTAAACCTTTCCGGGAACCTGGCCTCGTTCCTCTTGACGGCTTGATTGAACACTCTTGTCTCAACCTGATACAAAGCGGCTAAATCACTATCGAGCATCACCTGAACGCCTCGAATAGTATAAATTTTATTTTGAATTGTTTGCTCACTGACAATTAACTCCTGCATGAAACAACCTTCATTAATACAACCATATCTATATCACTACACCACAATCTCTTTCCCCTCTTCCACTGCCTCAAACAGCGCCTTCTCCAATTCTTTCAGATACATCTCCACCTCCTCGCGGCTTTTCAGCCGCCCGTAGCGGGGCATCAGCTCGCGGATGGCGACACGCTTGGGCGCCGTTTGAGGTCCGCCGCTCTCTTCGGCGATGAACTCGTCGATGCGGTCGAGCGCTTCGAGGTAGAGGTTTTCCAGCTCCGAAACTTTTTGGCGGATGGCGAGGATGCTGCCGCTTTGTTCGATGAAACTTTTGAGTGCCAGGAGCGGTGTCATCACTTCGTGCTTCTGCTCGAC
>JALWPZ010000249.1 GCA_026994745.1 Campylobacteraceae bacterium | reverse complement strand
TTCTTTTCATTTGTCGCCTCAAATCTTTTGGAGTGTTCTACGGTGGTAGGTGACATTTCGGTCACTTTGATCGGGATCGCTGTAGCGGACGAAGACATCCACCAGAATATTCAGAGGTGTATCGGTGTCGGTCACGTTATAGTTATTGGGTGTTCGACAACTTGAATCGATAATCGCACTGTTTCCTATATAGGAGATCTTGACATCGATGTTGTAGTTCTTGTATGTACCTGCAATGTCGTTCAGGCATTTGCTTGTATTCTGTTCGTTGGCTGTAACAGCCAATATGGCGTATTCTGTATAACTTTTGGCCAACAATTCGGATTGTTCCCTCATATACTGGGAAGTCGTTTCCTTCGTCATCTTGCCCGCAAGGCTCAGGATCCATACAGAGACCAGTGCCATCAGGACAATGACGAAGATCGCCGTCACCATCGAAAATCCATTTCGCATATGAGAATTGATTCGCATCAGAATACCGCCTTTTCTTTGCAGGCTGGGACGGTCCTGGCATCTCCGATCTTCTCTTCTTTGCAGATCTTGAAGCGGATCGTTTGCCCATCACTTCTGAACTTGAAAGTGGAGACATTCCGCAACAACAGTGCTTTTTTATCTCCGCTTCCGCCGTCGAGCGGTGTCGTCGAATCGGGAGTCTGCTTGTAGTAGAGCCAGAGGTTCCCACAGTAGGTATTGTTCCCATCTTCACACACTACGGCATAGGCACTCCAGGCCAATTTATAGTGTTCCACCGCACGTGAGAGATTGTTGTCCATCATGAGCGTGGTTCCAGTGGTACCGCTGGCCTTGATCCCGTGAGGATCGGGATCTCCCGGGAAGTAGATCACGGCATTCTCGATGGTTTTCTTGGTTCCATCAGGATTCGTGCTCAGGTTCTGGATCACTCTATCGGCAAAAGAGATATTGGAGCCAGGTGAGATCACCTTGTCCTTGCCGGTGAGATTGAGATCGACCATCCCGCTCCATCCCGGGGTACTATTGGCATCCCTACTGTCGATGTCCGCAGCGACCCATCGAATTCCTTTATAAAGATTTCCCGATACATTCAAATCCCGCTCGATCGGTTCGAGTGTATCGTCGTTCTTGATCCGGTAGACCGTCATTGGAATTGCACTTTGCAATCGGTTGGCGATCTGCAAAGCCGCCAGTTCGGTTTTGGATTCCGCGCGATGGATCGCCCGTTGCAGGATGTATCCTCTATAGATCTTGGCGATAATTTCCGCCCCGATAGAAGAGACGATCCCTAGGACGATGATGACGAAGATCAGCTCCACCATACTGAACGCTTTACGTTTCCGAGATGTTCTCATGGTTGAAAGGCCTTTTCTTTCAATTTGCTTGCCCCAATGTTACAACTGAAGGCTCTCAGAACGATATTCTTTTTCAGATCCTCATCGACGTTGTTCAGTGTGCTGCTGAGTGAAACCGTAACGAGCTTGATATTGCTTGAATAATTCACGGTACTCGTTCCATCCCAGTCGAACGTGATATTGTTCCCTGTGGGGTTGATATAGCTTTCTGTATTGGGAGTGAGGTCATCGCTCAGGTATTGGACACTTGTGTGAATGATCAATGTATCGCTCTTTTCGATATAGTCCGCGGAGTCTCCCGTGCCCTCAATAAGTGTGACACTATGGTTCCGGTCGTTGAAATCGTCCACGTCGTTCGAAATATTGTTATCACTCGCTTCCATTCCTAGGTTGGCGGCACTTGTGGCATTGAGCTCCACCCCATCCTCTCGTACGAACCTCCGGTAGCTCTGAGGCGGTGTCCCTTTTCTGCGGGTCGTGTTTCCATCTTCGGCAAGATCGCTGTTGGCGGAAGCGCTGACATGGAGGATCGGATCGAGATAACGTTCATCGGTATCGTTCTGGTCCCAGTGATAGCCCAGGATCATGTTCAGGTGGGTCGCCGCTTCGTTGATGCTCTCCTGTTGAATCGCCAGATATCCGCTTTTCGCGGAAGTTTGCATCAGATTGGGAACGGACATCAAAACAATGCCGATGATGACAATGGCGAAGATCAGTTCGATCATAGCCACTGCAGGGCGGGTGGAATTCGTTATCGGTATAAAGGGCATCACCACTCCAGTCGCTTGGATTTACGTCTCGATGCGTTGCTGTCGACGACATGACCGGTCTTTCCATGTCCCAGCCATCCACCGTTTCCGACAAAGCGGACACGGTAGAAGGGGGTCGGGACTCCGTCGAAGTCCGGGTTGTAGATCAGCCAAGGAGCGGTCTCGCTCACATTGAGGTCGATATTGACGATATGCGGTCGGGTGTTCCGATCATTGTAGGAAACGGTGACATTTTCCTGGGTTCCACCGCTGAGATCGATCTCGCTCTGATTGTTATTGTTGATGGTTCCAATCGCATCGTCGGTCTTCAGGGTGATATTCCCATCGGATGAACTATGTCCGACTGCAAGATACCAGTTGAAGTCGGTAGTATGACTGAAGTTCCCATCGAACTCATCGACCAGCGTGGGATCCAGCGTAGGATCGTCGGAATAGACGAGCACGCTGATGGGGGTTGTTACACTGGTTTCGTTGATGTCGTCATAGAAGAGCTTCGATGGCTTGGCCTGTGCATAATAGAATGTGCGATTGTTGTCCAGAGTAACGTTGCCATCGGGAACATGGTTCGATATTTTCCGGGCATTGCTCCAACTGCCGGGAGAGCTTGCATTCAGTTCACGGAAGTACACGGTGATGGGATTGGTTGGAGGATTGTAGCTCCGTTCGAAGTTGATGTAGATGTCAATATCCGCTGTACCGTTCTCGTCATCTTCGAAGTTGTTCTTCTCCAGAGAAAGATTGTTGTCTGTATCGATGCTGTCATCGACCCCTGAGTCGTAATCCAGATCCTTCAGTACGATCTGGTAGGCTTTTCCGTTTGCGGTGATCGTACTGCCATAGGTGATGGGAGCGGCGGTGTTGACCTCATCCGTGACATTGCCCTCGGTCCAAAGGAAGACGGGTTGGGCAACACAGCTATCCGTGAAGTTGCTCAGATTGGAATCATCGGCACCCTGGGCGATCAGTTTTCCTTCCAGTTTCACCGCCATATCCAGGCTCTGGTTCAGGTCGTTGAGGTAGAGCCATCCCGGATGGGCGTTCCCGGGATCCTGTGTGATCGCCAGCTTGAACTTGTAGGGCCAGTAGGATACGACCAGGTCGGTATATCCACTGCTTCCTCCCATTGTGTCCGACCCGAAGGAACATCCGACCTTTTCCGTAGTGCTATCTGCAGTGTCCGTGGTAGTTCCCAGTGTACAGTCGTTACACGCAGCGGATGCGCTGTTTTTACAATTGTCGTCGAAGACGGTCTTATATGGGTTGTTGTAGGCCCGGTCTACCTTGGTCCAGTTGCTGTCCCAGATCCGAACGATGTAGCGCCCCACGTTGTCATGGTTCAACCGATAGGTAGAGCCCCCATTGTTGAAGATCATGGAGAGAGATCGGTTGCTTTCGTCCGCACATGTAGCGCTGGTATTGAATTCATGAAGTGCCAGGCTGTCGTCCCGTAGTGGGGGGATGCTGGTAATCGGGTCGGCACCTTGGAAGGTGAAGTAATAGCCCGGAGAGACCGACCCATCGTCTTTGACGGTGGTGGAGCGGAGCTCATAGGGATATCCCGCCGCGATACGGATTTCGTTGTTCGAATCGTTCTGTGCGATCGTCAATGCGCTTTGGTTGCCGTCGAGGTCCCGATCGTTGAGCTGCATCCGGATCGCCTTGGGGCGGATGGCGAAGTTGTCCCGGGCGCATTTTGGCTGCGCGAAGTAGTCCCTCAGGCAGGCGTAGCAACCGGTATAGCTGTTGCCTCTTGGACTGATATAGTCGTAGTTCTGCGCCTGATTACATGCCTTTCCACACAGGGCTCCTCCCGTATCCTGAGCCGCGTAATAGTCCTCGTAGATTTGGGCAAAGAATTCGTTGTCCGACTTTTCCACATCGGAAGGGATCTGGATGATGTTGCCATCGCTGTCGAGTAGGAACCACATCCGGAAGGTCGCACTTCGGATCGCGTAGGTATTGGTCAGGTCATTTGAATCTTCGACATTGACACGATTCGTGTTGTCGAAATGCACGAAGTTCCCCGGCATGACGATGATCGTGGGGTCGGGGTTGCTGCATTTGAAATAGGATTGGTTGTCATCGAACGCGTCGATATTGATCATCTCTACATCGATGGTGATATTGTTCTCTCCGCTGCTAGGGCTCGAATAGTCGGATCCGGTATAGGCGGCGACGGAATAGTTGAAATCCCTGCCTGCGATCCGGGTCGGGAGTGAGTAGCGCTGCGTGGGGTCTGTCGGAGCGGTGCCGGTGAAGTCCCGCTCTACGTTGAAACGATACCAGGGCGGGCTATAGACCTGGTTCTGGGCACATCGTTCGATATGGAGGATCTGCCAGAAATCCCCTGAGCCGAAATTCATGGTCGCGTTGACTTCGATATTGAAATGTCCGGAGACTCTGGAATTCCCATTGGGGTCGTTGCTGGCGTTGTAATCGTAATAGAACTTGG
Organism: Campylobacteraceae bacterium; assembly: GCA_026994745.1. Lineage (GTDB taxonomy): Bacteria > Campylobacterota > Campylobacteria > Campylobacterales > Sulfurovaceae > Nitratifractor. Next base: position 6,526 of record JALWPZ010000249.1, on the reverse strand, counting down.
TGAAGTAACGTTCGTTGGGGCTGATGGTGCCTCCCCGATCCGGCGTTCTGCCCTTTCCGACGGTAATGACCGGTCGATCGGGCAGGAGACTCATACTTGCCAGGGGCGTCGTACGAAGGGTGTTGGAGTTCGTAACCGAATAGTAGGCTTTGTTGACATTGGCGGTGAGGTTCCCTTCTGCCTGAGAGAGGGTGACAGCGACGGAGCTCTTCTGGAGATCCATATCCCCCTCCATACTGCGGATGGCGACGGTGAAGCTCAGTTCGTCCCCATCCTCCACGGTCGTATTGTATTCCCGTCCATCGGAGGGGATGAGAAACTCGTTACGCTTTACGACATAGTCGTAACAGACCTCCGGTTGATAGAGCTGTGCGGAAAAGGCGATCATCCCCGGAGTGATGTAGTCGTTGTTGGAATAGGTCTGTATATAGATCGTATTGATATTGGGGTTGCTATCCCGGTAGCCGGTCATGAGCTCGGAGACATCGTAGTAGTCGACATCGACCCCCACGTTGTTGACTCTCTGATCGTTGAACATATTAACCCCGTTCTTTTCGACATGGGCCCGTTCGATTCCATAAAGGATCGCATCGAACATATTGTCACGGTTGGGTCGACCTGTTCCCTCCGGAACCCCGGGCATATATTGGTACCCTGTGTTCTCCTGGTTGCTGATCTTCATCCAATCTTCACTGTTGTTGTAGACCGGGTTTCGCCCATAGAGGTACTCCCCCTCTCCCGAGAATACGGAGAGGGATGCGTTGACATCCCCTGTCGTGGGGAGTTTGAAACCCGATATCTCGATCGGTGTATCATTGGTTCCGATCGAGATGAATCCGTTGTAGATCGAGAGGTTTCTCGCTTTCCCCCGGGTGTAGTCCTCGGCATAGATGACCACCAGGGACCACCCCCCGAAGGCTCCCGGTGACTCCTCTCTCCCCTCCATGGTCGTCAGGTTGGCTACGGTGAAGGTTCGGGTCTGATTCCCATCCTGCTGGATATAGGTCCGTAGGATATCGGTGACATCGGCGAACGCGTCGTAGGTCTTACCGTTGCTACTTTCGTAGACATGAAAGGTCTCCGCGTCGACATCCCGGTAAGGGTTGTCGTCCACTTTCAGTTTGATTTCCGGCGCTCCGGTATTTGCCATCGTGATATCGTCGATGCCAATATTGTTTCCTTTCCCGATTTCCACGTAATGGTATCCGGAACCACTGCTGTTGCTCTCCGCATAATGAATGGGGTGTTGTTTATCGGCACTCAGGCGCCCCTGCCAGAAGAGTCCCGCCCAGAGGATCCCCCCTGTCTGATGTTGCGTATCGTAATAGAAGGTCTCAGGAAATTTGATGTAGGATGAGGTCGAATTCCACGTGTTGCCATCGTCGTCGATATCCAGATACTTGGTGACATGCATATTGCTGGTGATCATTTCATAATCATCGTTGTCGCCCTGGCACGTTCCTCCATATCCATCCGTCTTTTCGGTAAGACATAGAACAGTGTTCCCCGCCAGCTTGTAATCCCCTACCACGTTTCGGGTCGGCTGTGGATTGATGAGGTAGAACGGCAGGAAGCTCCCCGTGGTATAGACGGTACCGTTGATGTCGATCGTCACGGTCGCGGTATCCTGGTACCCGGCCGAGTTCTTGATAGTGTAGGTGAAGTAATCCTGTCCCCCCTGGGTGCCGCCATGGGTGTAGGTGAAGCTGCCGTTGGTTCCCTGGACAAGGGTTCCTTTCGTCGGGTCGGTATGGGTGACGATCTCCAGTCCCTCTCCGATATCGTTGTCCAATACATTGAAGGTGATCGAGGAGTTGACGTTGACGATGTAGTTGTCGTCGTTGGCTTCGATGATGTCCGGGTCCTGGGAATAGACGGTGACACTCACCAAGGCGGGAGCGGAACAGTTGTTATGGTTGTCACACGCCTTGTAGGTAAAAGTGTCGGTCCCCGTGAAACTTGAACTGGGAGTATAGGTCAAGGTGGGGGCTGTTCCACTCAACGTTCCATTCTGAGGAGGGTCGACGATCGTGTAGGTTATCGAGTCCCCCTCGGGGTCCGATGCGCTGAGTTGGACCGATACCGGCGTGTTGACGGTGGTGCTTTTTGTGATATTATTCGCGGTGGGGGGTTGGTTTGCCCCGGTTGATGTAATGGTGACGGGAGCAGAGGTGAGAGTATTGTTTGAGCTTACGTGATCGTTCGAAGCGGAAGAGATGGTAGCGGTCTGCTTCAAGGTTCCTCCCTGGATTGCTTGAACCGTATAGGTGGCGTCATAGGTATCACCAGCACCAAAGGCCGCCCCACTGTATCTACATATATTTTGAGTACCCGCACTCAAAGTCATACCGCTTGTGTAGGTACAATCCAATTCTGGGTCTGTCGATACGATGGTGACATTTAGCGTATAGGTGAGTTTCAGGGTTATTGGCGTATCGGCGGCATCCGGTCCGTTGTTCACAACATGGATAGAGAAAGTAATGTTTTCATTCGTCTCCGCACTCGTCTTGGAGGGTGGTGTGGTTTCAGAAAGTGCCAGGTCCGCTGACATTGTTGGTTGGGACTTAGTAAATCTGAATGTCATAGAATAATTTGTACTACTATTAGTTCTTGATCTAACAGTGATATAAATTATATCTCCTTGGTCAACGTCCAAGCTACTATTTACAGATGTGCCATTCTCTAATATCCGATCGATACTGCCATCCGTTCTACAGGCAGTCTTACTGAACCATACTCTTGTATTATAATTGCTTGTATATGCAAGCTGAAGAGTTCCGTCTGCTTCTACTTTAAAGTAATAAATATCATATTCATCTTGGTTCTTAACAACAGTACCAGTCTCAGTATGTGTGGTATTTTCTGAAATATTGTCCATCTCTCCTATCAATTCTTTTTGGGAACAATCATTATTTGGCTCGACATCTGCATGGAGATTTGTCGTCGTCGAGAATAGAATCACAATGATCGTCATAATGGGGGTCAAATAGAGGTGATATAATTTATAGACGGGCCTAGTTCTCAAAATTTTCAATATGGAACGAACCAATAAAACAGAATAGAATAATAAATTCATAAACAATCTCCTTTTATCTCTTCCTCATTACCTTCCCCGGCTTTTGAGTTGACATACTATAATACTATAGTATAGTATCTTGAATCTGAGGGGAGTCTGAAGCGGGCTTTTTAACTAGTAACTAGTAACCGAGGTGGTCAGTGAGGAGTTAGGAGAGAGGAGTGAGGAACCGAACTATGGGGTGTGATCCATGAGGCGTGATGCGTGATTGGTGATTGGTGGGGCGGATGGCGTGCCGGTTCATTCAGACTTCGGGTCAGAACATGTCCGGCAGCGCCTCTTTGGGGGTGGGGCGCCGTTTCGGTCGCTTCTCTTGATAGTGTCGTACCGGTTTGGAGGGGGGGCGGAAGGCCGGTGCGGAGCGGCGCTGCTCCTTGCGGCGCATCTTTTCCCGCTGTTTGCGCAATAGGGCTTTGATCTGGCGGGTGCGCTCCTGCTGCTTCTTGCGGGCGGCATCCCGCCGTTTCTTCTCTTTCTCCAGCATCGCCTGGCGCTCCTCGGGGCTGAGGTTGGGTTGGAGGTAGCCCAGTTCCACCAGGCTGTCGACGATTTTTTTGAAGGTGGGGACGGCGGACTGGGAGGCGAAGTATTTGTGGTATTTGCTCGCTTCGATCACCAGGACCCCGATTTCGTATTTGTTCCCCCGGTCGTCGTTGGCGAAACCGAAGAAGGAGCTGTTGTATCGCCGGGTGTACCGTCCGTGGGCGGCGATATGGGCGGTCCCGGTCTTTCCGCCGATCTCCAGGCCGGGATACTGGGCGGCGACCCCGGTCCCTTCCCGGACCACCTTTTTCAGGATCTCATGGAGCTGGCGGGCGGTGGAGGCTTTGATCGCCCGTTCTACGGGGAAGGTCTTGGGATCGATGCGGAAGCGTCGGCCGTCGTAGGATTCCAGATGGTCGATGCAGTGGGGCGTGACCAGGAGGCCGTCGTTGTTGAAGGCGTTGTGGGCCTTGAGGAGCTGCATGAAAGTCGCCAGCATCCCATAGCCGTAGGCCTGGTTGGCTTCGTGGGGTTTTCGGTTGAGGAGGCGGACGGGTTTGATCCGGCCGGGTAGCTCCCGGGAGAGATCGATCCCCGTTTTCCGGCCCAGGCCGAAGCGGACGAGTCCGTCGTGGAACTCCTTCCCGCTCATGCGCCAGGCGATCTGGGAGATCCCGATGTTGGAGGAGTGGACGATGATGTCCTCGGCGGTGAGGGAATCGAAGGCTTCGTCGTCGGTGATCTTCTGCCGTTTGCTGATATAGAAGGGGCCTCCGTTGTAGGTCTTGAACCAGGTCTGGGGAGTCACTCGCCCGTGATCGATGGCGATGGCCAGGGTGAGGGGTTTGATGACCGATCCGGGTTCGTAGGGGTATTCGGTGAATTTGGCGTTGAGCTTGGCGATGTCGTCGGAGCCGATATCGGCCGGGTCGTAGCGTTCGCTGCTGGCCAGGGCCAGGATCCGTCCCGTCCGGCTCTCCATGACGGTGGCGATGATCTCTTTGGCCCCGGTCTCCTCCTTCATTTTGTCCAGGGTCACTTCGACCCGCTTCTGCAGGCTCAGAGGGATCGTCAGGTGGATGTTGTAGCCATCCTTGCGGGGAATGCGGACGCTCTCCTTGTCCCGGATCACGGCGCCTCCCACGTCGCGCTTGCCCCGGATCAATCCATTCTGGCTCCTGTTGAGGTATTTCTCGTAGCGTTTCTCGAAACCTTTGATCCCGAAGATCTCGCTGTAGCGGCCCACATTCCGGGCCCGGACATAACCCAGGGCCGGCGTGAGGGTGTCGTGAAGAGGAAATTCCCGGATTTCGCCATTCTCGATCACATCCAGGCCATAGAGCCGCGCCACGCCGCGACGGTCGATCACCGTTCGAAAGACCCGCATCTTCCGAAGCTTTTTCGCCAGGCTCTTGAGATAGACGGCGGTGGAGGCGTCGATGTTCTTGCTGAGGGTGACGTACCCTTTTCGGGGCCGTCCTTTTTTGTCGAAGAACGCTTTCTTGAGCTCCGCTTCGTCGATCCCACTGTAGATGGAGAAGAGACGGAAGAAGAGTTCCCGCTTGTCGGGATCGATGCTGGGGGCGTAGACGGTGGCCTCGTAGCTTTTGTTGGAGCGGCTGAGGGTGAAGTGGTCCTGGGAGACGATGGCCCCGCGCAGCGCCCGGTCGTGGATGACGGCAGTGTGGGGTGGCAAGTGGCGCTGGGAGCCCATGATCCGGTAGACAGCCGCCAGAAAGATCAGGACCAGCAGGAGCATCAGGGTGAAGAGTCCCAGAAGTTTGATGCTGCGTCGATTGAGTATCTGGTCTTTTTTCATGGCTCTCCGTCGGTGGTCCGAATCCACAATTGTGGAAAATGAGCCCATATTTTAGTGAAAACTCTCTTCGGATTGACTATAATTCCTGGAGTTAATACTATTTAATAAAAAATACCTCGCCACTTTGGGAAACGAATGTCCGATCGACCCCTTTTTTATGCCGTTGTCGCACTCTTTACGATCTCCCTGGTGATGATCTACTCCCTCTCGACCTTCGCGGCGCTCTATTACGGCTACAACGACTTTCACTTCTTCTTCCGGCAGTTGGCGGCGGTGCTCCTGGGGATCGGGATCATGGTGGGGCTCAGCTGGGTGGACCCCGACCGTTGGTTCGTTCCGTTGGGGTTCACGATCTTTCTGATCTCGCTTCTGGCGATGATGGTGATGCCCTTTCTGCCCGCGAGCCTGGTCAAGACGGTGCTGGGGGCCAAACGTTGGATCCATTTGGGGCCCCTCTCCCTGGCCCCGGTGGAGTTCTTCAAGGTCGGTTTCGTCTTTTTCATCGCCTGGAGCTTCTCGAGGAAATTGGCCCATCGGGGGAAGCTGAGCCTCTGGCAGGAGCTCAGGATCCTCTTTCCCTATATCCTGGTCTTCGCCGTGGCGGTGGTGCTCATCGCGATCTTTCAGAAGGACCTGGGGCAGGTGGTGGTCCTGGCGGCCACCTTCATGGTGCTCTTCGTCATGGCGGGGCGGAGCCTGAAGCTCTTTTTCCTCTTCATCGTTCTGGGCTTTGTGGGGATCGTGGGGCTGATCCTGATCGCGCCCCACCGGATGCGACGGATCCTGAGCTGGTGGTCCACGGTCCAGGACAGCGTGCTGGGTTTCTTCCCCCAGGAGATGGTCTCGAGATTGCGGGTCCCCGAGGCAAGCGAACCCTATCAGATCTCCAACTCCCTCAACGCCATCTATAACGGTCAGTGGTTCGGGCAGGGGTTGGGGAACGGCCAGTTCAAACTGGGGTATCTGAGCGAAGTGCATACCGACTTCATCCTCTCGGGGATCACGGAGGAGTTGGGTTATCTGGCGCTGACGGTAGTCGCGGCTCTTCTGCTCTTCATCGTCTTTCGTCTCCTGCAGATCGCTTCGCGTCTGCAGAAACCCACCTACTATCTCTATACCGTCGGAGTGGCGCTCCTGATCCTGTTCGC
>JALWPZ010000248.1 GCA_026994745.1 Campylobacteraceae bacterium | reverse complement strand
GGATTCCGCCGGCGGGTGCGACGACGTTGGTTTTCATTGCCATGTTATTTTTCTCCTTTGTTGGTCAGTGTTTGCATAAGCATCAAAAAGCCGATGATGCCGGCTTCGAGCAGTACGGTCAGGATGTACGAGGTGTACTCGTTCCCACCGAAGAGATCGTGAAGCTTGAAGACTCCCAGTTTGCCCGAGCTGGCGAAACCGTCGATCATGGGATAGAGGAGGAAATAGATGTACGCCCCTCCGAAGAGTCCGAGGATAAAGACCAGAGCATCGCTCTTGCCGGTACCCAGGCCCGCGACGGCGGTTCCGGGGCAGTAGCCCGCCATGACCATTCCGAAACCGAAGATCAGGCCGCCCACGAGATAGGGCCAGACGTAGGTCCCGGGGGTGAAGAGAGCGCTGAGGTCGAGCCATCCCATCCAAGCGAAAAGGATGAACCAGGTGGTGGCGGTGATGACGGTGATCCCCATGATCTTCGGAATGGCGATATTCTTGAAATAGAAGGTATCGGCGATGTATTGCGAACGCGTGAATCCGGTACGCTCCAGGACGAATCCGAAGGCGAAGCCGAGGACGAGGGCGAAGAAAAAGTTGGCCTCGGGGCTCAGGAAGCCGTTCTTATAAAGGGGAAGGATCAGATCGTTCATTCCTCACCTCCTTCGTTCTCGTTGACCCACTGTTTTCGGAAGAGCGGGGAGAAGATCAGGGCGGCGGCAAAGACCGCGAACATGAAGATCCATGCTCCCACGGAGAAGGTCGCCATTCCGTCGAGCCCCTGTCCACTGGTGCACCCACGGGTAAAACGGGTGGAGAATTCGATGATCATTCCACCCACCAGGGCCCAGAGGAAGCGCTTGGCCATGGGGTAGTTGCGGGCCTTGTCGGGACGGATCATGAAGCGTCCGGCGAGCAGGGCGCTGGCGAAGCCGCCCAGGAGGATCCCGACGGTTTCGATGACCGTCCAGTTGATCAGGGCGTTGTCCCCGTGACGGAAGTAGTTGGCCACGTAGGCGTTCTGCAACCAACTCTTGTCCCCGTCCACGAGGAACTGGGCCGTCAGCCGGGAGAAAGTCCCGCTGGCACCGAAGCCCTGGGAGGCGATGACGAAGGTCAAAAAGAGCATCGTCCCCAGGATCACGCCGCCGAAGTAGGGGTTCCAGTATTTCTTTTCCATATCGAAGTGACTCCTTGGCAAACCGTAAGGTCCGTATTTTTGGCTTATCATTCTATATTATTTATTTTAATAATGGCTTAAAATCAATCGGATTGATGCTCCGGTCGCTTCGTTTCGACCTGTTCTCCCGCGATCCAGACCGCTTCCGCTTCGCGGGTATGCAAAATGGTGTGGAGTGCCAGATCCTCCTCGTCGCAATCCTGGGGGAGGCGCAGCAGAGCGAAATCGGCGGGAGCATCGGTCTCGATGCGGCCGGCGTCGCTGCGGATGGATCGGGCGGCGTCGAGGGTGACGGAGCGGATCAACCGCTCGGCGAGTCTCTGTAAGGGACCTTGATGATGGAGCATCAAAGCGGCGCGAAGTTCGTCGAAGAGATTCAGGGACCAGTTGGAGCTGTAGCCGTCGGTGGTGACGGCGACGGGGACTCTTTGGTCCTCGATAGGATAGCGCCCACATCCCAGGAGCCGGTTGGATCGGGGGCAGTGGGCGACGAAATGGCCCTCTTGAGCGAGTCGGCCCCGCTCCTCTTCCGTCGTCTGAACGGCATGGGCGAAGAGGGTGGGATAGCCGTCGAAATGTGCGAGAAATTCTTCTATAGTGGTGACGGGACGGTTGGTCTTAAGGAACTTCTCGAAGAATGCTTTGAAGCCTCCATCCGCTTTCTCTAGCCACTCCCGTTCGTAGGGGGATTCCAGGAAATGCGCGGAGAGGGGCAGCCCCTCCTCTTTGGCCAGTGCCACGGCCCGGCGCACGGCGAAGGGGTGGACGGAGTAGGGTGCGTGGATCGCCACGGCGGGGGTGATGCGCTCCGAAGGATCGCAACTGCGGGCATTGTCCACCCGATGCAGGAAATCCTGATAGAGGGCGTCGATGGTGGCGGGATTGGAGCCGACGATCTCGTTGAAGAAGGTGACCCGCTGGGGTACCTTGCGGCAGACCTCCAGGTCGGTGCCGAAGCTGCTGACGGCCCCGAAGCTGGTGATCCCGCTTCGGAGCATCTCCCGGCAGGCCTCCGTCATGACCTCATTGTCGGCTTCGTTGACCAGGGTGTCGCGCTCCCGGATCACGCTGCCCAGCCATTCCATGAAATCCCCGTATTTCAGGCGGCTACGGTTGGCGGAGAACTCCAGATGGACATGAACGTTGAGAAAGCCGGGGTAGAGGACCGAGCGGAGCCCCGTTTCGATCCGTTCGGCTTCGGGATAGCGTTCGGCCAGCTCTTCGGGGTCGCCGATATCGCGGATCCGCTCGTCGAAGGCGACAGCGAGGCCATGGCGGTACCCTTCGGGAGTGTAGAGAGTTTCGGGGACGAGAATGGTCATCATGAAAAAGTCCTTTTTGAAGTGTGGTCGCCTGTACGTTCGTATCACTGTATCGGTACCGCTCGACATACCGCTACCGGACATTCGTGTCGCTACGGCGGCATCGATTTGAAGGCAATTTCGTGGAGGCTTATATGTCCTTCCACCTTCTGAACTATCGTATAGCGGACATGGACAGTGAAGCGAACCGGTCTGTGGTGTTTCTCTGGAATTATAGTCTATCTCCGCGTAGGGCTTTCGAGGGGGCGATTGCATCTTTCAACCCCCCTTAACCCCCCTTTCACTAAAATATTGCCCATTTCAAATTACCAACAAAGGAAAGAACACCATGAAAGTCGTCGTCATCCAAGGACCCAATCTCAATATGCTGGGAGTCAGGGAGCAGCACATCTACGGACCCATGAAGCTGGAGCAGATCCACGATCAGATGAAGAAGTTCGCCCAGGAGAACGGCCTGGAGATCGAATTCTTCCAGAGCAACCTGGAGGGGGAGATCGTCGACCGGATCCAGGAGTGCATGGGGGACGCCCACGGCATCATCATCAATCCCGCCGCCTACAGCCATACCTCCATCGCGATCCGGGACGCTCTGGCCGCCGTTCAGATCCCCGCCATCGAGGTGCATCTGAGCAATATCCACGCCCGGGAGAAGTTCCGCCGCCGGTCGATGACGGCGGAGGTCTGCGCCGGGGTCATCGCCGGCATGGGGCCCTTCAGCTACCATCTGGCGATGATCGCCATCACCCAGATCATGAACGAGATCAAAGCCGCCCACGAGGCGCAGCGGCAGCAGCAGGCCGGACAGCAGGGATAAGACCCGATGAAGATGATCCTCTGCGACGAGAGCGCCCTCTACTACGAGTGCGGCTACAGCTGCGACAACGCCGTACTGCTGCGTCTGGGCGCAGAGGCCTGGTTTTTCACCGACGGGCGCTACGCCATCGAGGCGAAAGAAGCAGTACGCGGCGCGGAGGTGGTGATCGTTCGGGACATCTACGCCGCGGCGGCCAAGCGATTGAAAAAGAGCGGCGTCAAGCGCTGCGGCTACGATCCTACGGAGTGGGATTGTCACGCCTTCGCCCGTCTAGACCCCAAGGGAAGGATCGATTGGAAAGCCAAGCCCCGCTGGTCCTGGAAGCGGCGCATCGTCAAGAGCGAGGAGGAGATCCATCTGCTGAGCCGCGCCGCCAAGGCGGGGGCCAAAGCCTTCGACCGGATCGCCGAAGCGTTCTCCAAGGAAGGCTTCGGAGAGGAGGAGTATCGGCTCCATTTCCTGGCCGAGAGCATTCTGCGTAAAGAGGGGCGCAGGGAGCTCAGTTTCGATCCCATCGTGGCGTTCGGCCCCAACGCCGCCAAGCCCCACGCCCACCCGACGAAGCGTCGCTTGAAGAAGGGGGATCTGCTTTTACTGGACGCCGGGGTGAAGGTGGAGCGCTACTGCTCCGACCGGACCCGGACCGTTCGGGCGAAGAAGGGATTCGATTTCGGCTACGAGCAGAAATTCTCCTCCAAAAAGATCCAGAGAGCCTACGACACGGTGCGCAAGGCCCACGATCGTGCCATCGCTAAGGCCCGCAGTGGTATGCGGGCCAAGGAGGTGGACGCCCTGGCAAGGGAGGTGATCGAGAAGGCGGGGTTCGGCAAATATTTCGTCCACTCCACGGGGCACGGAGTGGGACTGGATATCCACGAGCTGCCCTTCATCGCCGCGGCTTCCCGCACCCGGATCGAGGACGGGATGGTCTATACCGTCGAGCCGGGAATCTATCTGCCGGGAGAATTCGGCATCCGCATCGAGGATACGGTGGTGATGCGAAACGGCCGGGCGGAGATCCTCTGAGGGTTCCATGGGGGTTTTGCGCCAAGCGATCGCTCCCGGATGGACGATTCTCCGAACCGAGGATTTTCCGACCCGCCTCCCCCGCGATCGACCGAGAGCCGGGGAGGTCGAGGTTTGGATCGGCATCGGCGGGAACCTGGGAAGGGTGGACCGCCGGTTCCGACGGCTTTGGTATTTCCTGCGAGGAGACCGGGATCTGAGGCCTCTGGAGAGTTCGCCGATCCTGCTCAATCCCCCCTTCGGTTATCTGGATCAGCCGGAATTCCACAATGCGGTGCTTCGCGTGGCCACGAGATCGAGCCCGGGAGAGCTGATGCGTCGGCTGCTGCGCATCGAGGGGCGTTTCGGACGTCGAAGGAGCTTCGCCAACGCGCCCCGTACCCTGGATCTGGATCTGCTCTTCTACGGGGACCGGCGGGTACGGAGCCGGGACCTTCGGGTGCCTCACCCCCGATGGAGGGAGCGCCTCTCGGTGACGATCCCCTTGGCGATGATGAAGCGAATGCCTCCATCAATCCGAAGGGGGTATCCCGGAACGGGCGCAAAGCCGTATCGTCGTCGGATTTCAAATGCCTGAGAGAATTATGGATGCTGAATCGAGTTCAGCATAACGGAATCGAGTTGATTCCAGGAAGATGATGCACTGGGAGTCTGTCGGGTTTGTCGGATTTTACAGCCAATCTTGTATGAATCCGACAGGCTCCTAGAATACGGATCCCAAGTCGGCTCCAATGAAAGAAGAAAGGACGCTCATGGTCGAAGAGACATTCGAAGCACCCACTCCGAAGAAAGCCTTCGCCCTGGCGAAGGAGAAATACGGACAGTTCAGCGACCTGCAGCTTCTGCGGGCCCGACAGGTCCTCAACCGGGAGGGAAAACTGGTGGCGGAGATTACCGTCGCCGTCCCCCAGAGCGAATATCTGGCCAGCATCGGAATCGACGAGAGCGAAGCGTTGATGGAGGAGATTCAGTCGCTTCGCAGTGGGATCGATCGCATGAAGGAGCTCGCCGGCGTGGAGAGCGAGAGCCGGAAGAGCGTGGAGAAGGTGCTGAAGCTCCTGGAAGAGAAGGGGATCCGGCGCTCCTGGATGCTCCAGAAAATCGAGCCCATGCTGGGGACCTCCGTGGCGGAGGACGAGCAACTGCTGCTCTCCTATTTGTTGGAGGAGATCGACGAGGGGCTGGTGGTCCAGGAAGAGAAGATGGGGGAGTCCCGGGTGATGATGATGGTGGGTCCCACAGGGGTGGGGAAGACCACTACCATCGCCAAGATGGCGGCCCGCTACTCCTATATGCTGGACCGGGACTACCGGGTGGCGCTGATCAATCTGGATACCTACCGGGCCGGAGCCTACGAGCAGCTGGACAACTTCGCCCGGATCCTGGGACTGGAACATCGTCGGGCCGATTCGGTGGAGCGTTTCGCCCAATATCTGGACGAGTTGGCGGATTACGACGTGGTTCTGGTGGATACGGCGGGGATCTCCCCCTTCGATACCGACCGGCTCATCAAGACCATCGAATTTCTCCGTTCGGTCCGGGACCGGGAGATCTCCACCAACCTGGTGGTCTCGGCAACGGCCAAGTACGAGGATATCAAGGAGATCTACGAGCATTTCTCCTTCATCAACATCGAGAGCGCCATCGTCACCAAATTCGACGAGACCCGCCGAGTGGGGGACCTGATCGCCTTCCTGACCGAGCGGCATCTGCCGGTAAGCTATCTGAGTACGGGGCAGCGGGTCCCGGAGGATCTGGAGCCCGCCAGCCGGGAGCGGATCCTGGAGCAGTTCCTGGGAGGCATCGATGGCTAACGCCCAGCTGGAGCGGCTCAACCGTTCGGTACTCGATCATCGGGCCGGGAAAGAGGCGATCCTGGTGACGGAACCGATGCAGATCAGCCGGAAGCGGATGGCCGAGGCGAGGGTCGGCGACTGGATCGACCTGGGGGAGGAGGCTCCCGACTTCTTCGTCCGTCGGGGCGATGAACTGCTGGGACGTGTCTATTTCCTGCGAACGGGAGCGAACCCGAGGGTCCGCTTCGAAGCCCTGGGGTACGAGCCGGTTTGGGAGCGGCCGGGGAAGAAGCGGGTGGCCCTGGAGGGGCGCCTGGCGGTCTGGAGAGTGACGGAAGCAGGGGAGGAGCGGGAGTTCCCCTGGCCCCTGACGGAGCATCTGCACCTCTATACCGAGGGGAGTTACTGGGCAACGGCACGGCTGATCGAACACGATGATGGTTATGCCCTGGAGATCAAGGAGATGGGTGATGAGTGAAACGAAAAAAGTTCTGGTGGGAATGAGCGGGGGGGTCGACTCCACCGTGACAGCGCTTTTGTTGCAGGAGCGGGGCTACGAGGTTCAGGGGGTCTACATGAAGCTCCACGACAACGATGCCTATCACGAGGCGAACTACGCCAAGGCGCAGAGGGTGGGGGAGTACCTGGGGGTACCGGTGCATTTCCTGGATATCTCCGGGGATTTCCGAAAGGAGGTCTACGACTATTTCGTGGAGGAGTACCGTGCCGGACGCACCCCCAACCCCTGTGTGGTTTGCAACCGACAGATCAAATTCGGGCGGATGCTGGAGTTCGCCGATTCTCTGGGGATCGAGAAGGTAGCGACGGGCCACTATGTGCGCTGTGACGGGCGCTATGTCTACCAGGCGAAGGATCGAAACAAGGATCAGAGCTATTTTCTGGCGGAGGTACGTTCCGAAGTCCTGCCCCGGCTGATCTTCCCCCTGGGGGAGTGGTTCAAGGAGGATGTGAAAGCTTTCGCGGCGAAGATCCCCGTGCTGGAGGGGATCGCCAGGCAGAAGGAGAGCAGTGAAATCTGCTTCGTGGAGAACGACTACACCGAGGTCTTGGAGCGCCACATGGAGATCGACCGGGAAGGGGAGGTGCTCAACGAAGCGGGAGAAGTGGTGGGGCGACACAAGGGCTACATGCATTACACCATCGGTAAGCGCCGGGGCTTCACCGTGCATGGGGCCCATGATCCCCACTACGTCCTCTCCCTCGATCCGGAACATAATCGGATCGTGGTGGGGAAAAAGGAGAGTCTGGCGGTGGACTCCTTCGAGATCGCACGGATCAATCTCTTCGATCGGGATCGGACGGAGTTCGATTGCCAGGTCAAGGTACGCTACCGCACCCGCGCCATTCCCGCCCATGTCCGTATCGAGGGATCGCGGGGGACGGTGGAGTTGGGAGAACCGGTCTACGGCCTGGCCCGGGGACAGTTCGCCGTCTTTTACGACGGAGAGCGGCTGCTGGGCGGTGGGGAGATTCTCTGAGCTTTTCGTCGTTTGTCGTTTGAACGGGCCTGCGGCCCTTTTGTTCTTTGAATGTTGAGTGCATCGGCCATTTCGACATTAACCTTCCCTCCGGGTCGAAGTGCTATAATATCTCCCTAAATTTCCCATCCAACAAATCAAAGCGAGAACCGATGCAACTTTTCGATGACGATGACTACATGATGACCACCCCCAAAGAGAATTTCTTTCAGATCCTGAAGAGTGCCAACCAGAACATCGTGGAGAACGAACTGGAGAAGCTCATCGAGCGACTCGCCGTAGCGGAGAAGATGCTGGAGGACCAGGGGCTGGAGGAGGAGTACGAGCGCCAGGTCCGGGCCATGCCCATGGTGGAGCCCGAAGAGATCGAGAACCGGAAGAACTCCCTCTTCATCGAGACCGTGGGCAAGATCGTCACCCAGTGTGAGTAGGGGATCGTAGTGCTGGATGCCGTCGAACGGAAGATCGAACAGTACATCGCCGAGCTGGACGACAAGGACGCCGAGGCGCTCTACCGCCGCCTGCCGGCGGGAAAGCGTCTGCGGGCCCGCCTGATCCTGACCATCGCCGGGACTTCCCTGCCGGTGATCGAAACCGCCGCGGTGGTGGAGATGATCCATGCCGCCAGCCTCCTGCACGACGACGTGATCGACGACGCCTTCGTTCGCCGGGGGAAAGCCTCCCTCAACGCTCTCTATGGCAACAAGACCGCCATCATGTTCGGGGACGTGCTCTACTCCAAGGCCTTTCATGAGCTGGTGGCCATCGACCGGCGGGTGGCGCGGGTCATCTCCAACGCCGTCGTTCAGTTGAGCCTGGGTGAGCGCAGGGATGTGCTCTTGGGCGATCGCTTCAATCCCGACCGGGAAGCCTATCTCTCCATGATCTATCAAAAGACCGCTTCGCTGATCGAGGCGGCCTCGGAAGCGGCGGCGATCCTGGCGGGGAAGAATCCCGAGCCCTACCGGACCTATGGACGGAACCTGGGGATCGCGTTCCAGATGATCGACGATCTGCTGGACATCACCCAGGAGAGCGAAACCCTGGGGAAACCGGCGATGCACGACTACGAGGAGGGGAAGACGACGCTCCCCTACATCACGCTCTACGAGCGGCTGGAGGAGAAGGAGAAGGAGAAATTGATCGCCCTTCACGGTCGTCGCCTCTGCCCCGAGGATCAGGAGTGGATCCTCGGGAAGATGAGTACCCTGGGGGTCCTGGACCGCTGCTACGCCGAAGCCCGAGAGCTGGTGGAGGAGGCGATGGCGCTGATGGAGCGGGAAGGGGAAGCCCGACTGGAAGCGATCGCCCGAAGTATGATCGAAAGGAACTACTGATGCACTATCAGGTCGTCAGTTTCAACTACAAACGCTGTGATCTGGAGCAGCGGGAGGCTCTGGCCTTCAAGAACGAGGAGGAGATCCGGGAATTTCTGAGCACGCTGGTCCATTTTGACTTCATGCTGGAAGCCTTCGTCATCAATACCTGCAACCGGATCGAGATCGTCAGTGCCAGTCGGGACAACTTCGCCACCTTCCATGCGATCCTGGGACTCCTGAGCCGCAGGACGGGGGTCAGTTTCCACGATTTGACCGCCAACGCTATGCGCTACGAGGATCAGGAGGCGGTGGAACACCTCTTCAGCGTCGTCTCTTCCCTCGACTCCCTGGTCATCGGGGAAGCGCAGATCACCGGGCAGGTGAAGCAGGGCTTCAAACTCTCCTACGAGAACGGCACCGCGGGACGGGAACTCAACCGGGTCCTGAGCTACGCCGTAAAGTGCGCGGCGGAGGTACGTAACGCCACCAACATCTCGGAAAACCCCATCTCCATCGCTTCGGTGGCCGTGGCCCAGGCCCAGGAGCTGATGAACGGGACCCTGGCGGGGATGACCGGGATCGTGGTGGGGACCGGAGAGATGGGACGGCTAGCGGCCAAGCACCTGCTACGCTCCGGCGCCGACGTGCTGTTGGTCTCCCGGACCCGGGAGAATGCCGAGGCGCTGGCCCGGGAACTGGGGGAGAACGTCCGGGTGGGATCCTTCGAGAAGCTTCGGGACTACCTCAATCGCTACCGTCTGCTCTTTACCGCCACCGCGTCCCCGGAGCCGATCATCACCCCGGGGATGTTGGAGGAGAAGGAGGTGGAGCGGATCTGGTTCGATATGGCGATCCCGAGGGATGTGGCGGAGATGGGCGAGTGCAATGTTCGGCTCTACCGCATCGACGATCTCCAGGCGATCTCCAAAAACAACCACGCCCTACGTCAGGAACAGGCCCTACGGGCGTCGGAGATCGTGCAGCGTTACAAGGAGGAGTTCTTCCGCTGGCTCCAGGCCCTCTCGGTGGAGCCGGTCATCAAGCAGATGCGCCTGGACATCGACCGGGTGGTGGACGAAGAGGTGGAGCGGGTCCTGCGCAAGGGATATCTGCCGAAAGAGTACGAAGCCAATCTGCGCCACGCCATGCGCCAGGCCTTCGACCGATACCTCCACCGCCCCACCAGGGAACTGCGGGCCATCTCCAAGGAGAGCGAAGGAAGCGGCTCTATCGAGTCCTTCAAACGGATCTTCGGGATCGATACCGAGGATGTGGATCCCCGCCAATACAAAGTCAGCATCAAGGACAACGAATGAGATTTTCACGAACCCTGATCCCCACCGCCAAGGAAGCCCCCAGCGACGCGGTGCTTCCCAGCCACATCTACCTGCTCCGTGCCGGATTCATCCAGAGTGTGGGGGCGGGACTCTATAATTTTCTGCCACTGGGCAAACGGAGTCTGGACCGGGTCCGCCAAGTGGTCAAGGAGGAGCTCGACGCCGCCGGATGCCAGGAGGTGGACCTGGCCTTCGTCACCCCCGCGGAGCTTTGGCGGGAGAGCGGTCGCTTCGAGAAGTACGGTAAGGAGCTGTTGCGCTTCACCGACCGGAAGGAGAACGAGTTCGTTCTGGGCCCCACCCACGAAGAGATGATGGTCAATCTGGTACGTCAGAGTGTCAAGAGCTACAAGCAGCTACCCCTGCACCTTTATCAGATCAAGACCAAGTTCCGCGACGAGATCCGCCCCCGCTTCGGCCTGATGCGGGGCCGGGAGTTCCTGATGGAGGATGGCTACAGCTTCCACAAGGACGAGGAGGATATGAAGCGGGAGTTCGAGCACATGGAGGCGACCTACAGCCGGATCTTCACCCGGCTGGGGCTGGACTTCCGGGTGGTGGAGGCCGACAGTGGCGCCATCGGTGGTAGCGGCTCCAAGGAGTTCATGGTCCTGGCGGAGAGCGGCGAGGACGAGATCGTCATCTGCGACGGTTGCGACTACGGGGCCAATGTGGAGGCGGCGGTTCGCGCCCCCAGGGAGGCTCCGAGCTATGAGGAGGGGGAGGAGCCGATCATGAGCCCCGGCGACTTCCACACTCCCGACACCAAGACCATCGAGGCGCTGGCGGACTTTTTCCATATCGACTCCCACCATCTGATCAAAGCGGTGGCCCAAAAAGCCCGCTACGACGAGGGACGGGAAGAGATTGTTCTCTTTTTCCTCCGGGGGAACGACGATCTGGAGGAGACCAAGGCCTGTAACGCTGTCGGCGCCAACGAGCTGGTGGACGTGAGCGAAGAGGAGCTACGGGCCGCCGGCCTGACCCCGGGATACATGGGATTCATCGGTTTGCCCGAAGGGATCGAGTACCGGATCGACCGGGAACTCAAGGGAGAGTCCAACCTGATTATGGGAGCCAACCGGGAGGAGTATCACCGGGTGGGGGTCACGGTTCCCGATTTCGGGGAGCACTTCGCCGACCTGGTGACCGTCAAAGCGGGGGACCGCTGCGCCCATTGCGGTGGCCGGCTCTCCACGACCCGGGGGATCGAAGTGGGTCATATCTTCCAATTGGGGACCCGCTACAGCGAACCGCTGGGAGCGACCTTCCTGGACGAGAACGGCAAGAGCCGCCCCTTCGTCATGGGGACCTACGGTATCGGTGTCTCCCGTCTGCTGGCGGCGATCATCGAGCAGCATCACGACGACAGAGGGTGCATCTGGACCCGTGAGAGTGCCCCGTTCGATCTGGAGATCGTCGTCTCCAACATCGCCAACGACGAAGAGCGGGAGGCGGCGGAGAAGCTCTATCGCACCCTGCGGGAGCGGGGTGTGGAGGTTCTTCTGGACGACCGCAAAGAGCGCTTCGGCTTCAAAATGAAGGATTTCGAGCTCATCGGCATTCCTCTGGGGATCGTCGTGGGCAAGAAGCTTTCGGAGGGGAAGGTGGAATTGATCGTCCGCGACGGTCTGGAGCGAATGGATCTGAGCCTGGACGAAGCCGTCGAAGCGGTCCTCGAGCGAGTCTGAGATGATGCTCTTTCTGGTCCTTCTCTTTTTCGCGGAGCTCTTCGTCTCCCTGAAGGTGGGGATCGTGATCGGTTTCGGCTGGAGCGTGGTCTGGATCCTGTCGACGATGGTCCTGGGAGGGTTGCTGCTTCGCCTCTCCCCCTACGCGTTGATGAGTAACTTCCAGAGCTTCAATTTCGGGCGCTTCGACGTCCGGGATGTGCACAACGCAAGCATCGCCTATCTCCTGGGGGCGATCCTGCTGATCGTTCCCGGGGTACTGACGGATCTGCTGGGAGTCGGCCTTCTGCTCTACACACTCTATTTACACATGTTCGCTACAATGCGACCGACCCGACAAGAACCATACAAAGACCATTTTACCGATGAAGGAGAACCCCATGTTATCGATGTCGAAATTGTGGACGAGTGCGATCGCTCTGAGCGTGATCGCGACGGCCGCTGAATTCAATCTGGAGAGTTTCGTCAAACACACCCTGGTACGAAACCCACAGGTCAAGGTGGAGAAGGTCGACCTGATCGCCAAAGAGGCACTTCCCGGACGGGCCGACTGGAACGTCTATATGTTCATGATCAAGCTCGACTACAAGGGCAAGAAGCAGGAGGTCCCCGAGACCGTCTTTGTCAATGCCAAAGAACAGCTGGCGGCCATGTCTCTGATCGACCTGCGCACCGGTCAGGATCTCAAAGAGGTGATCAAGCCGAAGCTGCCCCAAAGCTTCTACGACAAGAAACACCTGATCGCAGGAAATTCCGACGCCCCCCACAAGGTGGTGGTCTTCTCCGATCCCCAGTGCCCTTTCTGCATCGACTTCGTTCCCGGACTGATCAAGGACGTGAAGGCTCACCCCGACAAAGTGGCGCTCTACTATTATCATATGCCTCTGCTGCGTCTCCATCCCGTCTCCGAAACCCTCACCCGGGTCATGGAGCATCTGCAGAGCCAGGGAAAGACCGACGAGGCCCTGAAGATCTATGGTCTGAAGATCGACCCCCGTACCAAGGACGAGAAGAAGATCCTGGCGGAGCTGAAGAAGCAGCTGGGGATCGACGTGAAGCCCTCGGAGATCGCCAATCCCGAGTATAGAAAAGCGGTACAGGCGGATATGAAAAAGGCGATGTCGATGATGGTCCGTGGAACACCCACGGTCTATTTCGATGGAAAGTACGATCCCAGTCGTGACGCGTACAAAAAAGTCTTGAAGTAAAAGAGTTTCCGTGGAGAAATTGATCATCGCCACCCGGGCCAGTCAACTGGCACTCTGGCAGGCCGAGTTCGTCAAAGAGCATATCGAGAAGCGTTTCCCCGGGATCCGGGTGGAGCTGGAGAAGATCACCAGCCGTGGCGACAAGATTCTGGACAAACCTCTGGCCCTGGTCGGCGGAAAGGGGCACTTCACCAAGGAGTTGGAGGACGAGATGTTGGCCGGAAACGCCCATCTGGCGGTCCACTCCCTCAAGGATGTTCCCACCTTCATCCCCGAGGGGCTGGAACTGGTGGCGATCACCGAGCGTCAGGATCAGAGCGACGTGCTCCTCTCCCATCGCTACGCTACCCTGGAGGAACTTCCCGAGGGAGCGGTGGTGGGGACCACCAGCCTACGCCGCCGGATGCAACTGCTGCAACGCCGCCCCGACCTGCAGGTTCGGGATCTGCGGGGGAACGTCAACACTCGCCTGCGGAAACTGGCGGAGGGGCAATACGACGCCATCATCCTGGCCTACATCGGCCTGGCGCGTCTGGACCTGCTCAAGGAGATCTCCTACGTCCAGCGTCTGGAGTGGATGATCCCTCCCATGGGTCAGGCGGCCCTGGGGATCGAGATCGTGGCGGGCAACGAGGCGGTCCGCGGGATCGCCCTGAGCCTGGACGATCCCGACACCCACCTCTGTACCGACATCGAGCGGGACTTCATCGCCGTCATCGGAGCGGGATGCTCCGCCCCCGTAGCGGTCAATGCCCGGATCGTGAAGGGGGGGATCGATCTGCGCGCCATGCTGGGCTATCCCGACGGTACCGAGATCCTCTATGAGGAGCTTCTGCTTCCCCGGGAGGAAGCGGCCGGGGCCGGGAGGCGGTTAGCGGAACGCATGATCGCCGACGGGGCTCTGGAGCTTCTGGCCGAGGCGGAGAAGATCGCCTTCAAAGACGAGCGCCCCGAGCGGCTCTGAGGACAAGCAGGGTGCTCCGCCGCAGCGGAAAGGTCCAGTTCCTTTTCTGGTCCTTTTTCTTCTCCATTCTTCTTTACCTCTGGATCCTCTGGATCGGGGGACGGACCTTTCTCTTCCACGAGGGGCCAATCATGCGGCTCCCGGAACAGGAGGTGACCCTTCTCTTTATTCTCTACGGCTTTCTGATCCTGACGACCCTCTCGGGGACCATCGTCTCCATCATGATCGGAAACCAGCGCTACATCCGTCGCTTCGGAGGAATGGTGATCCTGCTCTTCGCCACCATCGTCGCCGCCAAGGGAATCTTCGGATAGCTGTCGTAATCAGCGGTGAATCCCGTGTTCCCGTTCCTCTTCGTCGATGGTCTTCTGCATCCGTTTCTGAACCTCTTCGTACCAATCCTTGGGGGCGTCGCTCACATCCACGGTGGGGAGATAGATCACTTTGACGATGCCGCTGTGGGCGGTGCGGTTGTGCTCGTTGAGAACCCATTTGCTTCCGACGATGACGACGGGTTGGACCTTCATCCCCAGTTTCTGGGCGATGAAGCGGGGCCCCGGTTTGAAGGGAAGGAGTTGCTGGTCCGAAGCGCGGGTCCCCTCGGGGAAAATGGCGACGGCACGCCGCTTCTCTTCGATACTCTCCTTGGCGTCCTTGAAGAGTTTGACCAAACCCGTCTTGTTCTCCCGATCCACGCTGATCATATCCCCACCCTTGAGCAGGAGCCCGAACCAGGGAACTTCGAAGAGCTCCTTCTTGGCGACCCAGCGCCAATGGACATCTTCGATCGCTTCCATGGTGATGATGTCGATGATCCCCTGGTGGTTCATCAAGAAGAGGTTCGCCTCGGGGTCCCGCTCGCCGATCTTTTCGATTCGGGCTCCAATGAGAAAGAGGATGAGCCGGTTGAGCTTGTGCATGATCGTCCCCTTGTGTTGGGGGAAGAGGTGGATGAGGGGGATCATCCCCAGGGCGACGACGGTGGAGATGACGAAGGCTCCCCAGTAGAATCTAATCTTTGCAAAGGTCTTCATCTTTGATCCATCCTGTGATTCCATGTTGGTATTCGATCTTGTTGAAGTTACGGTATTTGTGGAGTAATGGGGTCTTGATGCGCTTGGAGATCCTCGTTCCGATGGTGCTGTTGGGGACCGGGAGGATATAGAGGGGCGCCCCCTCCTGGACGCAGATCTTTTTCAGCGGAGCGTAGAAGGTAAAGAGGGTCACCAGGGTCACCGCCAGAAGGATCAGGTAGAAGAGATCCCGGGAGAAGAGGAACATCAGGAGGAAGAAGAGGCTCAGAGCGATGAAGGTGTACTTCTTGAGTTTGTCGAATCCACTGTCCTTGGGGTTGAGCTCCACCTGGGCGGCGACGTTCTTGTGTTCGTAGCTGGTGGTGACCTGTATGGGGAGGAACTGCTGCTTGATGCTGTTGTAGTAGCTGAAGCGTACTTCCCCCACGTTGGCCGGGATGACGAAGTAGTACTCCGCCCGGGCCAGGGCCCCTTTGCGCTGGAACTTCTCCACACCACCCTCCACGACGCCGGGGATCCGCATATCCTCCAGATTGGCTTCGTGGGCCACCAGGTTGAGATAGACCAGGTTGTTCTTGTCGTCGAAGGTGGAGACCTGGGAGGTCTTGACCTTGAAATCCGAAGCGATCACACCGCAGAATCGATCCTCCGGCGGGGCCTGGAGTTCGGCGACAGGAACGCTCTGCCCCGGGAGTTTGACGGTTCGATCCTCGTCCTGGATCCAGAGGTCCGGGATCCGAAGGTCCCGGCGCTCGGCTTTGAAATAGAAGGTGTAGAAGATATCGTTTCCGTTGACTACCTTGAGGGGTTTTTTCTCCAGGGGATGAAGGTCGGAGCGGGGATCGAAACGGAAAGTGGGTGGTTTCTGTTTCTCCGCCTCCACCGCCAAGACAGTGACGGGGAAGACCTGATGGAGATAGACCCGCTTGGGAATGTAACTGAATCGATACTCGACCTGCGCGAACAGCGCTCCGGCTCCCAACGACAGTAGAAGGATCGCCGCGAAGAGCCGTCGGAACCTCATGCGTTCGCGAACCCTTCGAGCATTCGTACGCCGTCCTCGGAGCCGAGGATGCTCTCCATGGCCCGTTCGGGGTGGGGCATGAGGCCGTAGACGTTCTTCTCTTTGTTACAGATCCCTGCGATCTGACGGACCGATCCGTTGACGACCATGGGTTCGCCCTTCTCGTCGCAGTAGCGCAGCAGGATCTGCCCGTTCCTCTCCATATCGTCCAGGGTCTCGTCGTCGACGAAGTAGTTGCCGTCGGCATGGGCGATGGGGATCTTCAACACCTCTCCTTTTTCGAAGAGGTTCAAAAAGGCATTGTCGGTCTCCACGACCCTGAGGTGCTGGATCCGGGAGATGAAGTGGAGGTTCTGGTTCCGTTTGAGGGCTCCGGGAAGCAGGTGGGCTTCGGTGAGGATCTGGAATCCGTTGCAGATCCCCAGGACCCGTCCTCCTTCGCCGGCGTAGGCTTGCACCGCTTTCATGATGGGGGAGAAGCGGGCGATGGAGCCGGAGCGGAGGTAGTCGCCATAGCTGAAGCCGCCGGGAACGACGACCAGGTCACTCCCTTCGGGCAGGGCTTCCTCCTTGTGCCAGACGACGGTGGTTTCATGCCCAAGGCGGCGGAAGGCCCAGACCGTGTCGTATTCGCAGTTGGTTCCGGGAAACTGCAGGATGGTGATGTTGAGCGTTTTCATTCGACGATCTCGACAGTGTACTCTTCGATGACGGTGTTGGCCAGAAGGGTCTCGGCCATCTCTTCGACCTCCTTTCTCGCCTTTTCCCGATCGCTCTCATCCAACTGCAGTACGATCTGCTTGCCGATGCGCACGTCGGTGACGTTGTCGAAGCCCAGAGAGCCCAGTGCGTGGTGGACGGCTTTTCCTTGGGGGTCCAGGACGCCTTCTTTCAAATAGACATTGACGATCGCTTTCATTGCTTCTCCTCTTTTTCTGATTTATCGGTTCCGGATCCGTCTGAGGACCTCTTCGTAGGCTTCGGCCAAACCGCCCAGCCCCTGCCGGAATCGGTCCTTGTCCATCTTCTCGTTGGTTTGGGCGTCCCAGAGGCGGAAGTTGTCGGGGCTCAGCTCGTCGATGAGGATGATGTTGTCGTTCCTGTCCCGACCGAACTCCAGCTTGAAGTCCACCAGTTTCAGGTCCAGTTCACTGTAGAACTCCTGGAGGAAGCGGTTGATCTTGCGGGCCATGTACCGGATATAGTCTAGTTCGGCGGGCTCCTTGACCAGTTCCAGGATCAGACAGTGCTGGTCGTTGAGCTTGGGGTCCCCCAGCTCGTCGTTTTTATAGTCGAACTCCACCAGGGGGAAGGGGAGGACCTTGCCATCTTCGATCCCCAGATTTCGGCTGAGGCTTCCTGTGGCGATGTTTCGTACGATCACCTCGATCCGGATCACCTCGGCCCGTTTGTGGAGCATGTGATTGTCGTCGAGCATCTCGACGAAGTGGGTGGGGATCCCCTTTTCGTTGAGGTAGCTGAAGAGTTCGGCGGAGATTTTGTTGTTGAGCGCTCCCTTGCCCGCCTCTTCGGACTTCTTTTCGCCGTTGAAGGCGGTCAGGGAATCCTTGAACTCGGAGATCAGGAGATCCGGGTCTTCGGTCTCCCAGATCTTCTTGGCCTTTCCTTCGTAGAGGAGTTTGGTTTTTTGGGGCATTTACTTCCTTTCGCTGGTGAGGATCAGGGCTTTGAGAACATCGATGGCGGTCTTGAGCTGGAGGTCGTCGTTGATCTGTTTTTCGGTGACGAGACCTTTCGACTCTTTGGCTGTCGTGGCGTTGTTCTCCTTCGAGCTCTTTGGTTCCTTCTTGGACTCTTTGCCGGTGTCGATCTTTTGCAGCTCCGCCTCCAGGTGTTTCTTGAGGTCCTTCTCTTTGATGCTGATGGTGTCGTTGTTCTCCCGGGTGACCTTGCCGGGGAAGACGATGATGTCGGGGGTGACCCCTTTGTTCTGGATCGTCCGTCCACTGGGCAGGTAGTAGCGGGCCACGGTGAGTTTGACCCCTTCTTGCTTGCCCACGGGGACGACCACCTGGACGCTTCCCTTGCCAAAGGTCTTTTCGCCGACGATAACGGCCCGACGGTCGTCCTGCAGAGCACCGCTGACGATTTCACTGGCGCTGGCGCTTCCGCCATTGACCAGGACGACGATGGGGGTTTTGGAGTCCGTACCTTCCGCGTGGGCTTTGTAGACCTGATTCTCGGCCTTGTTCCGTCCCTTTTGGCTGACCAAGGTCCCTTTTTTGATGAAGAGATCCAACAGTCCCACCGCCTGGTCCAATAGTCCGCCGGGGTTGTTGCGCAGGTCGAGGATGTAGCCCTTGGCCTTGGGATGCTCCCGGATCGCCTTTTTGACTTCGTCCACGACCTTGGCGTCGAAGGAGGTGATCTGGAGATAGAGGATCTCGTCTTTCTCGTCCAGCTTGATCACCTTGGGTTTGACCGACTGGATCTTGATGATGTCCCGGACGATCTTGACCTTGATAGGTTTGGTCGCCCCTTTACGCACCAGGGTCAGGGTGATGGGGGTCCCCGGCTTGCCCCGCATGAGGCTGACCGCTTCGTCGATGCTCATCCCCAGGGTCGCCTTGTCGTCGATCTTGAGGATGATATCCCCGGCCTTGACCCCCGCTTTGGCGGCGGGAGTGTCGTCGATGGGGGCGATGACCGTCAGGGCGCCGTTGCGCATCCCCACAACGATTCCCAATCCCCCGAACTCTCCCTTGGTCTGGATGTCCAGGTCCTTGAAGTCCTTGGCGTCCATGAAGGCGGAGTGGGCGTCCAGGTTCTGCATCAGGCCCTTGAGGGCCTTGTTGATCAGGTCGCTGGTGTTGACCTCGTCGACATATTGCTCTTCGATAAGGTTGAGAATCTTGGTGAATTTGATGTAGGCTTGCAGCTTGCTTTCGGGATCGAATTTGTCCCCGTCTTTCGCCTGCAGGCTCGGGGCTCCGACCAGGAGGGCCCCCATCAGGGTCAGGGCGAAACCGCCGAGGATCACTTTTTTGTTTTTTTCGAACATTGTCGTTTGCTTCCTTCTTATTCTATAGGTTCAAATGTAAGGCATCTATCTTAGTCAAGGAAGGTAAACCTCTTCTAAATTGCCTGATATTCTATTGAAAACTCACTTAGGAGTGCATGGCATCCCGGGGGTGGAGTGAAAATCGGGAATTCGTTGAGAATTTCTTGAAAAATTCACGCTTTGCAATCTAGGTAGCAAAGAGCTTGAGCCCTTTGCGCTATAGTTACGGCAAGAAACGGGCCGAGTGCCTACAACAGGAGGAATCAATGAGCAACATTCTGGAAAAACTTACCCATCAAATGACAGAAACCATCGAGTCGGGGCTCTCCCTGGCTCTGCACAACAAAAACCCCGAAGTGGAGCCCATCCATATGGTCTGGGCCCTACTGACCAACACCGGTTCGGTCCTGAACCAGGTCCTGAACAAAATGGGCATCGACAAGGCCGCCATCGAGCTGGACGTCGTCAGCCAGGCCAAGAAGCTGCCCACCGCCAGCACCGTGACCAAAGAGAGTATCAAGCTTTCCCAGAACACGGTCCGATCCCTGCAGAACGCAGAGGGGGTCATGGCCGCCAATGGCGACAAGTACCTCTCGGTGGATACTTGGATCGTCGCCAACCTCAACGAGCCCTTCTTCCGTGAGACCCTCGGAAAATACGTGGATCTCATGGAGCTCAAAAAAGAGCTCGAAGCAATGCGCGGCGGTAAGAGCATCGAGAGCCAGACCGACGACGAGAAGCTGGAATCGTTGGAGAAATACGGGGTCGACCTGACCCGCAAAGCTGCCGAAGGGGAGCTCGATCCCGTCATCGGCCGGGACGAGGAGATCCAGCGGACCATGCAGATCCTGATCCGCAAGACCAAGAACAACCCCATTCTCCTCGGAGAGCCCGGGGTCGGTAAGACCGCCATCGTCGAGGGCTTGGCCCAGCGGATCGTCAACAAGGAGGTTCCCCTGAGCCTCCAGAACAAGCGGCTGATCCAGCTGGAGATGAGCTCCCTCATCGCCGGCGCCAAATACCGCGGTGAGTTCGAGGACCGCCTCAAAGCCGTCATCGAAGAGGTGCGACAGGATGGCAACATCATCCTCTTCATCGACGAGATCCACACCATCATCGGTGCGGGAGCCAGCGAGGGAAGCATGGACGCGGCCAACATTCTCAAGCCGATGCTGGCCCGCGGCGAGCTGCACACCATCGGGGCGACCACCCTCAAGGAGTACCGCAAGTACTTCGAGAAGGACGCCGCGATGCAGCGCCGCTTCCAGCCCGTCAAAGTGGACGAGCCCAGCATCGACGAAGCCCTGCAGATCCTTCGCGGATTGCGGGAGCGCCTGGAGGCGCACCACAACGTCCAGATTCTCGACAGCGCCCTGGTGGCGGCGGCGAAGCTCTCCAGCCGCTACATCACCGACCGCTACCTGCCCGACAAGGCGATCGACCTGATCGACGAGGCCGCCGCCGAGCTGAAGATGCAGATCGAGAGCGAGCCCTTCGAACTGGCCAAGGTCAAGCGGGAGATCCAGCGCCTGCAGGTGGAAAAAGAGGCGCTCAATATGGAGCTGACCGCCAAGAACGAAGAGCGGATCAAAGAGATCGAAAAAGAGTTGGCCGATTTGGAAGAGAAGAAGCGCCAGCTCGAAAGCCAGTTCGAGACTGAAAAGGAGATCTTCAACAAAATCGCCGAGATCAAGCAGAAGATCGAAGAGAAGCGGCGTGAGGCCGAGGCCGCCAAGCGTGCCGCGGACTTCAACAAGGCCGCGGAGATCGAGTACGGCGAAATCCCGGCCCTGGAGAAGGAGCTCGAGGAGCTCAACGCCAAGTGGGACGAGATGCAAAAGCGGGGCACTCTGCTCAAAAACGCTGTGGACGAAGAGATGATCGCCGAGATCGTCAGCAAATGGACCGGTATTCCCGTCACCAAGATGCTCCAGAGCGAGCGGGAGAAGGTCCTACACATCGAGGATCATCTCCGCGAAGAGGTGGTGGGCCAGGACGAGGCGCTGCGGGCCGTCGCCCGGGCCATCAAGCGGAACAAAGCCGGGCTCAGCGACACCAACCGCCCCATTGGAAGCTTCCTCTTCCTGGGGCCCACCGGTGTCGGTAAGACCCAGACCGCCAAGGCGTTGGCGAAGTTCCTTTTCGACAGCGAAAAGGCGCTGATCCGCATCGACATGACCGAATACATGGAGAAGCACTCCGTTAGCCGGCTCGTCGGTGCGGCCCCCGGATACGTGGGCTACGAAGAGGGCGGCCAGCTCACCGAAGCGGTACGGCGCAAGCCCTACAGCGTCGTCCTCTTCGACGAGGTTGAAAAGGCGCACCCGGATGTCTTCAACATCCTGCTGCAGGTCCTGGACGACGGGCGGTTGACGGACAACAAAGGGGTGACGGTGGATTTCAAGAACACCATCATCATCCTGACGTCTAACATCGCTTCCGACAAGATCATGGAGTTCAAGGATCCCCAGGATCGTGAAAAGGCGGTGCGCGACGAGCTCAAACACTACTTCCGGCCCGAGTTCATCAACCGGCTGGACGATCTGATCATCTTCAACCCGCTGGGTGAAGAGCAGATCGTCAAGATCGTCGATGTCCTCTTCAAGGGCATCGAGAAGAAGCTGGAGGAGCGCGACATCAAAGTGGTCCTCACTCCCGCCGCCAAGGCCCTGGTGGCCAAAGCCGGCTTCGACCCGGTTTACGGTGCGCGGCCGCTGAAGCGGGCCCTGGCCGAGATCGTCGAGGACAAACTGGCCGAAATGATCCTCGAAGGCCAGGTCAAGGAGGGCGACACCGTCACCTTCGACGCGAGCGGCGACCAGATCGTCACCCGGGTCTCCTAATCGACCGAAGTGGACGACAAAACGTCGTTCCACTCTCTTCTTGATTTTTCCCTCTTTTTTCCTTTCCAGTACCGAAGTGGTAGTTTAACCCAGAATATGCAGTAGAATTTGCGTTAGTTGTGCCAATGCTCGGTCGGCAGGGGTGTCCGGCCAAAACGCAGGCGCACCTGGAGGCTTCGTCGAGGCTTTGAGCGGATCGCCCATGTCACCGATGATTGGTTCAGATGGCGTGAAGTCTATTGCATATTCTGGGTTTAAGCCCTCCCGTGCTACCCTCCCAATATTTCCTATGAATGGATCGAGTATGTCCGACGAAAAATTAGCCAAGATTGAACAGGCCGGTTTCATCCTCAAACCCGACGCCCCCGAGATCAAACCGATTTACGAATCGGTGCGGGATCGTTTCGAGGCAAGGGGGATCCGTGTGGTCTTGGCGGACCGTTCGGCCCGGATGATCGGCTTGCGGGGGGTTCCCTTCGAGAGCATGTGCCGAGAAAGCGACTTCCTGGTTTCCCTGGGCGGGGACGGAACCCTGCTCTCCCTGGTGCGCCGCAGCTACAGCTGGCACAAACCGGTGCTGGGGATCAATGCGGGAAACCTGGGCTTTCTGGCCGACGTGACCATCGAAGAGGTCGACAACTTTCTCGATCAACTCTTCAGCGGGGAGTATCGGATCGATCATCGGATGATGATCGAGGGGAACATCCGCAAAGCTTCGGGGGCGCGGGTGGATTTCTTCGCCCTCAACGACGTGGTGATCTCCAGCCCCGTCCCCTCCAAGATGGTCATCGTCAACGCCGCCATCGACGGGGAGCGTTTCAACAGTTATCGGGGGGACGGTCTGATCATCTCCACACCCACGGGTTCCACCGCCTACAATCTGGCCGCCGGCGGCCCGGTGGTCTATCCTCTGACCAAAGCCTTCATCGTCACCCCGGTCCTGGCCCACTCCCTGACCAACCAACGCCCTCTGGTCCTTCCCGCGGATTTCCGCATCGAGCT
The DNA here is from genome assembly GCA_026994745.1 of Campylobacteraceae bacterium. Lineage (GTDB taxonomy): Bacteria > Campylobacterota > Campylobacteria > Campylobacterales > Sulfurovaceae > Nitratifractor. Next base: position 13,862 of record JALWPZ010000248.1, on the reverse strand, counting down.
GGATACGGAGAGATACGAGGCGGTGGCCACCATCGACGGCCAGGAGCGCTACGACCTGGAAGAGGGGGATCTGGTCTGCATCAGCGGCGCCAAGGAGGGGGCCAGACTCCTGCACCGTAAAGAGCGGAACTATTTCAGTGTCCTTCGCAACAAATTGCATTGGGGAGAGAAGAATTGGTGACGGGCTTCGCCGGACATTGGTCATTGGTCACTGGGCATTGGGGGGATGCCTTTGACATGGTAATTGGGTATTGGGTATTGGTTATTGGAGGCGTTGCAACGCAACGCAAACCGAAATCATTCACCATTCACCATTCACCATTCACCAACAATCGGTTTCTCACTCCTCCCTCCTTACTCCTCACTTTTTCGCTCGGAGAGCGAAAATGATCTCCCGCCTCTTTCTCAAAGATCTACTCACCTTCAAAGAGGTGGAGCTGGAGTTCACGCCGGGGTTGGTGGTTTTCACCGGCCCCAGCGGGGCGGGGAAGTCGGTGTTGATGCAGGCGATCCTGGCTCAGTTCGGAATCGGCAGCGCCGAGGCGAAACTCTGCGAGATCGAAGCGGTGCGCCCCAAAGGGCTGCGCAGCGACGCCTACGAACTGGAGGAGCGCATCGCACTCAAATCGATCCGCAAGGAGCGGGTCGCCCACTACATCGACGGGCAGAAGATCTCCCGAAAGGCGCTCCGGGAACTCTTCGCCCCCTATGTGCGCTATCTGAGCGTTCGGGACCGGGGCGGCTTGGAGAGCGCGACGCTCATCGGCCTATTGGATGTTTCCCGTTCCGGGGGGGATTCTTCCTACAAAAAACTGCTTAAAGAGTATCGGAAACGGTTTCGGCTCTTTTCGCGAAAACGTGACGAGTTGGAGCGGATCCTGGAGGAGGAGCGGGAGCTGGCCGAGCGCAAAGAGTTCGCCCGCTTCGAGATCGAAAAGATCGACTCCATCGCCCCCAAGGAGGGGGAGTACGAGGAGCTTCTGACCATCAAACAGCAGCTCTCCCGCATCGACAAGATCCGTGAAGCGATGGAGCGGGCGGCGCCGATCTTCGATCTGGAAGAGCGGGTCCAGGAGCTCTTCGCCCTCGCGGGAAAGGAGGCCGATTACTTCAGCGACGCCATGAACCAGCTCCGGGCCGATTTCGAGGAGTTGGAGAACCTCTCGGAGGAGTTGGCGGAGGTGGAGATCGAAGGGGTGCTCGAGCGCCTGGAGGCCCTCTCGGCCCTGATCCGGCGTCATGGCTCTGTCGTCGAAGCTCTGGAGTACCGGGAGGCGAAGGCCAAAGAGTTGGAGGGATACGAGAATATTGAGCGAGACAAAAGCGCACTGCTTTCCTACTTAGAGCTGGAAGAGCGGGAGCTGGCGATTCTGGCGCAGCGGATCAGTCGAGGAAGGCGGGAAGAGGCGCGGCGGGTCGCCGAAGCCCTGCAGCATCCGCTGAAGAAATTGCGCCTGCCGACGGTCACCTTCCGTTTCGAAAATTCGAAGATGGACAGCGACGGGATCGACCGGATCGATCTGGATCTGGAGGGATCCGGCGCATCCACGCTGAGCGGCGGAGAGTTCAACCGTCTACGTCTGGCGCTGATGAGCGTGACTCTGGAGGGGACGAAGCGGGGGGAGGGGGTGATCTTCCTCGACGAGATCGACGCCAACGTCAGCGGCGACGAGTCGATCGCAATCGCCGAGATGATCGCCAAACTGGCGGAGGTCTACCAGATCTTCGCCATCTCCCACCAGCCCCACCTGAGCGCCCGGGCCCATCAGCACATTCTGGTGCGCAAAGAGGGTGACCTGAGCCGGGCGGAGTCTCTCGAAGACGAAGAGAGGCTCCGGGAGATCACCCGGATCATCAGCGGGGAGAAAGCGGACGAAGAGGCGCTCGCTTTCGCCCGGAAACTATTGGCGACGGGAAGCGGAAAGCGTTGACATCCCGACATTTATCATTCCAACCGGAGGCGGGACTTCAGTCCCGCATATGCAGGGCTGAAGCCCTGCCTCCGATAATCCTGGAAATCATGATAAATAATTCAAGGTACGATTTTTGTCACTCCGGCGAAAGCCGGAGTCCACGGGTTCATAGCTTCCTATAGGTTTCAGAACACTGTACCCCTGAACCCCGGATCAGGTCCGGGGTGACAGACGGCGGAAGGTAACAAGAAAGTATGCTTTACAAAAATCATAAATATTTGTAAAATCTATTTAACAAAAAATTCTAGGTATTGAATGATAGATTTTACACTTTTCTTCGAAGAGCAGCTACGACTCATCGAGAGCATTCCCTATCGGCATAAACGTTATCTCTACGACCAGATAGACTGGGATGAACGTTGTCTGCTTATTACAGGGCAAAGAGGAGTCGGTAAAACGACGATGATTCTCCAGCATCTCAAAGAGCACCATAGAGACGACACTTCTGCGCTCTACATCTCGGTCGACAATCCCTATTTCAGGAACATTTCTCTTTATGAATTTGCCATGGAGTTCGAGAAGTTCGGCGGCGAGATACTCTACATCGATGAGATTCACAAGTATCACGAGTGGTCGAGTCACATCAAAAGCCTCTATGACACCAGCCGTTTGAAGCTGATCATCTCCGGATCCTCCATGATACAGATCAGCAAACAGCAGGCGGATCTCAGTCGCAGGGTTGTTCCGTATCGGCTCGCCAATCTCTCGTTCAGAGAGTATCTACGTTTCAAGAACATTGCCGATTTCGAAGTCTGTTCGCTTGAGGAGATACTCTCCGACCATATATCTGTTGCCGGAAGAATCATAAAAAAGATCAAACCATTAGTGCATTTCAGGGAGTATCTTAGAGGGGGATGTTACCCGTTCATGATCGAGCGGGAGAGAAGCTATACCCATCATCTCATCGGTATTATCAATCAGATACTGGAGGTGGATATGCCGTATGCGACCAATATCAAATATGCTCAGATCGACAAGATAAAAAAGCTTGTCTACCTGTTGAGTATCTCTGTTCCCATCAAACCCAATATCTCCAAGCTGGCAGCCTCGATAGATGTTTCACGTCCTACACTTATAGAATATCTCCACTATTTGGAGTTGGGCAGTCTGATCAATACGGTTAACCATAAAGCAAGAGGTTACGGGGTTCTCTCCAAACCGGACAAACTATTGATGTACAATACCAACCTGATGCACGCAATCTCACATAATGCCGACAAGGGCACCCAACGAGAAGTATTTTTCGTCAATCAGATTAAAAGCGCCGATTACAATACCCCGAAACTGGTAGATGAACGGATACTACTGGCCCAGGAGGGGGATTTTCTCATTGCGGGGAAATATACGGTTGAGGTCGAAGGCAAAGGCAAATCTTTTGACCAGATAAAAGATAAAGAAAATACTTATATCGCAGCGGATGACATTGAGGTAGGGTATGGCAACAAGATCCCGCTGTGGATTTTTGGGTTTATGTATTGAAAGGAGGAAAATAAGTGATAAAAGTGGAAATCCCCGGTTTCGGGACACTGAACCTGGAGCACCTGGTCCTGGACTACAACGGAACGATCGCCCTGGACGGGATCTTCAAAAAGGAGCTGGTCCCCTATCTCAGTGCCTTGGCGGGAGATCTGACGATCCATGTCCTCACCGCCGATACCTTCGGGACTGTCCGAGAGGAGTTGCTGGGAGTCCCGGTGGAAGTGAAAGTCCTGGAAAGCGACGATCACACCGAGGAGAAAGCGGCCTTCGTCCACGGCCTGGGATCCCAGAACTGTGTCGCCGTGGGCAACGGAAACAACGACCGGGCGATGCTGGAAGTGGCGGCCCTGGGGATCGCCGTCCTGGGAGAAGAGGGATGCGCGTCCTCAACCCTGCAAGCCGCCGATATCTTGGTCCCCTCCATTGTGAGGGCTTTGGAGTTGTTGTTGAACACGAAGCGCTTGGTCGCTACGCTGCGGCGATGAACCGTATTAACGAGTAAGCTCACCTACTGCTATAATCATCCAATAGTATGACAAAATGTTCTGCTATCGGACGCTATTTCACAGCCCTCAGAAAGAGGCTCGTGGTCGGCGGCCGATAAGTGCGTCTCTTTCCCCGTGCCAATGCCTCTTGGTTATAATATTGCCCAAAAATCAAGGACATAACCGATGATCGTCGATACCCATTGCCATCTGGACGATCCCCGTTTCGACGAAGATCTGGATGCGGTGATCGCCCGGGCGGAAGAGGCCGGGGTGATGGAGTTCATCGTTCCCGGGGCCGATCCGACGACACTGGAGAAGGCGGTAGCGATCGCCGAGAGGTATCCGGAGGTCTATTTCGCCGTGGGGGTGCACCCGTACGATGCCCGCAACTACGACCGGGGGTTTCTGGAACGTTTTATCGGGCATGAGAAGTGCGTCGCCGTGGGGGAGTGCGGCCTGGACTATTACCGTCTGCCCGAAGGGGAGGAGGCCATCGCCGAGGAGAAACGGATCCAGAAAGAGGTTTTCGTCGATCAGATCGAACTGGCGAAAGAGCACGATAAACCACTGATCGTTCATATTCGCGAAGCGAGCCGGGACTGTCAGGATCTGCTGGAAAAATATGCCGGAGAGCGGGGCGGGGTGCTGCACTGCTACAACGCCGACCATCAGTTGCTACAACTGGCAAAGCGGAACTTCTATTACGGTATCGGCGGTGTATTGACCTTCAAGAACGCCCGAAAACTGGTGGAGGTCTATCCCCGCATCCCCCGCGACCGGCTCCTCATCGAAACCGACGCCCCTTACCTGACCCCTCATCCCTACCGGGGCAAACGCAACGAACCCGCCTACTGCCGGTTCATCGCCGAGAAGATGGCGGAGCTTTCGGAGATCTCTTTCGAAGAGTTGACGAGGATTTGCCGGGAGAATACCCGACGGTTGTTTGGGATCTGAGTGGATAGAAGGCAGTGGGTAGTGGGTAGAGAGGAGTCGGCGGCCGGCAGGGGAAAAGTCGCAAGAAGTGTCGCCTTCGGCGACGGCATCGGGCAATGGACATTGGAAGCAGGGCTTCAGCCCTGCATTGCGGGACTGAAGTCCCGCTTCCATTTCAATCGAAGCGTTGCAAAGCAACGCAAACCGAAACCATTCACCATTCACCATTCACCATTCACCAAAAATCGGTTCCTCACTCCTCACTCCTCACTCCTCACTCGAAAGAGCCGCCGTCTTTTCCTCTTCGGATTGTTCGCGCTTCCGGCCTGGCTCGACGCCCTTTCGATCATCGAATCGAAATTCCCCAGTTACTCCTATGTCTTCAAGGAGTTCGATATCGATCCGGGGTATATCCGCAATCCCTCCTTTGTTAATTTCATTCTGAAGAACGAGGCTCGTTATCGACGTTTCTACGAGAATTCCACCAAGCGGGGGAAGGCGTATATCCCACTCTTTAAGGATCTACTGAGCTCCGGGGGCTTGAGTCATCTTTTCGTTTACATGTCCATGACCGAGTCGGGGTTTCAGAGTTACGCAAAATCCAAGAAGAATGCTGCGGGGCTCTGGCAGTTCATGGCGGCGACGGCCAAGCGTTTCAAACTCCAGGTAGACAAAAACAAGGATGAACGCTACGACCCGGTAGCCTCCACCAAGGCAGCGATGCAGTACATCCAGAGCCTCTACAAAATGTTCGGGAAGTGGTATCTGGTGATGATGGCCTACAACTGTGGGGAGGGGCGTCTGCAGCGGGCCATCAAGAAGGCGGGGACCGACGATTTCGCCGTCTTGATGGATGACCGACGGAAATGGATTCCCGAAGAGACCCGGAACTATCTGCGCAAGATCCTGCTGCTTTCGATGATGGGAGAGAAGATCCAGACGAGTCCCAAGGCGGAGGACCGAAAACTGCGCCAGGAGATCCTGCCCGATACGGAGGTGCTGGTCAATATCTACGGCGGCACCTCCCTGGAGGAGATGGCGCGCCTGCTGCGGATGAACGTGGGGCGGCTCCATCAGCTCAATCCCCAGGTAAGGGGAGGGGAGTTGGCTCGGGATCTGGGGATGACGCAGATCTTCATCCCCTCCGACCGTCTGGCCTACTATCGGGCCTTCTACCGGCCGCCGATGCTCCGGGAAATCTACAGAGAGAAAGGCTACAGTCACCTCATCGCCCATGTGGTCCGCAAGGGCGACACCCTCAAGAGTGTGGCGAGGAAGTACCACACGACTCCGCTGGATCTGATCGTCGCCAACCAACTCTCCCGAGCCCAGCTGCGGGTCGGTTCGGTATTGATGATCCCGGTGACCGACGAGATCTATGAGCGGATCCGGCGCTATTGAGCCGTGGGATTGAAAAGCTGACTCAAAGGGGTCCTGAGGTATTCTTTTTGATATTAAAAAATGAGAAGAGCCCCTATGCGAGTATTTTTCCTCTCGACGATCTCTTTCGTCCTCTTGACACTCCTTCCCCTGACGTTCAGCGGCTGTTCCCGGCCCCACTATACCAAACCGGGAAAGACCAGCGCCGCACGGCATCGTGCCACGATGCGGAGTTACACGGTCCGGGGACGGACCTATCATCCCACCTATGTGAAGGTGGGGGACACCATGAAGGGGGTGGCCAGCTGGTACGGTCCCAATTTCCATGGGAAGATGACCAGCAACGGCGAGCAGTACAATATGCACGCCAAGACCGCCGCCCACAAGACCTGGCCCATGGATACGATGGTGCGGGTGGACAACCTGCAGAACGGGAAAAGCACCATTGTCCGCATCAACGACCGGGGGCCCTTCGTCGCCGGCCGGGTCATCGACTGCTCCTACGCCGCGGGGAAGGAGATCGGCCTGGACAAGACCGGAATCGCCAAGGTGAAGCTGACGGTCCTGGGCTTCGCCGGCAAGATCTACAAGCCGACGGAGAAGCAGAAGGCGGAAAAAGCGCCTGTGCCCGAGGTTCAGCTCAGCAACTTCGGGGTCCAGGTGGGTGCCTTCCGCAAGAAGATCGGCGCCGAGATCACCAAGCGGAAATACAGCTCACTGGTGCAGCCTCCGAAACATGTTATGATTCGTGAATTCATGGTGGACGGCGCGCCGCTCTATCGGGTCTGGGTCATGGGCTTCGGCTCGGAAGAGGAGGCCAAGGACTTCATCTACGACCACAATATCGAAGGCGGTTTCCTGATCCGCCGCTAAGCACCGAGAATAGAGAAAAGGATGAGCATGATCGAGAAACGACGGACGACGAAAGAGACCGATATCCGGGTCTCTCTGAAGCTCTACGGAGAGGGCAACGCCAGTGTCGATACGGGAGTGGGCTTTTTCGACCATATGCTCGAATCCTTCGCCCGACACGCCCTGATCGATCTGGAGGTGAGCTGCTCGGGGGATCTGCACATCGATGCCCACCACAGTGTGGAGGATGTGGGGATCGTCCTGGGACAGGTGCTGGGGGAGGCGATCTATCCCGTTCGGGGACTGGAGCGTTTCGGCAACGCCGTGACCGTTATGGACGAAGCGGCGGTGGAGTGCGACATCGACCTGAGCGGCCGGGCCTATCTGGTCTTCGAGCTTCCCGTCGAAGGGAAGGTGGGGGAGTTCGATTGTGAACTGACGGAGGAGTTCTTCCGTGCGCTGGCCTTCAATCTCCCCATGACAATGCACCTGGTGGCCCGTCGGGGACGCAACCGTCACCACATGATCGAAGCCTCCTTCAAGGCGCTGGCCCTGGCCCTTCGCCGGGCGGTGACCCCCAACGAGCGGATTGGGATCCCCAGCACCAAGGGAGTGCTCTAGCGATGGCCATCCGCCTGATCGTTCTGGACGTGGACGGGTGTCTGACCGACGGTCGGATCGTCTATTCCGAAGGGGGAGAGGAGCTCAAGGCCTTCGATGTCAAGGATGGCCTGGCCATCGCCAGCTGGATCCGCTTGGGCAGAGAGGCGGCGATCATCACGGGACGGAAATCGGGGATCGTGGAGCGAAGGGCCAAAGAGCTGGGGATCCGACATCTCTATCAAGGGGTGCGACAGAAGCGGGAACGTTTTCTCTCTCTCCTGGAGGAGTTGGGTTTGAAGAGCGAAGAGGTCGCGGTGATCGGGGACGATCTGAATGACTATGGGATGCTGCAGGAGGCGGGGATCTCCTACGCGCCTGCCGATGCGGTGGAGGCGATCCGGATCGCCGTGGATGAGGTCCTGCCCGCCAAGGGCGGTCGGGGAGCCGTACGGGCGATGGTCGAGGATCTGCTGGATCGGGAAGGCCTTCGGGGAGAGTTTCTGCGATTATGGTCAGCCGCCTAGAGATCTTCCTGGTTCTTGCACTGGCCTTTCTCTCCTTGACCGCATTGTTTAGCGAGCGGAAGGCGATCGAAGCGTCGAAGAGTGCCACCGGGGACCGGCGCAATGTGGAAGTGAGAAAAGGGACATTGCGGGAAGTGAACGCCACGAACGTTCTCAACCGGTATCGCAGCGAACTGGCCTACCAGAGCGGGGGAGGCTGGCACTTCCGGAAGCTGATCGTATACAATCCCGAGATCCGATCCCTGCGCTCGGAGCGTGCCATGAAAAAGGGGGCTTTGATCACCATGGAGGGGAATGTGAGCATGGAGAAGCTCGACGGTTCCCGCTACTATGCCGAACGGATACTTTTCGACAACAAAAAGAAAACCGTACGCTCCGTCGGCCCTTTTCGTGGAGAGAAGAACGAATCCTACGTCAAAGGGATCGATTTCTATCACAACCTGAATACCGATATCAGTAAAGGCAAGAGGGTCTTTGGACATTATAAAATGCAACAGGATCGAAACGCTTCGAAGCCGAAGCTCTAATCATCGAAGGGAATAGATATGAAAAAGATAGCAGCCATTCTGTTGTTGACGATCTTCGCCCTGGGGGCGGAGGAGGCGCCGTTGGAGGTGAAGGCGGACCACTTCACCAACATCGACAAGGAGAAGAAGGCGATCTTTGAAGGACACGCCCATGCGACCCAGGGAAAGAGTTGGATCAAGGGGGATAAATTCATTGTCTTTTTCGACCAGGATGGCAATGCCAGGAAGTATCAGGCGATCGGAAACGTGAATTTCGAGATCATCAAGCCCGAGCAGCATGTAAAAGGGAAATGCGGTCGATTGACCTACCAGGTGACCAACGATACCTATCTGCTGGAGAAGCACGCGGTACTGGACGATCTACTCAACAAACGGAAGATGGAGGGAGAGAAGATCTTCCTGGACAACAAAGGGGGACGTGCCACGGCGGAGAGTGGCAAGAAGGGGCCGGTGAAATTCATCTTCCAGATGAAAGAGACCAAAAAAAGCGGCTCGGACAAGAAGAAACGATGAGTAACGAAACCCCCCGGCCGGTCCGCGCCGAATTCATGAAGTCGGCCCAGAGCATCCGGGACGCCGTCGAGGAGAGCCACAGCGAAGTGGTCTTTCTGGGGCGCTCCAACGTGGGGAAGAGTTCCACCATCAACCTGCTGACCCAGCGGAAGAACCTGGCCAAGAGCTCCTCCACTCCCGGCAAGACCCAGCTGATCAACTTCTTCGAGGTGGACTACAAGTGGCGGGACGAGGATTGGAGGGTCCGCTTCGTCGACCTTCCGGGCTTCGGTTACGCCAAAGTCTCCAAGTCCCTCAAGGAGATCTGGCAAAAGAACCTGGTGGAGTTCATCCGAAACCGCATCGCCATCCGCCTCTTCATCCATTTGCGGGATGCCCGGCATCCCCATGCCAGGATCGACGACGAGGTGGAGGCCTACATCCGGGACTTCCTCCGTCCCGATCAGCGATATCTGCGGGTCTTCACCAAGGTGGACAAGCTCAAGCAGAAAGAGCGGGCGGCCCTGAAGCGGGAGTATCCCGACGCCATCATGATCTCCAACACCAAAAAGAGCGGTCAGGATCGGATCCATCGAGAGATCTTCGCCTCGATCTTCGGAGTGGACGCATGATCGAATACACCCGGGCGAAACTCTCGGACATTCCCTCCATGCAGGCGCTGGTCGCCAAGGAGGTGGAGGAGGGGGTGATCCTGCGGCGCAGCGACGACGAGGTCGCCACCAACATCCGCAGTTATCATCTGGCCAAAGAGAATGGGACCCTGGCGGGCTACGGAGCTCTGCACATCCACTCTCCCCGCATGGCGGAGCTGCGCAGCCTCATTGTCGCTCCCGGGTTCCGGGGGAGGGGAGTGGGCAAGGGATTGGTCGAAGCGATCCTGCAGGAGGCGAAGGAGCTGGGGGTCGAGGAGGTACTGGTGCTGACCTACCTGCCCGATTTTTTCCGGAGCCTCGGCTTCGAGGAGATTGCCAAAGAGAGCATTCCCGAACACAAGATCTGGGCCGACTGCATCAAATGCATCCACTTTCCCAACTGCAACGAAGTCTCTCTGATCCGGAAGATCGGTCCCGGGGAGTAAAGGGCGAAGGTGCTGAAACGAACGCTGTGGACGATTCTCTTGCTGGCCGGGATTCTCTTCTATCCCATGCTGGTCTCCATCTACGTCACTCTGCCGCTCTTTATCGGTTTCGCGGGTTATCTGATCCTGCAGGGGCTTGATGGAAAGGGGTGGCGCTACATTCTGTTTCCGCTGCTGTATTTGCTGAATCTGGAGATCAATCTCTCCCTTCCGCTTCTCTTGAGCCTCCTGGCGGTGCTGGCCTACTATCTCTTTCTCTATCCCAGCGTTCTCTTTTTCAAGCGCTGTCGGGTCTGTGTCGCCCTGATCTCGGTATTGAGTATCGATCTGATCTATTTCGGGCTGATCATGATCTACGACTTCATCTTCGAGACCCAGAGCATTCAGGTCAACCTGTTACTGCTCTATTCTTTGACGATGGATGCCATTCTGGCGGTGCTTTTATGAGACTCAAGATCCTGATCGCGATTTTCCTGGTGGTTTGGGGGATTTTGATCGTCCGCCTCTACCACATCAGTATCAAGTCCAACTTCTACTACGAAAAGCTGGCCAAAGAGAATGTGGAGCGCAAGAATTACCTCAAGCCGGTCCGGGGAGAGATCCTGGACAGCAAGGGGCATTTCCTGGCGGTGAACAAGATTGGATTCTCCCTCTCCATCGCTCCGCACCTGAGTATCAAAAAGGGGGAGCTCGACCGGGTCATCGAAACGGTGCAACGCTACTTTCCCGACATCAACGCCACTCTGATGAAACAGGTCTATCGAAAGCAGAGCTCTCCCTACAACCACCGTTATATCCAGGTGATCGACTTCATCCCCTATGCGGAGATGATGAAGGTCTATCCCCAGATCAGCTCCTACCCGCAGATCCGGATCGATACCGAGACCAAGCGCTACTACCCCTACGGGAAATTCGCCGCCCATGTGGTGGGGTATGTGGGACGTTCCAACCGGAAGGAGAACCAAAAGGACGAAGTGGCCGCCAAGGTCGGGCGGATCGGAAAGAGCGGGCTGGAGCTCTATTACAACCGCCTTCTGGAAGGGGAGCTGGGGTATGTGATCAGCAAGGTCGACGCCCGGAACCGGGAGTTGGAGCTGCTGGAGCGGAAGGAACCGGTGAGCAATCGGACCCTGCAGGTCAACCTGGATATGGATCTGCAGAAGTACATCTACGACCTGATGGGGAAAAAGGCCGGGGTAGTGATCGTCATGAAGACCACCGGGGAGGTACTGGCGGCGGTGAGCAATCCCAGCTTCGATCCCAACCTCTTCGTCGGGGGGATCAGCGTAAAGGATTGGAAAGCGCTTCAGAACAATCTGGGGCATCCCTTCACCAACAAGCTGATCAACGCGGTCTATCCTCCGGGATCGGTGATCAAGATGGGAGTGGCGCTGGCGACCTCCCGATACGGACACGGGGTCCTGGATCAGCACGAATTCTGCAAGGGCTACATCACCATCGACAAGAGCAAGCACAAATTCCGCTGCTGGAAGAAGTGGGGGCATGGGGATACGGATCTACGCAAATCGATTCGGGAGAGCTGCGACGTCTACTACTACGACAAGAGTCTGAAGGTGGGGATCGACCGCATCGCCAAGACGCTCCGGCAGATCGGCCTGGGGGTCAAGACCGGGATCGACCTTCCCCGGGAGTATCGGGGGATCATCCCCGACAAAGCGTGGAAGAAGAAACGCTATCATCAACCCTGGTACAAAGGGGAGACGGTCATCGCCGCCATCGGCCAGGGGTACGACAACCTCACTCCCATGCAGATTGCCCGCTATACCGCCTTTCTGGCGACGGGTTGGCTGCCGGTGCCGACCCTGGCCAAGGAGATCGACGGGAAAAAGGTGACCCCCAAACGGGTCAAGATCCCCTTCAACGCCTATCACTTCGCCACGATCCGTCAGGGGATGATCGACGTCTGCAACGACAAGCGGGGGACCGCCTACAAACCTCTGCACAACCTCCCCATCAAGGTGGCGGGGAAAACAGGAACGGCCCAGGTGGTCTCCATTCCCCAGGATATCAAAAAACGGGCCAAGGAGGAGGAGATGGCCTACTTCAAGAAGTCCCATGCATGGTTGACCACCTACGCGCCGGCACGCCGTCCCGAGTATGTGGTGACGGTTCTGATCGAGCATGGGGGGCATGGGGGAAGCGCCGCCGGGCCGATCGCCGCGAAGATCTACCGCTATCTCTATTACAACGGATATTTCAAGAAGCACCCCCTGGAGAAGGTACGCAAGGAGTTGGAGGAGGCGAAAGCTCAGAAGGCGAAGCGGGAGCTGGAAGAGGCGATCAAAAAGCGGGGGGAAGAGGTTCCCACAGCGGAGACGACAACGCCGTCCAAGGTGAAGGGCAAAGAAAAGATTCAGCCAACGCCGTCAGAGAAGCAGGTGGATCAGACGAGGCCATAGGGTTCGAATCGCCCCTGAGCTCGGTTCTTCTTCAATTCGTTCCAGGGCCCCAACCAACCGTTCATGGCGATGGAGACCCCGGTAGAAGTATCGGAAAGGAGGGATCCCATCCCCAGAGCGAGATTGGCGGTGGCTTCCACCGGATCGATGGAGTAGGGGACCATCGCTCCGGTGAGCACCACATTGTACCCCCCGGATAATCTGTGGGCGAGATAGCGGGCCGTCTCTTCCATCGTATCGGTGCCGTGGATGACGAGGATGGAGCGTCTCCCACTCTGCAGGATCGTTTGCAGCAGCTCTTCACGGTCCCGATCCGTCATCTCCAGACTATCCTTGCCGATGAGGGTTCGAAACTCCAGTTCGCAGCGCCAACGCTTGGCGATGGATCGCAGAGCGTTCGCCTCGGGATCGACGAGCAGCTCTCCCCGGATGGGGTCGTAGACTTTGTTGAAGGTCCCTCCCGTCGAGAGAACCAGAACGCTTTTTACGGAATGGGGCATGGTGCTTTCCTCGTAGCTATAATCTCCATTCTATCGCATGCATGGTAAAATGTCCCCAATTCATACAGGAGGGATCGTCGATGTTCATGAAAGGCAAAAAAGGGGTGGTCCTCGGGATCGCCAACAAAAAATCGATCGCCTACGGGATCGCCAAGGCGTGTCAGGAGCAGGGTGCGGAGCTGGCCATCACCTATCTCAACGAGCGTTTCGAGAAGAAGCTGGCTCCCATCGCCGAGGAGCTGGGTTGCGAAGGGAGGCTCTACCCCTGTGATGTCAGCCGCCCCGAAGAGATCGTGGCCTTGCGGGAAGCCCTGGAGCGGGATTTCGGAAGCATCGATTTCATCGTGCACTCCATCGCCTTCGCTCCCAAGGAGGGGCTCAGCGGCCGATTCAGCGACGTCTCCAAAGAGGCTTTCAATATCGCCATGGAGATCTCGGTCTATTCGCTGATCGAACTCTCCCGGGAGCTTCGACCCATTCTCAACGAGGGGGGCTCGATCCTGACCCTGAGCTACTACGGCGGAGTGAAGTACATTCCCAACTACAACCTCATGGGGGTCGCCAAAGCGGCCCTGGAGAGCAGTGTCAAGTA
>JALWPZ010000247.1 GCA_026994745.1 Campylobacteraceae bacterium | reverse complement strand
GTCTGCGATGAGTGCCAGGCTGCACTGAAGCTCATTGGCCAGGACATCACGGAACGCGGCCACCTGATCCCAGCCCAGTGGCAGGTCAACCGCTACATTCGCAAGAAGTACGCCTGCCCTCACGGTCACGGCGTCAAGACTGGAGAAGCACCAGCACCCCTTCTTGAGCGCTGTTATCGGTCATGAGAAGTGACCCCCCCAATGGTCATGAAACATGACCCCCCTCCCATCGGCTAACGGAGGCCGGTAAGGGAGCAGGGCCTGGGGTATACCCCAGGCCCTGCTCGGAGTCACCAGGTATCCGATTTTATCTATCTCTGGCAAATTCAGGGCTCTAACAATCCTGGAAAGCCGGAGGAAAACGGAGGTGATCTCCTTGTCTACATTCTTAACTTTAAGGGCCCTTCACGAGGAGGGCGTTCCGAAAAAAACGATGGCGCGGCGTTTGGGACTGGATGTCCGAACGGTGCGTTCCTGGCTCAAGAAGATTGAGTCTGGCGAATCTTCGCCCAAGCAGGCTCCCCGTCCGAGCAAGCTTGACGCGTACCGTGATCAAATTGAAGAGATGGTGGAACGAGGCTGCTCAGCCGTCCAGATTCACAGCCACCTGGTGGCTGCGAACTCCTCTCTCGATGTCTCTTACGAGTCGGTGAAACGCCTGGTGCGAAAAGTTCGACCAAGAAAGAGCGTGTGCTACCAGCGCATGACCTTCGCGCCGGGGTCTGAAGCCCAGATCGACTTTGGTGAGGTTTCCTCGGTGCTTGAGGGTGGTCGTCGCCGTCGGCGCTGGCTCTTTTGCATGACGCTCTGCTTTAGTCGTCTTGCTTACCATGAACTGGTTTTTGACCAGCGGGTGCCGACTTTTCTCGCGGCGATCAGGCGCGGCTTCGAGTACTTCGGCGGCGTGCCGGGACGTCTGAAACCCGACAATCTGCGCTCCGCAGTCTTGATCTCCGGTCTCGGTGAGCGGGTCTACCAAAAGGACTTCTTTGAATTCTGTCGGCACTACGGCACTGTGCCGGATGCTGCGAGACCGCGGACACCGACCGACAAGGGCCGGGTCGAGCGCGACATTCGCTACGTAAAGGGCAGTTTCTTTCGTGGCCGTGAGAAACACAGCCATGATGAAGATGTCATTGATCTTGCCCGCTGGCGTGAGGATGTCGCGAATCAGCGCATCCATGGCACGACAAGAAAGCGCCCGGCTGATCTTTTTGAAAGGGAAAAAGAGGCCCTGCGCCCACTGCCATCGGAGCCTTTCGAGCAGTCGGAGTGGGGCAGCTACCGGGTGCGCAAGGACTGCCACATCCACATCGCTGGAAACTACTACTCGGTGCCCCATCGGCTCGTGGGCGAGAAGGTCGAGGTCCGATTACGCGAACAGGATCTCGCGGTCTTCCACGGCGATATAGCTGTAGCGCATCATGAGCGGCTTTCGGGCAAGGGACAGAGCTCCACGCAAACCGAGCATTATCCGAAGGAAAAGCGAACGGCGACACAGGAGATACACCGGCAACGACTTTTGACCGTGCGGTCCTGTGGTCCGGCATCCTCTCGTTTCCTTTCGCGCCTGAGACAGAGTCGCTTCGTCTTTCGAGACCAAGTCTTGCGCATGCTGCGCCTGATTGAACGCTACGGTGCCACAGCAGTAGAAGATGCAAGTCGTCGGGCACTCTACTTCGAGGCGGTCGATTCGGCCAGACGACTTGAACGCATTCTCGAGCGTGGGCTTGAGAAGATTCCGCTTCCGGGAACCCAACGAGATGACCGTCATCATTCTGCTAACGACTTCGGACGATCGCTGAGCGAGTACCAGGATCTACTGAAAGGGGAATTCCAAGCATGAGTGCAACCATGGAGCAGAAACTGAAGCGCCTCAGGCTCGGCTGGATGGCGCAGTCATTTGAGGCCCAAAGCACAAGCTCCATCAAGGAGAAACATTCCTACCTCGAGTTTCTGGAGTATCTCATCGATGGCGAACTCACCGCACGTGAAAACAAGGGACTGATGAAGCGGATCAAGAAGGCTCGATTCCCAATCCCGAAATCGCTGGCGGAGTTTGACTGGGATTTCCAGCCCAAGCTGGACGTGAAGCTGATGAAGACTCTCGCGAACTGCGACTTCGTAGCTGCGAAGGAAAACGTCATTCTCATTGGACAACCGGGCACCGGAAAAACTCATCTCGCCATCGGTTTAGGAATGCGAGTGCTTCAAGAAGGCATGACCGTGCGTTTCACAACAATACAGGACCTCGCTGCCGAACTGAAGGCAGCAATGGCAGACGAGACCATTGAGGAAGTGATCGACAAGTATGTGGAACCAGATTTGGTGATCCTCGACGAACTCGGCTTCACGCCCCTTGATAGACTCCTCGCTGACGCATTCTATCGCATCGTAGCAAGCCGATACGAGCGATCATCGACGATCATCACCAGCAACAAGGGCTTCGAGAGCTGGGCCGACGACTTTCCTGACGCTGTCATTGCCAGCGCTGTCCTGGATAGACTCGTCCATCACGCCCACCTGATCCCAATCGTCGGCGAAAGCTACAGGATGAAGGACCACAAGGCCAAGAGCCGGAAAGGAGCACGGAACAGCAGCAAGCGGCCTAAGAAGGCCTAACGAGGGTGGATTCCGAGGGGGTCACGTTTCGTGACCACAAAGGGGGCATTTGAGATGACCGGCTACAAGCGCTGCAAGTTTGAGCCTTCGGTCTATTCCGCCATCACGGTTTCGAAGTTTGTCGATCATCAACCCCTGAATCGCCAGGAGAGCATCTTCAAGCGGCACGGCTTCAGTATCCCGCGCTCCACCATGGGCGACATGGTACAGCGTGTAGCTGAGATCGCCGGCGAGCCCATCATCAGGCAGATGAAGGAAGAGCTCATGGGTGAGCG
>JALWPZ010000246.1 GCA_026994745.1 Campylobacteraceae bacterium | reverse complement strand
GCGGCGCTACGCAGACACTCGGTCTGCCCTTCGAGAAGTAGGAGAAGAGGATGAAACGGAACATAAAAACGAGAACCGCGGCTGCGGCAGCGCTGCTTCTGCTTGCAACGGGCATGCTGTGGGCGAAGAAGAGCGCGGAGGCGGAAGCGATCTATGCACAGGAGGTACGGGAGGCGTCCGGTACGGCGGCAAAGCCGGAGCGGAAAAATCCGAAACGGCGCTATGCGGGATGGTACATGCGTACGAAAGTCTATGCGACCGCGCAAGACGGTACGGTCTACCGCCATGAGAGCGCCGGGGTGTTCGGCAAGCTCAGAGAGGCGAAGCGGGGCAGGGACATACATGACATTCCCGGTTACGGTGCGGCGATTCTGCAGGTGGTCTTCCCCCACTACGACTGGGGAGATGTGAGCGGTGACTACTTCACCGACTACAGGAAGTGGAAGAGGAAAAGGGTCGGGAAGAGGGCGGTCTGGACATTCC
This sequence comes from Campylobacteraceae bacterium, assembly GCA_026994745.1. Taxonomy (GTDB): domain Bacteria; phylum Campylobacterota; class Campylobacteria; order Campylobacterales; family Sulfurovaceae; genus Nitratifractor. The sequence continues at coordinate 10,902 of JALWPZ010000246.1, read as the reverse complement.
TGGTGCGAAACCAGCATACGGTCAATCTCGCCAATGCGCCGCTGAAGATCGTCGTGGAGGGGGCGCAGCATCTTGATTCCGTCAAAGAGAACGGGAGGGTGCGCTACATCGAGACACGCAGAGACCCGAAGCTGAGAGCGGCCCTCACGCTGGTGGATGTCGACAACAACCGCACCTACCGTGTGGATGAACTCGAAGATGCGCAGCTGGGTATGCAGGGGCTGCACACCCGTACTTTCCGCTGGGTGCTGGGCAAAGTCCGTAAAAAAGATTTCGAACCGCTGAAGCGGCCATAGCGGCGATATGATGAAATATCTTGTCGTCATGAGCGCGCTCATAACGGTCGCAGTTCTCTTCTGGATGCTCGAACCGGCATCGCAGCCGTCCGCGCCAAAAGAGACCGCCTTTGCCAAAACAGAGCCGGATATCCGAAGCGGCGGGAGCGAAAAGCGTGTCGAGAGCGGTGCAGGTAGTGTCGTACCGACTGCAGAGAAGAGGGATGCGCCCGCAGCAGATGTTTCGCCTCGCTCCTCTGCGAAAAAACAGAGACTGCTGGGGGGTGCGGATGTGGAGTGGATAGCGCCGGAGCCCTCCGGAAAGGGAGGGCGTTTCGGGCTGCCGCCCATGTAGACCCCCGTTCCGGCTCCGAAAAACCACACTTCCGCGCACCGCTCCTGCGGCTGCCGATGGCGGCATGCAGCGCCTTTATATCCGATTTATGAACCATACGCTATAATAGCCCAAAAGTATATTGAAAAATGCCACACCCGTTGTGAAGCGGGGCCGGAAAGCCATGGGTCTCCCAGGAGATCGCCAGGCCGCCAAGATGCGTATACGAAGAAGGATGGATACGTTATGGCTTCAGAAACAGAGAAGAAGTGTGTGCGGCCCGAAAGGGCTGAGAAGAGCAAAGCGTCGTCGCGTCGCCGCTTTCTGAAAAAGGCAGTCTATGCGGCGCCGACCATCGTGGCTCTGGGGACACTGGCAAAGCCGACCGAGGCGGAAGCCGGATTCGGCAAGCCGCCCAGTGCGCCGAACTGGTAGGAGGGGAGAGATAATGAATGTAAAACATATAATACTGCTGCTGTGGGCAGCGAGCATACCGGCATTTTCGTACACCCTGGAGTACAGAGACAACTTCGATGTGGTCTCCTACAGCAACAACGACGGAAACGGGACCTTCTCCTCCGACTGGATCGACAGCCAGGACAATAACCCGGCAGCGGGTGACATTCTCATCACGGGCGGACTGCTGCAATTTACGGACCTCGACTATGGTCTCAACGTCGCACGCACCTTCGATGCGGGGGGTGCGACATCCGTGAGCTATTCGTTCGATGTGGATACTTCCGGACTTGCTGATTCCGGATTTCCGTTCTATAACGACAAAGACCAGCTGCGTCTGGAGTGTTACAACGGTTCGGGGTGGGTTTCTACCGTAACGATGGGGAAGAGTTTCAGCGGGCCTGCGTCTGGCTCGCTGGATGCCTCCTGTCTGATTGCCAACGCCCAGGTTCGCTTCATCAACCCGAACAACGACAGCGGGGGGTGGAATTCCTCTTCGAGTGCGACCGTCGACAACTTCAGCCTGGTCGTGACCTTCCCCGCGCCGCCGCCGCCGGACACCGACGGTGACGGTGTGGATGACGATACGGACATCGACGACGACAACGACGGTGTTTCGGACATCAACGAAGGCTACATCGACTTTAACAGACTGGATACCGTATTCAACCCAACGGGGAGTGCCAACTTCATCAGCAATACGGAAGCGCAGCTGACACCGGCTACAAACGGCCAGTCGGGTGCCATACAGTCCTTTGCGCTGCTGAACATGGAGGAGGACTTCACCTATACGGCAGAGGTCTACCTGGGGAACAATGACGGCGGTGCGGACGGCATGGCGTTCGTGCTGCACAACGACCCGGCGGGCAAGGATGCCGTCGGGGGCTCTGGTGTGGGACTCGGTGCCAACGGCATACAGAACGGTATCTATATCGAGCTGGATACCTATGACAATAGCCCGGACGGTGCGGACGGCGACATGGCTTCCGACCATCTGCAGATACGCGACAGTGACGGTGATCTCTTCAGTGCGAGCGGGGCCGTGACGTCGTCGGTTGCAGTGACCAACCTCGAAGACGGCAACTGGCACACCCTGAAGGTGGTCTGGAACGCGGCTGCAGAGCAGATGGATGTCAGCCTTGACGGTACGCAGGTGTTGAGCCATACCTTTACGGATATCGAGAACAACTACTTCGGCGGTACCAGACAGGTGCACTTCGGCTATACCGCATCGACAGGCGGACTGAACAATGACCAGCGTGTACGGAACATCACCTATGAGGGTGTCTATGTCGATACGGACGGAGACGGCGTGGAGGATTACCATGACCTCGACAGCGACAACGACGGCATCCCCGACAATATCGAGGGGCAGAGGAGCTATACGCTCTCAGCTACGGAGACAGGCTATCTTGAGCCAAGCGGTACCGTGACGTCGACGGGGATCTACGACAACTATCCGACCGACGGTTTCACCCCGCGCGACACCGACGGTGATGGGACGCCCGACCTTCGTGACAGCGACTCGGACAACGATCTCATCACCGACTGTGTCGAAGGTCTGCAGGACGGAGCGGCAGACCCTTCAAACAGCAAGTCTTGCCCCGTAGACAGCACCAATAGCGACCCCGCTACCGGTGTAGGTGTCAACGGACTCATCTTCTGGGCGGAGAACCAGGACAACTACAGCGATGTCAACGGTGTGGTGTTCATCGACCCCAACGGTACTGATTCCACGTCGTCGAACCTGTATGATGAGCTCTGGACACGGGAGGTGGCCTACAGGGAGTACGGCTGCGGACCCGGAAGGGTAGTGCTGACCGCCATGCAGTGGAAGACCTTCAGTCTCTCGTGCGACATGGGTGCGGCGGGGTCAAACAATGATATCGGCCACCTGCTCAGCGGACTCGGTACCTACGGAGACGAGGCTGACTGGGTGATGTACGAGCAGCTCGACGCCAACTATACCGGCAATCCGAACACCGACTTCAGACTGATGGATGCGACGGAAGTGATGGTGCCAGGCAAAGGGTACTGGATCATCTCCAGGAACGACAAAAACGTCACCATCTCCTCCACGCCGAACCTGCGCGGTACGACACGCGAACCTGCTTCGAACTTCCCCGGTCTGCCGACCAGCGGTGCATCGTTCGAGGAGGTGATGGGCTACAATCTGCCCGATTCGGACGCGGCTGCGCCGAGAAAGGTGCTTATAGGCAACCCGTTCCTTAAAAAGTTCCAGCTTTCGGACCTCTACTACCAGAATGCCGCAAAGGATGCGAACTATGTGCCGACAACCGCACTGAACACGGGGGATCCGATGGAGCCGGTCGTCTACGTCAAGGACAGCAGCGATACAAGCAGCAACAACTACGAAGCGATCACGCCCACACCGGGTTTCACCGATGTCGTGCCTGTGATGCAGGGGTTTTGGGTGAAGCTCAATGCAGGCAACACCAACACCAACAAGATCACCTACCCGTACGAAAAATAGTGGGCAGCGCTTCCAGCCGGGAGTGCCGTCATCTCCTTCCTTTCAGAACCTCCCGTGCCTGCCCGTTTGGCAAGGGTGCGGGCTCCTTTTGATCAGATAACCGTCTTTACTTTAAAATCATCACATATTCGGTATAATGTAAGGATGATATAAACAAAAAGGGTATGCCATGCGAAAGATCATGCTGTTGATACTGAGTGCGGCGCTTCTCTATGCGCAGCCGTCGGTATCCGAACAGATGCTGGAGAGCAGCGGCGGCGATGCCGTCGCGATGAACGGCGAATACGCCATAGTGGGTGATGCGGACAACCACATCGTCCACTTTTACAGGCTGGACTACAGCACCTTCCAGTGGGTGAGTGACGGAAGCTACCAGGGGAGCATCGACAACGGCAATCTCGGTTTTTCGGTTGCCATAGACGGCAACATCGCGGCTGCGGGGTCACCGCAGTTCAGCGAAAACCGCATCTTCCGTTTCAGAGGGGCGAACACGAAGGAGTTCGACGAGTATCTCATTGCGACCGACAGCTGGGTTTCCCATGCGCAGACACCCGATACCATCGGCCACGGCGGCGCGCTGGCGTGGGGCGGCGGTAACTACATCTACGCCTTCCGGGGCGAGAACGGCGGTATCAACAGCAGGCCCACCTCGGACTTCTACATCTACGACATCGCAAACGACAGCTGGAGCAGCGGACCCTCAGCCCCGAAAAAGGTGGGCAAGGGCGGTGCACTGGCATGGGACGGAGGAAACTACATCTATGCCTTCCGCGGGGACAAGAACAAGGACTTCTGGCGCTTCAACATCAGTGCCAACAGCTGGGAGACGCTTGCGGATGCACCCAACCAGATAGGCTACGGCGGTGCGCTTGTCGTCGTAAACGGCGCGGTGTACGGCACCCGCGGTGACGGTTCGACCTTCGGAAGCTCGAAGACCTTCTACCGCTACGATGTCGATACCAACAGCTGGACGACACTGGCGGATATACCCAAGGGGGTAGGCAAGGGAGGCTCGCTCGCTTCGGACGGGACGTTCATCTACCTTACGAGGGGTAACGACGGTACCCTGACGGACAAAAAAAAGTTCTACGCCTACGATATCGCAGCGGACAGTTGGTCGGAGCGTGCAGAGATGCCAAACGGCGTGGGAAAAGGGGGTGCGATGGTCTACGACGGCACCTTCCTCTACGTCCAGCGCGGCGACACCTCCTTCTTTGGCGGCAACAACAACTTCTGGCGCTACGACTTCGTCCGTGACAAGTGGCTGGGCGACCTGCAGGAGCCTCCGGGCAATACCGGCGGCGGCGGCGCACTGACCGTGGTCAAGGATGCGCCGGGCGAGGGGATGGTCTACGTCTTCGAGCGCAACAGCGCCACGAATCTCTGGGAGCGCAAACTGCGTATCTCTTCGGACAACCCGCAGATTCTGGACAACCTGGGCTACGCCGTAGCCCTCCACAACAGGGGTGACGGTACCGCCGCAGTGGTGATGGGGGCCCCGGGCTTTGCAGGGACCGGCGGTACGGGCAGCGCGACGGTCGTGACCTACGACAGCGGCGTGATCCCCGTCTCCGGCAACCTGGCGGTCACCCTTACGGACAATGCACCGGCAGGCTCCGTCCATTTCGGCTCCTCTATGGCGATGAAGGGGGATATCGCGATAGACCCCGAGCAGTTCTCCGTCATCGTAGGTGACCGGAACTACTCCTCCAACGACGGTGCGGCGTATGTCTACGACAGTAACGGTTCGGCGCTTCCTGCCTACCCCGGCAACATGATGGTCGGTACGGCAGGCAGCCATTTGGGCCGCAGCGTGGCTATAGACACGATGCACTTTACCAATGGCCTTGCCGCCGTTGCGGAAGATAACAGGAACTCCTTCTGGACGGGAGGCAGTACTCCCTGGGCGGAGTTTGCCTTCGAGGGTACGCTTGCAGGAGCGGTGGCGATAGACGACCGTACCATTTTGAGCACGAATGCACCTCTTGGCAACGTCACGCCTACGACGGGGCTGCTGCACTTCTTCCCGATGAACGAAGACCTTTCGCTTGTTTCCCATGCCCTCACGGAGTACCAGCTGGGCAGCACCAATCCCGGTGTGGCTACGGATGCCGACATGTACAGGGAGAATGCCATCGTCAACGACCCCGCCGGTGACCGTGCGATCGTTACAGGGGTGCCCTGCGGGCTCAGACCGACTCACCTGGTAGAAAACGAGTGGGCGATCGTCTCTGCACCGTGCGACACGGGAGGGGCGAGCATAGCTGACATCTTCGGTGACGATATCGCCGCCAGCGGCGGTGCGACATACTGTCAGACCGACAATCCCAGTGAAGTGTGCAACTGGGTGATGTACAAAGACGGTCCTGACTATACCGGCCATTCCGCCGACAATGTACGGGTGGCAGAGAGCGAACCGATGGAGCTGGGAAGAGGCTACTGGATCATCGCGGACCACAATGTGACGCTGCGGGTCGACGACAATGTGAACGTGCAACGTACGCCGGTGGACCCGAATGCAGTGTCATATCCGCATCCGACAGTAGGCGGGTATTATGAGATGCCAATGCCTGACTCAGCCTCCGGTACAGTCAAAAAGATAATGATCGGAAACCCTTTTCCGCGAACCTTTAAATGGCAAAACCTGTATGTATTTGTGAGTACTGACTGGTACCCCATTGCAGACCAGTATCAAATCGTGTACGACCATACCGGCTACGTTTACGATGTCAATACACCGGACATCGCAAGCGGGCAGAACTACAGGGCTATCACTGCTGCAGGTACACCGGGCTTTTCCGATGAGATCAAGCCCTATCAGGGGGTTTGGATCAAAGATCTCGGCGCCGCTGACCTCACAGGTGTCAAACTCGCCATACCGTTTATGAAATAGGAGAGAAGATGAAACGTATAGTATCCATTACAGTGTTTCTGGCGGTGAATCTCGCTGCCGGAACCATCGCCGACTACCGCATGGACGAGTGTTCGTGGAACGGTACGGCCGGGGAGGTGAAAGACCAGACAGGCAGTTACGACGCCAAGGTTGACATCGCCAATACGACAACGACGACGGCACTGCAGCGTGTCATCAACCGCTCGGGTGCGTTCAACCAGGGCAACGACAACAGTGCTGTGGCACTGCCGCCGGCACTGCTGAACGGACGCAATACCTTTACCTTTACCGCATGGGTCTACCCCACACAGAACCTTTCAAGCAAAAACACGTTTCTCTCGGCCGAAAACGGCGACGGCGACTACGACATGCTGCTCTTCCGGATCGACGGTTCCAATGTCAACCTGAAGTATGCGGCTAACGGGACACAGAACAACTTTACGCTTACAAGCGCCGACATTCCGGCAAACCAGTGGAGTTTCATCGCATTGAGCAAATCGGACACGCAGGCGTGTGTCGCCATCAACGACAGCAAGTTCGAATGTATATCGATCGACAGCGCGGCAACCCCTCTTGACCTCTCCGATCCGCAGGCGACGCTGCTGCTTGCCCAGGACAGTACGACACCGGGAAGCTATTACATAAACTCCGCATTCCCGGGGTATATGGATGAAGTGAAGTTCTTCGATACCAACCTCTCCCGGGCGGAGCTTGCTACCATCTACAGTAACGAGGCCAACAGGACCAACTACGACGGTACAGGGCGTCAGGAGGTTGAGTGCAGCTTCTCGGCGGGAGACCCCATCGTCAACTACCGTATGGACGAGTGTTACTGGTTCGACAATCAAAACGGGGTGACGGGAGATGTCAAAGACAGCGGTTCGCAGCGTCTGGATATGACCTCCTACAACAGTGCCCAAACCGTGCTGCAGAACGGTGTTCTCAACGGATACGGGGAGTTTGGAAGCTCTGGTACAGACGACTACCTCGATGTGGACCATGCGGACATTCTGAATTTTACAAATGCCTTTACGGTGACCGCATGGGTGAAGCAGACCGGTCTGAGCGGAGACCAGGCTTATGTGACAAAACACTACAGAAACGGTACAACGAAAGAGGGGTGGTCGCTATTTTTCAAAGATCTGAGTACCGACTATATCCGGTTCCGGCTGCGTGTCGATAAGAAGACAAACTACAAAAATGCGGATGTGAAGGTGCCGGCAGGCTGGACCGACGGCAACTGGCACTTTGTCGCTGCGGTGTATGACGGGAGTAAGATGCTTCTCTACCTTGACGGTTCGACGCCAGCAGTCTCTGTAGTGCTGAGCGGCAATGTCGTCAACACGACGACACCGCTGGAGATCGGGCGCAGGCAGAACAGCAAGTACATGAAGGGCGGCATCGACGAAGTGAAGATATGGAAGAGTGCGCTGAGTGACACGCAGATCGGAGAGATATACAGGCGGGAGTCACAGGGGCTCGACTTCACCGGGAATGCGCGTCCGCCCGTCAGCTGCGAGGCACATATCGCCGCGGAGACCTGGGAAGAGGTGAGCATCCCCGCCGAGATGCGGGGCAGAAGCTATACCATCGCCGATATCTTCGGCGACGACATCGGCGGTGTCTACGGGCGGGACTGGGTGGTCGCCAAGCATGTGCAGACACCCCTGAACGAGCCTGACGACTACCGCTTCCTCGATTACAACGGCAGTGACCCCTACACGGGAACCCCCGAAGTGCTGGAGTTTGGGAAAGGGTACTACCTGGCATCGTTCAACGACTACAACTGGTCGGTCAACAACCTTGAGGCGGCAGATTTCAATAGCACAAGTACGGACTGTGCCGGGGCAAGATGTATCGAGGTTCCACTCTTTTACGATACGAGTTTTGACAACTATGTGGGTGACACCCGCTACACGATGGTCAGCTTCCCGGGACGGAGTCCGGTCAACTGGGCCGACTGCCGGTTTGTCATAAATGGAACCGCCTATACGCCGACAGAGGCCCAAAATGCAGGGTATATGGAGAGCACGATATGGATGCATGATGCGGCAAGCAGGAGTTATGTCCCATGCAGCGACAACGGTATAGGAGCGTGCAAGCTCATACCCTACAAAGGGTTCTGGATCGGTATGAAGCAGAAACTCAAAGATGACGGCATCGCCGGCACGATCAAGCTTTTGGTTCCCAAGGAGTAGCAGATGAGAATAAAATATATAGTAGCGGCATCTCTTTTGGGTATGCTGCTGGCAGGGTGCGGCGGAGGCGGAACTGCCGCTTCCGGAGGGTCAGGAAACAGCGGCAGTGCACGCTCCGATGCAGGTGATGAGGCTGCGGAGGTGATACCGACGAACTGGTATGTACGGCTTGTCGCCGAAGACAGGGTGCGCGGCATGAAGACGGAGAGCACCCAGCTCGGAGAGCTCGATACCGCAGATACGGAAGCCTATGCACGCAAAGCGGCGGGGACGACAAGCGAGAGCTATATCGACATTCAGTTCGAGAATCCCGAGGGCCTTGAACCCGGAGAGTACAAGGCACTCTTCTACCCCTACGATGCGAACCGTGAACGCAGCTGGAACTTCTCTGTCGTGACGGACGACCCGGATGCGGAGGTGACACTCTCGTGGCACGGGCTGTTCGTTCTGACACCGAAGAGTGATGCACCGGCACACTATTCGGAGTACCGATCCGTGACCAATCCGCTGACACGGCACATGAAGCTGGTCGATGTGGAAAACGGTACGGAGGTGCAGGCGGTGAGAGACGGGCGCATCATGAAGTACACTTTCCGTATGGACGGCAGCCGGTCACACGCCTTCAGGTGGGTCGTGGCAACTTCGGAGGTGAAGATTCCGCTGCCTGCGGTACCGGACAAGGACAGTGCCTCGGCGCGGACGGCATCACAGTACAAGGGTGTACGCTCAGCCGCAGTCCGAAAAGAGAGTCGTGAGGTCAAACCGCGCAGTTTCGACTTTTCGAAGCCCGATATGCCGATTTTCAAATAGCCTTCCCTCTCCTGGGGAAGACTATGTAGCGGGAGATCCCCCTCCCTTCTCTCTTGCGATGATACGGGTATAGACCTCATCGAGACGCTCAAGGTCCCACGGGATGTGCAGGGTGACAATTTCGACATCGTTCGCCATGGCGCCGAAGTAGGCAAGGCGCTCCCTTTTCCTGAAGGGAAAATCGATGAAGATGCTCCCGTTGAGTGCACGGAAGCGCTCTATGCCGCGGAGTACGGAGAAGGAGACTTCCGCATCCGGCTGCGCCTTTTCAAGAAGGTAGATGCGCCGTACGGGAAGCGGCTCTGATGCGAAGCTTCGCGCTCTTTTTCCAAGTGTTGCGGGCTGACGGTAGGGGCGGTGCCACGGGTAGGAGGGTGTGATGTGCCACCGGCCGCAGCTGCGTGTGATACCGGCGGCATCGTCACAGACCAGTGCGTGTCCTTTGTGCAGAAAGTGTGCGGTCAGGGTCGATTTGCCTCCGAAGGAGGGGGCTGCGAAGAGGAGCGCCTCCCCTTTGTGGGCCACCGCACCGACATGCAGAAACGAGGTGCTCCTGTTGAACTCCAGACTCATGGGGAAGAAGGTGTGGTAGAGCCAGAAGCGCAGCCGTTTTGGACAGAAGTTTTCGAGAGGCTCGTAGGTGACGGTCCGCCTCTTCGGTTCCCACGCAAGAATGACCTCGCCGACGATCTCAAGCGCCCATGAAAAATCGGACCCCGCCTCCTCGAAGGGGCTCTTTGCACGGTAGATACCCGTACTGCCAGAGAGCGGTACGGGCGGACGACGGACAGGGAATGCGGTGCGGAGCCTCTCTCCGGTTGCGCGTACGGAGACGGCCGCACGCCCCGCAGTGGGGATGGAGGTGTCGAAAAGGAAGCGGTAGCCATGTATTCTCATAGCGTGAGTGTACCACGAAATGCCTTGTTCGCTTATGGTGCCGCCGCCTTGCACACAAACGATTTTATGTTATACTTTGCCATCAAACTTCGAAGGAACCCCCTCTATGCGATCACTTTTTTTACTGACAGTCACTCTCTGTGCGCTGATGACCTCCCTGTATGCACAAAAGAGCATTACCGACCCGAAAAAGCTCGAGGAGCTCAAAAAAGCCAATCCTTTGCTGCAGAACCCCTCACTGAAACTCAAAGGGGCGATCGAGAGACCGGAGAGCTATGTGCTGAAGGTAGAGGCGCGCTCACCGCGCGGTTTACAGACGGTTACCGCCTTTCTGGACAGGAAGAGCGGTGCGCTCTATATCGGTTCGGGCTACGACAGGGAGGGTAACCCGATCGTTTTCCCCAAGGATTTCAAAACTGTGAAGGATGCGGTAGCCTTCAGCTACGGACACGGACCCAGGGAGATATACCTGTTCACCGATCCGGAGTGTCCCTACTGCGGGCGTTTCGCCAGAAAGTTCAAAGGCAAACTCGATGACTATACCG
>JALWPZ010000245.1 GCA_026994745.1 Campylobacteraceae bacterium | reverse complement strand
TCCCTGATGCTCTACATCCGCTCCCTGACCCGGGAGATCCTCAAGAGCGACTACATCTTCTTCGCCCGGGCCAGGGGCCTGGAGGAATCCACGATCGTCCGTCGCTACGTCTATCCCAACCTTTTGCCCTTCATCGTGACGATTCTGGGACTCTCTTTGCCGGGACTTCTAGGGGGAAGCGTCATTCTGGAGCAGATCTTCTCCATCGACGGGATGGGCCTGCTCTTCTACCAGAGTGCCCTGGCCCGGGATTATCCCGTGATCATGGGGATTCTGGTGGTGGGGGCCTTTCTGACCCTCCTGGGCAACGTGATCGCCGATCTGGTTCTGCTCTGGATCGACCCGCATCGGGGGAAATAGGCTCTCTTTGACGAGTGATTGGCTCTTGCCCAGTTCATATGGCTTTTTTGGAACCCCGAAGGGATCTCATTGCTTCCCACTCTCTTGCTCCCAGCAGGAAAAAGAATGGGAGTCGCTGGCATCTCTGTGATGCTTCCATACCATTACTGCTGATGAGGACTCGAAGCTCAGTTCTCTGTTAAACCCAAATTTCGCAGTAGAAAGTGCGTCAGATGCGTCGGTGCTCGGTGTGCAGAGGTGTTCGGCCGAAACGTAGGCGCACCTGTATGGTTCGTCGAGGCTTTGGATGAATCGCCTATGCCGCCGATGATCGATGCAGATGGCGTACTGGCTAATGCAAATTTTGGGTTAAAATCCAAAAGTGGGGATGTAAAGCGATGGGAGGGGTATTTCCGAAACGGCTTGATGGATGGAATCGGGTCGTGGGACCCGATCGATTTCGATCCTATTTGAAGAGGTTTTCCAGGGCGGAGAGGTCTTTGGTCTTCTCCTGGTTCTTGCCGGCTTCCGGGGCACGCTCGGTGACCCCTTCGACCTCGTTGAGCTCGATCTGATACTTGGTGAGCATAGAGGCGAGGCGGATATTGATCCCGCTTTTGCCGATGGCCTTGGCCTTCTGGTCGGAGGTGATGTCTACGATGGCCTTCTGCTCGGCGGTGTTGTTGTTCTCGATCCTCACGCTCTGGACGATAGCGGGGGAGAGGGCGCGGGTGATGAAGATCTCGGGGATAGGGGAGTATTCGATGCAGTCGATGTTCTCTCCGCAGAGTTCGGCGCTGACGGCGTTGATCCGCACCCCCTTCTGTCCCACGGCAGCCCCGATGGGATCGATGTCGGGGCGATCGCTTTTCAGGGCGACCTTGGCCCGCTCTCCGGGGATCCGGGCCGAGGCGATGATCTCCACGGCTCCGTCCTGGATCTCGGGAACCTCCCGCTCCATGAGGGCTTCGAGAAACTTGGGGGCGGTGCGGGTCAGTTCCAGGTACATCCCGTATTTGGGATCGATGGAGACGTAGCGCAACAGGGCCTTGAGCGTGTCGCCGGTCTTGAAGCTTTCTCCCTTGATGCGGTTGCGTTGGCTGAGAATCCCGCTGAGTTCCCCGATCTCCACATAGGTGTTTCCTGCGTCGTCCACCCGGGTGACGGTCCCGATGATGATGGAGCCGACCTTGGCCTTGTATTTGTCAAAAAGGTCCTGCTCGATCCGGCGCTGGATGTGGTACTCCAGCTCCTGGAAGAGGTTGGCGGCGGCGGTTCGGCCATGTTCCTCCAGGCGGATCTCGCTGCGGATCTTGTCTCCGGGCTCGATCTCGGGATCGTACTCCTTCGCCTCCTCCACGGAGATGTAGCTGTCGGGATCCTCCTCCAGCCGGGGATCTCCGTCGGGGACGACGGTGAGGACCTTGTAGATGTGGTAATCCTGTTCATCGTTGTCGATCTCCACTTCGTAGCTTCCCTCTTCGCCCACCAGACGCTTGGCGGTGTTGATCAACGCCTCTTTGAAGGCTTCCATGGCGCTGTCGACGGAGAGATTCTTTTCGTGGGCGATCGATTCGATGATCGAGAGGATCTTTTGCATACTGTTTTCCTTTTCCTATTCGTTCTGCTTTCCGGCACTTTATCTTCGCGAAATCTTCTCAGGGAGTTACTTTTCGTGCGGGATCGTTCATTTTTTGGAGAAGTCCATTATATCTAACCTCAGCTTTACTAAAAATAAAGTATAATCAAAATAAATAGAGAGACGCAGAGCCCGAAAAGTCGGGAGAAAAGGGAAGGAAGCATGAAATTGAAACTGGCACGAACGACGCTGAAAGCACGGCCCAAGACCATCGAACTGAGCAAACTGGAGGAGATGCTCCCCCAGAAATCGATCTTCTATTTCGACCGGGAGAATTCCCACAAGGACCTGAAGGCGATGATCGAGCACTTCGAGGAGGAGGGATACAACGTCTATATGCGGGAGGTCAAGTATGGCCTGAACGACGACGAGTACATCTACGAGGTCCACATCGTCCAGCAGTGACGACTCCCATGAGCAAGAAACTCTACATCGAAACCCTCGGCTGTGCCATGAACGTGCGCGACAGCGAACACATCGTCGCCGAGTTGGGGGCCAGGGAGAACTACGAGCTGACGGATCGGATGGAAGAGGCGGATCTCCTGATCATCAACACCTGCTCCGTGCGAGAAAAGCCGGTGGCCAAGCTCTTCTCCGAGATCGGGCATTTCCGAAAACGGCGGAAAGAGGGAGCGAAGATCGGGGTGACGGGATGCACCGCCAGCCATCTGGGGGAGGAGATCATCCTACGGGCTCCCTATGTGGATTTCGTCCTGGGAGCCCGCAACGTCTCCAAGATCACCAAGGTCCTGCAGACCCCCCACGCCGTGGAGGTGGAGATCGACCATGACGAGAGCACCTACCCTTTCGGGGAGTATCGCTCCAACCCCTACAAGGCGATGGTCAACATCTCCATCGGCTGCGACAAGCAGTGTACCTTCTGCATCGTCCCCGCCACCCGGGGGGAGGAGATCTCCATCCCCAGCGATCTGATCCTTCGAGAGGTGGAGCGGGCCGTGGCGACGGGGGCCAAAGAGGTGATCCTCCTAGGACAGAACGTCAACAACTACGGTCGACGTTTCAGTGCCGGGGAGGACGAGGTTTCCAAGTTCACGGAGTTGTTGCGGAAGGTCAGTGGGGTGGAGGGGTTGGAACGGATCCGCTTCCAATCCCCCCATCCCCTGCATATGGATGACGAATTTTTGGAGGAGTTCGCCGCCAATCCCAAAATCTGTCCCCAGATCCACGTTCCTTTACAGAGCGGCTCGACCCGACTCTTGCAGCGAATGAAGCGGGGGTACACCAAAGAGTGGTTCCTGAACCGCTGCGCCCGGATCCGGGACTTGGTCCCCGACGCGGCGATCTCTACCGACATCATCGTGGGCTTTCCCGGCGAGACCGAAGAGGATTTCACCGATACGATGGAGGTGCTGGAGGCGGTCCGCTTCGAGCAGCTTTTTAGCTTTCGTTACTCCCCTCGCCCCCATACCGCCGCGGCGGAGTACGAGGATCAGGTTTCCGAAGAGGTGGCGGCGGAGCGTCTGAAGCGGCTGCAGAGCCGTCACGACGAGATCGTGGACGAGTTGATGGCCCAGCAGGAGGGGAAGATCAAGGAGGTTTACTTCGAGGAACTCCGCCCGGGAGGCAGGGTCGCTGGCCGTGCCGAGGATGGCCGCCTGGTCAGTGTGGAGGGGAGCGAGGAGCTCTTGGGACGTATCGTTCCGGTCAGGATCATCAAGGCGATGCGCCGCTCTCTCGAAGGAGAGATTGTTTGAGTCTGGCACCATGGGTGCAGTCGCAAGTCGCAAGTCGCAAGTCGCAAGGTTTGTCACCTTCGGTATCGTCATTGGTCATTGGTCATTGGTCATTGGGGACAGGGCTTCAGCCCTGCAATGCGGGACTGAAGTCCCGCCTCCATAAAAAAAGTCGTCAGTCGTTAGTCGTCAGTCGTCAGCATACTGTTTCGGGCTCTATCCTTTTTTTGAAAAAAAGCGTTCCTAAGCAACACAAACCGAAATCATTCACTATTCATCATTCACCATTCACCATTCGGAAGCGTAGCTTTCGCTCTCGGATGCTCACTCCTCTCTTCTCCCTCCTCACTCGAAACCGGAGATTCCGATGAATCTCTCCGAACTCGTCGACGACTTTCTCGACTACCTCTTCCAGATCCGGGGATACAGCGAAGAGACGGTCAAGACCTACGAGATCCCCCTTCGGCAGATGGTGGAGCATTCCCGGCTGACGAAGGAAAAGGATCGCTGGGTGCTGGAGATCCTCCCCTTCCGTCGGGTGATCGCCGCCAACAGCAAGCGGACCGTGGCGAAGAAGCTCAGTGCCGTACGTTCCTTCGTCCGGTATCTCAACGAGCAGCGGGGGATCGACCTGGAGCTGGAAGGGGCGGAGTCGGTGAAGGTCCCCAAGACCCTGCCCAAGCCTCTGGAGGAGGAGTACATCTTCGAGGTTCTGGAGGCAGCGGATCCCATGGAGCGGCTCTTGCTGCTATTGCTCTACGGATTGGGGCTGCGGATCGGAGAGATCGCCGGACTGGAGCGGGACCGGGTCGGGAAGGATTGGATACTGATCCACGGAAAAGGTGGGAAAAGCCGCCAACTTCCGGTGCCGTCCCCGGTCGTTCGTGCGATGGAGGAGTATCTCGCTCTCTATCCCCAGGGACGATATCTCTTCGAAAAGGGAGGCGTTCCCATGAACGCCTCGCAGCTGCGTTACCGCGTGGGGAAACTCTTCAAAGCCCGGGGAATCAAGGCGACCCCTCACCAGTTGCGCCACTCCTTCGCCACCCACCTGCTGGAACATGGGGCGCGGATCTCCGACGTCAGTGAGCTGCTGGGCCACTCCAGTATGGCGACGACCCAGATCTATACCAAGCTGGGGAGTGTGAAAAAGCGGGAAGAGTATCTCAAAGCCCATCCTCTTGCCAAATGAGAAGAGTGGCCTAGAGTTTCAAAATCCAACCTAAAGCACCTTTTTCCCATAATACTCCACGAGCTTCATTCCTCTTTGAACCAAGGAGCGGTTGTATGACCAAAGAACTCTTCGCGATCTTCGGCGATCCAGTGGATCACTCCAAATCCCCGATGATGCACAACTACGCCTTCCGAAAGCTGGGCCATCCCGGATGCTACGGATGCTATCGGTTGGTCCGGGGGGAGGAGCTTCGGGAGCGGTTCCTGTCCCTGGGGCTGCGGGGGGTCAATGTCACCGTTCCCCACAAGGAGGCGGCCTACCGGGCCTGCGATCGCTTGGACGACTTTGCCCGGAAAGTGGGGGCGGTCAATACCATCGTGAAGCGGGAGGGAGGATTGCACGGATACAACACCGACGCCCCCGGCTTTCTGCGTGCCATCGCGGATCTGCCGGGCAGAGAGGTTCTCTTCCTGGGTGCGGGGGGAACGGCTAGGGCGACGGCGGCGGTGCTGCGGGACGCGGGATACCGGGTGACGATCCTCAATCGCAGCCCGGGACGACTGCAAGCGTTTCGGGAAGCGGGTTTCGAGACCCATACCTGGGAGGATTTTCCTCCGCGTTCCTGCGAATTGGTGGTCAATATGAGCTCGGCGGGGCTGAAGGACGAAAACCTGCCGGCTCCCATGGAGATTCTAGAAAAGGTACTGGAAGGGGCCCATGGGGTCGTGGATGTGATCTATGGCCGGCAGACCCCTTTTTTGAAACTGGCGACGGAGCGGGGGATCCCCGCCCGAGATGGGAGCGAAATGCTTCTGCAGCAGGGGGTCTTGGCTTTCGATCGTTTCACCGATGGACGATATCGTCTTGAGGAGGTAGAGCGTTGGATGCGGGAGGCCCTCTCTTTGTGAACGAGCGGCGAAGCTACCGAAAGGAGCTGAAAAAGGCGGCCATCGGGATCCTTTCGCTGATGCCGATGATGTTGGCGATCGTCGGTCTGGTGGGGATCTTCCAGGCCTTTGTCAACAAGGAGATGCTGGCCTCGTTGTTCAGTGGGGATGCGGTCCGGGATACCCTGGTGGGGACCGTCGCCGGAGGGATCGCCGTGGGGCAGGCGCTGATCAGTTACATCCTGGGCGGGGAGCTGCTGCAGGAGGGGATCAGCCTCTACGCAGTGGCGGCCTTTATCCTGGCCTGGGTCACCCTGGGGGTGGTGCAGCTGCCCCTGGAGGCGGAGGTTCTTGGGGTGCGGTTCACCGTGCTGCGCAACGTGCTGGCCTTTCTCTTCACGATCCTGGTGGCGGTGGCCACGGTGTGGAGTATCCAGTGGCTCCGGTAGATTCTCCCAAACAACGAAGATTCCATTGGCGTGGCCTGAAAACCTTTCTGGCGGTTCTCGTGCTCTATGGGGTCCTCGCTCTTCTCTCGCCGGAAAAGACCATGGAGGCGGCGAAGGTGTCTCTGGGGGTTCTGGAGGAGATCCTTCCTATCCTGGGGGTGGTAGTCTTTTTCACCGCCGCGCTGCACTATTGGCTGGATCCGAGGAAGCTGGCGAAGCACCTGGGGGAAGAAGGGGGGCTCAAAGGGTGGGGAATCGCCCTGACGGCCGGGATCCTCAGTCATGGGCCCATGTACGCCTGGTATCCCATGATCGAGGATCTGCGCAAGCATGGACTGCGCGACGGATACATCGCCGCGTTCTTTTACGCCCGGGCGGTGAAGATCCCGTTGCTGCCCATCATGATCCACTACTTCGGCTGGGCTTTCACGGTTTTCCTCTCCCTCTACATCGTTCTGGGCGCCTGGGTGCAGGGGATTTTGGTGGAGCGGATCGAAGGGAGAAGTTAGACCGCTCCCTCGTCGATCATGGCGTCGGCGACTTTACGGAAGCCGGCGATGTTGGCCCCCAGGATCAGGTTGCCTTCGTCCCCAAACTCCTTGGAAGTGTCGTAGGCGGTATCGAAGATGCTCTTCATGATGCCGAAGAGCCGAGTATCGACCTCGGCGAAGCTCCAGCGCTGCATACTGGCGTTCTGGGCCATCTCCAACTGGCTGACGGCGACCCCGCCCGCGTTGGCGGCCTTGCCGGGGCCGAAGAGGACCCCGTGTTCGCGCAGGTATTCGATGGCGTCGGGGGTGGTGGGCATATTGGCCCCCTCGTTGACCAGGATACAGCCGTTCTTGACCAGGGTCTCGGCGTCGACGAGGGTCAGTTCGTTCTGAGTGGCGCTGGGGAAGGCGACGTCGCAGGGGAGAGTCCAGACGGCGTGGCCTCCTTTGGGGTACTTGTGTAGGGGGATGTAGGTGGCATCAGGGTGGAGTTCGGCGTATTTCTCCAGGGATTCCCGGCCTACCTCCTTGACCGCCTTGAGAGTTTTGACGTCGATGCCTCCGGGATGGTAGATACTTCCCTTGCTGTCGGAGCAACTGATGGGGGTCGCTCCCATGCTGTGGAGTTTTTCGATGGTGTAGATGGCCACGTTTCCCGCTCCGGAGACGGCGCAGCGTTTGCCCCGGAGCTCGTCACCCTGCTTGTTGAGGATCTGCTCGGCGAAATAGACCGAACCGTAGCCGGTAGCCTCCCGTCGCCCGAAGGAACCGCCCCAGCCGATCCCTTTTCCGGTGACGATCCCCTCGAAGTGGGCGGTGAGGAGTTTGTACTGTCCGAAGAGGTAACCGATCTCCTTGGCGCCGACTCCGATATCACCGGCGGGAACATCCCGGGTCTGTCCGATGTGTCGGTGGAGTTCGTTCATGAAAGCCTGGCAGAAACGCATGATCTCCGCGTCGCTCTTCCCTTTGGGGTTGAAGTTGCTGCCCCCTTTCCCGCCGCCGATCTGGAGATTGGTCAGGGCGTTCTTGAAGATCTGTTCGAAGCCCAGGAACTTGATGATCCCCAGGTTGACGCTGGGATGGAAGCGCAATCCCCCTTTGTAGGGTCCCAGAGTCGAGTTGAACTGTACCCGGTACCCCAGGTTGGTGCGGATCTTGTTGGAGTCGTCCATCCAGGTGATCCGGAAGATGATGGTACGTTCGGGAATGACGATCCGCTCCAGTATGCTGTGTTCCCGGTAGCGTTTTTCCTCTTCCAACAGGGGGGTGAGGGATTCGAAGACTTCGGTGGCCGCCTGGTAGAATTCATTCTGTCCCGGGGACCATTCCTGAATGTAGGCGAGGATTTCGTCGGTGTACTCTTTGGCGCTCATATCGTTCCTTTACGGTTGAATTGGAATGGGAGAAGGCGCGTCAGACGCGCTGCAGGATTTCGGCGGCCTCTTTGGCGTGGTAACTGATGATGAGGTCGGCCCCGGCCCGCTTGAAGCCCAGCAGCGTCTCCATCATCACCCGTTCGTAGTCGATGACCCCGGCGGCGGCCGCCATCTTGAGCATGGAGTATTCCCCGCTGACGTTGTAGATCGCCAGGGGGAGGCGGCTGGCTTCCCGGATGTCCCGCAGGATGTCCAAGTAGGCCAGGCCGGGTTTGACCATCAGGATGTCGGCCCCCTCTTTTTCATCCTCCAGGCTCTCCAGGATCGCTTCGCGGCGGTTGGCGGGGTTCATCTGGTAGCTGCGCCGGTCGCCGAAGCTGGGAGCGCTCTCGGCCACGTCCCGGAAGGGGCCGTACCAGGCGCTGGCGAATTTGGTGGAGTAGCTCATGATCGGCAGCATGGGGAAGCCCGCTTCGTCCAGCGCCGAGCGGATGGCGGTGATCATCCCGTCCATCATGCCGCTAGGGGCGATCATGTCGGCTCCCGCGTTGGCGTGGATGACTGCCTGCTTGCCCAGATTGGCTAGCGTCAGGTCGTTGTCCACGGTCTGGAGGACCGGATCCAGGATTCCGCAGTGGCCGTGGTCGGTGTATTCACAGAAGCAGAGGTCGGTGATGACGAAGAGGTCGGGGTGGGCCGCCTTGAGGGCCCGGATCGAATCGGCGATGATCCCATGCTCGCAAAGCGCTTCGCTGCCCACGCTATCCTTGACCTCGGGGATCCCGAAGAGGATCACCGCACGTAGTCCCAGGGATTTGAGCTCTTCACACTCTTGGATCGCTTCGTCGACGCTCAGTTGAAAGACCCCCGGCATGGAGGCCACTTCGTTGCGGATCCCCTCTCCGCTGCGCAGAAAAAGGGGATAGATGAAGTCGTCGACCCCGAGACGGGTCTCCTGAAGCAGATCTCTCAGAACCGGGGAGATGCGTCGCCGCCGGAAACGTGCGAACATGGTCGTCCTTTTTTTCAAAATCTTGTCGGGGGCTATTGTACTCTTTGCTTTCTGAAGGGAGGCAGATTCGGTTAGAGTATAATGCCGCCATGAAAAGCATTGATATTTCCAATGTCGCCAATCTGCCGACCCGCTACGGGGAGTTTCGGATCCAAGCCTTCCGGGAAGGATGCAAGGAGCACCTGGCGCTCTTTACCGATCCGATGCCCGAGATTCCCATCGTGCGGGTCCATTCCGAATGCCTGACGGGGGACGCCCTGGGCTCGGTCAAATGCGACTGCGGAGAACAGTTGCATGCCGCTATGGAGATCATCGCCCGCGAGGGCGGGATGTTGATCTATCACCGTCAGGAGGGGCGGAACATCGGATTGCTCAACAAGGTCAACGCCTACGCTCTGCAGGATCGGGGCTTCGATACCGTGGAGGCCAACCATCAATTGGGCTTTGCCGCCGACGAGCGGACCTACGAGATCGTCGAGACGATCCTGGAGCATTTCGGAATCGAAAAGCTGAGGCTCCTGACCAACAATCCCAAAAAGATCGAATCCCTGCGCAAAATCGAGATCGTCGAACGGATCCCTTTGCGGATCGCTCCCAATCCCCACAACGAAGAGTATCTTCGGACGAAGAAAGAGCAGATGGGACACTTGCTGTGAGCGCTGGGCGCTCGCAGAGTGAGGAGTGAGGAGTGAGGAGTGAGGAAGCAGGCAATCCGTTACGGAACGTATTGACGAAAGCCGGAGTGGAGTGCGACGATGCGCTTTGCGGGCGTTTGGAGCGTTTTTCGCAGCTGCTGCGGGAGTGGAACGCGACCCACAATCTGACGGGGGACGACCGTCCGGAGGCGATCGTGGCCAATCTGGTGGACTCCTTGCGGCCGCTCGGTTTCGTGGAGCGGCCCGCTTCCCTGTTGGATGTGGGAACGGGGGCGGGGTTCCCGGGCTTGATCCTGGCTGCCGCCTGGCCCGGAACCCGTTGTGTGCTTTGCGAGCCTCGCCAGAAGCGGGCAGCCTTTCTTCGCTTCGCGGCGCTGGAGATGGAATTGGAGAATGTGGAGGTGGCCCGAAAACGGGTGGAGGAGTTGCCGGATGACTCTTTCGAGCTGATCAGCTCCCGGGCTGTCGGCGATGTGGAGAGTCTACTGGAGTTGACCAGGCACTTGAGCGGCGAAAAGAGTCGATACCTGTTTTACAAAGGTTCGGAACTGGACCAGGAGCTCTCAAGAGTTCCCAAAGGGCTGGAAGCGATCGTGGAGGAGCATCCCCCCCGCCGCTATCTCTACCTCGTTCCCAAAGAGAGTGGCAAACGTGATATCATTAGCGAAAAGAGTGAACGAAAGGAGAGGAATGAAACGCACGGATCTGGATCTGGAACACTTTCGTAGGCTCCTGGAAGAGGAGCGGGAGCGATTGATCGCAGAGATCGACGGAGTGGCCAGGGATACCCAGGAGTTGGACGTGGCCGCCTCCGAGGCGGAGGATCGGGGGGATGTGGCGGAACTCGATGCCCAGAACGCCATCGATCAGAGTCTCCTGGAATCCCTGAAATCCCAGTTGGCGGAGGTCAACGCCGCCTTGAAACGGATTGAGGAGGGAAGCTACGGGATCTGTGAACGAACCGGGCGGCCCATCCCCGTCGAGCGACTGGAAGCCTATCCCGCGGCCCGGACCGTCGCGGATCTCTGAGTAGGCTCCCATGCTCATCAAGCTGATCATCATCGCCGCGATCCTCTACGGACTCTATCGCTTGGCGGGAGGAAGGATCCTACCCGAAAAGTTCTCCCGCCCGGAACATGGAAAGAAGAAGGAGGATCCGGGTGCGCCGGCGCTGGATGGAGATACCCTGGTCGAATGTGCTCACTGTTCGACCTACGTGGTGAAAAAAGAGGCGATCCTCTACAAAGGAAAACACTACTGCTCCCGGGATTGTCTGCCTAAATAGTCCAGTCCGGTTTCGGGAGCCTGTCCATATTGCAAGAACCAGAAGGAGAGAACGATGTTGATATTCGGACACCCCTGGGTCGAGAGCCCCAACTTTGTCAAAGTCTTTTCCGTGGAAGAGATCAGCAAGAGCACCCCTCGGGATATTCTGCTGCTCGAACCGCTGAACGTTTCGATCGATCTTGTTCGCCACTGCCGAAGTAACGAACTGGAGTTCGCTTTGACGATCTCCACGCTCAAAGAGGCTCTCTTCGCCAATGCGCTGGGGGCCGGATACGTTCTCTGTCAGCATGAACTGGGGATCGAAATTCAGAAGATCGCCGAGGAGTACCTCTTCGATACCCGGATCTTGGTCTTGATCGAGGAGGAGCGGGAGATCGAATCGATGGCACGATTCGGGATCGACGGAGTGGTCTTTTCCCAGGCGATTGTCCAACCCTGACTCTATGCACACTCCTCTCCCCCCCTTCGTTCTGCTCGTAGAATCGAACCTTCCAAAGGAATAGTGAATGAAAAAACATTGCAAGATCCTGGCGACGGTAGGTCCAGCCTGCCGAACGGTGGAACGACTCGAGGCGATGGTGAAAGCGGGGGTGAATCTCTTTCGGCTCAACTTCAGCCACGGCGATCACGATTTTCATCGGGAATCCCTGGAGATGATCCGGGAGGTACAGCAACGTACCGGACTCTTCATCGGGGTGCTGCAGGATATCAGCGGCCCCAAGATCCGTATCGGAAAACTCAAAAGAGATGTGACCCTGGTCCCGGGAGATCTCGTGGAGTTCGTCCGGGAGGAGATCGTGGGGGATTTCGTCGAGCCCCATCACCTGGTGGTGAGTCTCAACCATCCGGAACTGCTGGACCGACTGCAGGTGGGAGAGCTGATCTATCTCTACGACGGAATGATCTGTACCCGCGTCAAAGAGATCGGGGAGAGTGTGGTCACGGAGGTGGTCAGTGGAGGGATGCTCTCCTCTCGCAAGGGCGTCAATTTCCCCAATACCCGGCTGGAGATGGAGGTGCTCACCGAAAAGGACCGCAAAGATATCGCCTGGGGGGTCGAGCATGGGATCGATTACATGGCCATCAGTTTCGTACAGCGGGCGGAGGATATGCTGCAGGTGCGGCGGCTGCTCAACTCTCTGGGAGGGACCCAGGACATCATCGCCAAGATCGAGAAGTTCGACGCCGTCGAAGAGATTGACGGGATTCTGGAGGTGAGCGACGGGATCATGGTGGCCCGGGGGGATCTGGGGATCGAGATCCCCTATTATCGGGTCCCGGAAGTGCAGAAGATGCTGATCCGCAAAGCCAACGCGGCGGCCAAACCGGTGATCACCGCGACGCAGATGCTCCTGAGCATGACCCATTCGGAGCGGGCGACCCGGGCGGAGATCAGCGACGTGGCCAACGCGGTCCTGGACGGTTCCGATGCCCTGATGCTCTCGGAAGAGAGCGCCATCGGGGAGTTCCCCGTCCAGGCGGTAGAGACCATGACGGCGACGATCCGGGAGGCGGAGAGCGAGTATCCTTACTTCAAGATCCGGAAATTCCCCTACAACGACGAAATGGACGTCATCGACGAATCGGCGGTCAATATGGTGCAGAACATCGAAGCCCATGCCCTACTGGCGATCACCAGCTCGGGGCGCTCGGCGCGGAAGCTCTCCCGCTACCGTCCCCGCCAGCCGATCTACGCCATCACCCATTCGGAGGATGTGGCCAGGAAGCTGACCCTGATCTGGGGGGTGGTGCCCAGCTTCCTCTCCGCGGCGAAAGATGTCCGGCAGATGATGATCGACGTGATCCGGCGCGGATTGGAGAGCGGGGTGCTCTCCAAAACGAACAATTACATTCTGACCGCCGGAGACCCCCCGGGAGTCCCGGGGACCACCAACACCATCCGGATCCTGCGCCACAAAGAGCTGGAGCACTTCGAGAAGCTGGGAGAGGAGAGAGGTCCCCAGGCATCCCCGAAGGAGTAGGCCCTACTCCTCTTTCACGGAGTCGAGAAGCAGAAGGGTCAGAACCGCCATGCGGACGAAGACCCCGTTCTTGACCTGATCCAAGACCATACAGCGGGGGTCGTCCAGGATTTCGTCGCTGATGTCGATGTTCCGCATCACGGGCCCCGGATGCATGATCAGAATCCCCCGATCTTCCAGGAGCTCCTCGGTGATGCAGTAGTGGCGGGCGTATTCGGCGTAATCTTCGAAGATCGGCTTTTTGTGCCGCTCCAGCTGGGCCCGCAGGCTGATGATCACCTCCACCTCGTCCAGGACATCTTCGATCCGTTCGAACTGGGGCAGGTCGGTGGCCGGAGGCATGAAGGGTTTGGGGGCGACCAGGGAGATCTCGATCCCCATGCGACGGAAGAGACGGATGTCACTGGCGGCCACCCGGGAATTGACGATGTCGCCCACGATGGCGACCTTTCGCCCCTCCAGATCCCCTTCGAACCACTCATAAAGGGTATAGAGATCCAGCAGGGCCTGGGTGGGGTGGGCGTAGTTGCCCGCTCCCGCGTTGATCACCGGGACCATCTCCATCTCCGCCAGGCGGGAGGGGGTATCGTTCTCGCTATGTCGGATGATCACCCCGTCGGGTTCCATGGCGCAGAGGTTGGTGAAGGTGTCCTCCAGGGTCTCACCCTTCTTGGTGGAGCTTCGGGTGGGATCCAGATGGACTACGTGGGCCCCCAGACGTTTCGCCGCCACTTCGAAGGAGCTGCGGGTACGGGTGGAAGCCTCGAAAAAGAGGGTGATGAGGAGTTTGTCGCTGAGAAGCGGAGGGGGGAGTTTCGTCTTGAAACGCCGGGTCTCCTCCATGATCGTTTCGATCTGTTTCAGGGTCAACTGGTCGGTATCCACAAGGTGCTGCATGAAGATTCCTGATTTTGGTTTGCCATTGTAGCGAAGTTGTGCCTGCGGCGTCGTAATTGGTGATTGGTAATTAGTGATTCGTCATTGGTGACTGGTGATAGGGAGGTCCTTTGGAACGGTTGAGAGGATTGACACCTATTACAACGCATACCGAAATTGCCAAGTACTTATTGGGAAACCGTCACTCATTTCTCCTTTCCAATTCAGCAAGAAACTGTTCCACAAATTTATCCACTTCTCCTTGATTCTGCAGGCTCCACCATTTTGGAAAGGCGGCGTCGTAGAAGGGTTGGGTGACTTTGGGGAAGCTCTCGGCATCCTCGTGGAGATTGACGCACCAGTCGTGGGGGATCTCTCTTTGTTCCAGAGCTTCCAGGCTCAGGAGGGTTTCGTTGATGCAGCCCAGGCGGGAGGGTGTGACCAGGAGGGTGAACGCCTCCAGGTCCTGGGCCAGGTCGATCATGAGGTACTCTTTTTGCAAGGGGACCAGTAGGCCTCCGGCCCCCTCGACGATCAGCAGATCGCAGAGCCGCTCCAGCTCTTCGACCTTTTCGAGGATCCTTGGGATGGAGAGCTCTCCGTTCGTATCGGCGCAGAAGGGGGCGGCGGGGAGGGAGAAGGTATAGGCACAGAGATCCCGGGGGGAGAACCCCTGGAACCCGGGATTGAAGGACTGGGCGGTCTCCAGGAGCGAAGCGGCATCTTCGGGAAGGTCCGTCACACCGGTCTCCACCGGTTTGCAGGTCCCCACCCGGATCCCTTCGCGGGCGAAGGCCTCCATCAAAAGTCGGCTTGCGTGGCTTTTTCCCACTCCCGTTCCGGTCGCGCTGACGAAGAGTCTGGCCACTTGCAATTCCTTTCAAAATCTGTATAATAAAGAGTATTCAGTGTGAAGAATTGTAACATACTGGAAGAGCAAGGTCCCGGACGGAAGGAGCGATAGTGCCCAAGATCATCGAAGAGTCGGACACCGATATCGAATTGAGGGAACCGCCCCTCTATCGGGTTCTGCTGCATAACGACGACTATACTACGATGGAGTTCGTGGTGGAGATCCTGATGAAAATCTTTCACAAGAGCCGCGACGAGGCGGAAGCGATCATGTGGGATGTCCACGAGAAGGGAAAAGGGGTCTGCGGGGTCTATATCTACGAGATCGCCCAGACCAAGGTGGAACAGGTCAAGGTCCTGGCTCGGCAGAACTCCTTTCCCCTCCTGGCGACCATCGAAGTGGATGAATAAGAGGAGCCAAGTTTCATGATCAGCATCGAATTGAACAAAGTCTTTATGAGAGCCGTGGAGTATGCCAAACGCAAGCACCATGAATATCTGACCATCGAGCATGTCTTCCTGGCGATCATCTCCAGCCGGGCGGGAGAGCGCCTGCTGGCGGCCCTGGGGGCCGATACCCAGCAGATGAAGAAGGACCTGGTAGCCCACATCACCGCCCACGTCCCGGTCCTGGAGAGCGTCTCCGACCCGATGGAGACCCTCTCCCTCTCCCGCACCGTCAACCGGATGATGGGGCAGCTCCACGCCGCTGGCAAGAAAGAGGCGACGGTGGGCAATATGTTGGCGGCCATCCGGGAGGAGAAGGAGAGCTACGCCTCCTATCTGATGGAGCGTGCGGGAATCAATCGTGTGGATATCCTGGAGATCATCTCCCATCCCTCCACCGAGACCGAAGAGGCCAAGACCGAGGAGGAGAAGGAGAAATCCAAGACCCCCAACCTGGACGAATACACCGTGGAGCTGGTCGCCCTGGCCGGAGAGGGGAAGATCGATCCGGTCATCGGCCGACACGACGAGATCGAGCGGGTGATGCAGACTCTTTGCCGGCGGAAGAAGAACAATCCCCTCCTGGTGGGAGAGCCCGGGGTGGGCAAAACTGCCATCGCCGAGGGCCTGGCCCTGAAGATCGCCGAGAAGGAGGTCCCCGAGATCCTGGCCGACGCGAAGATCTACGCCCTCGACATGGGAGCCCTGGTGGCGGGGACCAAGTATCGGGGGGATTTCGAGAAGCGCCTCAAGGGGGTGATCCAAGAACTCCAGGGGGTGGAGAACGCTATCGTCTTCATCGACGAGATTCACACCCTGGTGGGTGCGGGCAGTACCGGCAGCGGCAGCATGGATGCCTCCAACATTCTCAAGCCGGCCCTGGCACGGGGAGAGCTCAAATGTATCGGTGCGACGACCCATCAGGAGTACCGGAACTTCTTCGACAAGGACAAGGCTCTCTCCCGCCGCTTCGCCAAAGTGGATGTGGAAGAACCCAGCGTGGAGGATACCTTCAAGATCCTCAAAGGGGTCCAGCACAAATACGAGGAGCATCACAGGATTGCCTTCAGCGACGCGGCGCTTCAGACCGCCATCGATCTGAGCGTAAAGTATCTCCACGATCGCTTTCTGCCCGACAAGGCGATGGACCTGATCGACGAGGCGGGAGCTCACTTCATGCTCCGGGGGGAACGGTATGTGGAGGTGACCTCCAAAGATATCTCCGAGATTCTCTCCCGAATGCTCAAATTGCCCCCGGCGACTCTCGAGGCCGACGACACCGAACGGTTGCGTACCCTGGAGGAGCGCCTGGGCGGCCGGATCCTGGGACAGGAGGAGGCGGTGCGGATCCTGAGCCGGGCCATCAAACGCTCCTACGCCGGGTTGGGGCGCCTCGATGCCCCCATCGGCAGTTTTCTCTTCGCCGGTCCCACGGGAGTGGGCAAGACCGCCCTGGCCAAGGCCCTAGCCGAGGAACTGGGGGTTCACTTCGAGCGTCTGGATATGAGCGAGTATATGGAGAAGCACGCCGTCAGCCGCCTCATCGGGGCCCCTCCAGGCTATGTGGGCTACGAGCAGGGGGGATTGCTGACCGAAATGATCAAGAAGCACCCCCATACCGTCTTGCTGCTCGACGAGATCGAGAAGGCCCATCCCGACATCATGAATATCCTTCTGCAGGTGATGGACGACGCCAGGCTGACCGACAACAACGGGGTGGTCAGCGACTTCAAGAACGTGATCCTGATCATGACGTCCAACCTGGGGACCAAGGAAGCCCCGGTCATGGGCTTCGCCCAGGAAGAAGGGGGGGAGACCGATCGGGCGATGAAGGAGTTCTTCACTCCCGAGTTCCGCAACCGTCTCAGCGCCACGGTCCGCTTCCGCCCTCTGGAGGAGGAGACCCTGGCGAAAATCGTCAAACTGGAGATCGAAGAGCTCAACCGGCAGCTCGAGAAGGAGAAAAAGGTGCGCATCCGCCTGAACAAGGCCGCCCGCCGGGCCGTGGCCGCCAAAGCCGACGCCGAAGCCTTCGGAGCGCGGCAGATCGCCCGGATCGTCGACGAGGAGATCAAGGAGGCCCTGACCGATGCCATCCTCTTCGGCGAACTCCGGGAGGGGGGAACGGTCCGGGTCGACTGGGATGGAGAGAAGTTCCTCTTCGAGTTCCGATCCGCTGACTGAGATGGCTTCGATCTACGACGACGATTACTTCATCGCTCCCCTGAGCCTCTACAGCCACAGCTTTCCCGATCCCCGTCACGCAGCCGAGGAGGGACTCCTGGCCTACGGGGGCGACCTGAGCCCCAATCGCATCCTCAACGCCTATCGACACGGGATCTTCCCCTGGTTCAACCCCGACGATCCCATCCTCTGGTGGTCCCCCGATCCCCGTCTCGTGCTCTACCCGGACAAGTTCCGGGCCGGCCGCTCCTTCCGCCGCACGCTGCGCAACGCCGAGTACCGGGTCAGCTTCGACGAGGATTTCGAAGGGGTGATCCGGGCCTGCTCGGACATCGAACGTCCCGGGCAGAAGGGAACCTGGCTGGGAGAGACGATGATCCAGGCCTACACCGAGCTGCACGAAATGGGCTGGGCCCACAGCGTGGAGGTGTGGATGGAGGGGGAGTTGGCCGGGGGTCTCTACGGCATCGCCATGGGGGCCGCCTTCTTCGGGGAATCGATGTTTTCCCGCCGTCCGGACGGCTCGAAAATCGCTCTCAAGGCCCTAAGTGACGTTTTAAGGGAAAAGGGTTATGATTTGATTGACTGCCAGGTGGTGACGGATCATCTGCTTCGCCTGGGCGCCGAGAAGGTCCCCAGGGAGCGATTCCTGGAGGAGCTCGATTCGGCCCTCCAGAAGCCGGGAGAGGTGATTGGCCGCTGGTCAGATCTCAGATGGGAGTATCGCGATGGTAGATGACAATTTGGCCTTTTCTCTCTGGCTCGACTTTATCGAACGGGAGTTCCTTCGGGAGCGATTCGTGGAGATGGTGGAAAAGCGCATCGTCAACGGGGCGACCAGCAATCCCTCGATCTTCGCCCAGGCCATCAGCGGTTCTCCCGCCTACCGGGAACAGCTCGAGAGCTTGCGGGGGCGATCCCCCAAGGAGAAGTACGAAGCCCTGGCCATCGCCGATATCAAGAGCGCGGCCTTGGCCCTGCGGGGGGTCTACGACGAGGGGAGCGAAGGCTTCGTGAGCCTGGAGGTGGATCCCTTTCTGGCCCATGACACCCGGGGAACCGTGGAGGAGGGGCGACGTCTCTTCAAGGAGATCGACGAGCCCAACGTTATGATCAAGGTCCCCGCCACCGAGGCGGGATTTTCCGCCATGACGGAGCTGCTCAGCGACGGGATCAGCGTCAACGCCACGCTGGTCTTCTCTCCCGAACAGGCCCGAAAATGCCTCGATGCCATGAAGGTCGGGATCGACGAATTCGAAAACACCGGTGGCGAGCGGGTCGAAGCGGTGATCAGCGTCTTTGTCAGTCGCTTCGATCGGGCCCTGGACGAGCTGCTGGAGTCCAAGGGGCTGCCCACCGCCATGACCGGGATCATGAACGCGGCGGGAATCTACAATCTGGTCCAGTCCAACCATACCCCCAGTGTCCGGACCCTCTTCGCCAGTACGGGGGTCAAAGAGGGGCAGGGGCTGCCCGCCGACTACTATGTGCGCAAACTCTTCGGTCCCCACTGCGTCAATACGGCACCGCTGCCCACCATCGAAGCCTTCGAGGCGGGAGAGCGCCCGGAGCCGGTGCTCCCCATCCCCCAGGAACAGATCGACGAGTATTTCGAGACCCTGGAGCGGCATGGAGTCGTGATGGGGGAAGTGCGCCACCGTCTCCTGGAGGAGGGATTGAAATCCTTCGAGGAGGCTTTTGCCAAGATGCTGGAAGGTTTGAAGGATGAAGGATAAACTCAATCGATATCTCAAGACCCTGGTGGCTCACGGGGGAAGTGACCTACACATCAAGGCGGGGACGGTTCCGAGGATCCGGATCAACGGGATCCTGAAGAAACTGGGCAAGGAGGTCCTGGATCCGGGATCCGTCCGGGTCCTGGTCAAAGAGATGACCACCGCGGAGCAGTATCTGCGCCTGGAGGAGGCCAAATCCCTGGACTTCGCCTACATTCTCAACGAAAAGAGCCGTTTTCGGGTCAACATCTTCTACCAGATGGAGGGGCTCAGCATCGTCATGCGCCTCATCCCCACGGAGATTCCCACCATCGAGGAGCTGAACCTTCCCGCTGTGATCAAGGAGTTCGCCGACATCCCCCGGGGCCTGGTCCTGGTGACCGGGGTGACCGGTTCGGGAAAATCGACGACCCTGGCGGCGATCCTGGATCGGATCAACGAGCGCTACTACAAGCACATCATTACCCTGGAAGATCCCATCGAATTCGTCCACCGGGAGAAGAAGTGTCTGATCAACCAGCGGGCCATCGGGCAGGACAGCAACTCCTTCCGGGACGCGTTGCCCGCGGCGCTGCGGGAGGACCCGGATATCATCCTCGTCGGGGAGATGCGGGATGTGGAGACCATCGATCTGGCGCTGCACGCCGCCAATACGGGACACCTGGTCTTCTCTACCCTCCACACCCTGGACGCGAAGGAGACCATCAACCGGGTCATCGGAATGTTTCCGGAGGCGGAGCAGAACCGCATCCGCCTCTCCCTGTCATCGGTCCTGGCAGGGGTCATCTCCCAGCGGCTGGTTCCGACGACCGATGGCGGGCGTACCGCCGCGGTGGAAGTGATGGTCCGCACGGCGCGGATCTCGGAGCTGATCGCCGACAACCACGATTTCGAGATCCCCGACGCCATCGCCGAGGGACGGGATATCTACAACTCCCAGACCTTCGATCAGCACCTCTACGACCTGGTGGTCCAGGGAAGGATCACGGAAGAGACCGCCCTGGAGAACGCCACCTCGCCTTCCGACCTGAAGCTGCGTCTGCAGGGGATCGGACAGGCCAGCGCCAAGAACCTCAAGCAGAAGGCCGGCGAAGAGGGACCGGGGATGGAGAGTCTGGATGCCTATACCTTCAAGGACGACGAAGAGGAGCGGGACGAGGGGTTCTGAGCTCTTTGGGCCGCTTCCGAAAATCTCTTTTCAACTCTTCTTTATTTCAGAAAGGGTAGAATTCCGCCCTAATTTATTCAAAGGACAAAGCAATGCTGGAAGGTATTATTAGAGAGAGTATCGGAAAGAGCAACGCAAAGAAGCTCAAACGAGATGGTTATCTAATAGCGAACATCTATGCGAAGGGGGTCGAAAATATCCACGCCGCCTTCAAACAGGGTGATTTCATTAGATCCGTACGACGCAAAGAGAACCTGGCCTTCCCCGTCAAGGTGGGAGACAAGGAGCTCAACGTCGTCATCCAGGAGTATCAGCTCCACCCCGTCACGGGAGATATCCAGCACGTGGACCTGCGGGTGGCGATCCCCGGGGAAGTGACCGACTATCTGGTCCCCGTCAAGACCGTAGGAACCCCCAAGGGTCTCAAGAACAAAGGGGTACTGGTCATCACCAAGCGCCGCCTTCGGGTCCGTGGCCCCATCGAGAAGGTCCCCGCCAACTTCACTCTGGACGTCAGCGACCTGGACCGGGACGAATCGATCCTCGTTCGGGACATCGAAGCTCCCGAGGGGTGCAAACTGATGGATCGTCCCCACGTTTCCGTCTGCGGTGTGATCAAAGCGCGCTAAGTTCATGACGCTCTTCGTCGGATTGGGGAATCCCGGACCGGCATACGAGCGAACCCGCCATAACATCGGTTTCCGCGTCATTGACGCGATGCGTGAAACCCTCCAGCCCCGCTCCATCTCCAAAGCGAGTTTTCGGGGTGAACTCTATCGCGAGGGAAACCTCTTCCTCCTCAAACCCCTGACCTATATGAATCATTCCGGGATCAGTGTCCAGGCAGTGATGAATTTCTACAAGATCCCCCTGGAGAACCTGGTGGTGATCCACGACGACATCGATCTGAAGTTTCCCGAGCTGCGATTGAAACGGGGCGGGGGCAACGGAGGGCACAATGGCCTACGCTCCATCGATGTCCTGCTGGGGCGGGAGTACCTGCGGGTGCGCCTGGGAGTGGGAAAGCCTCTTTACAAGAGCCAGGTGGCGGACTATGTGCTCGCTCCTTTCTCCGAGGCAGAGGAGCCCAAGGCTCAATGCCTGGCCGAATATGCCGCCCGGGTGGCACTTCGGATCCCCCGAGAACCTCTGGACGAGCTCAAATCCCGCTACACGCTGAAAGCGACGGACGATCCCTGTGCCCGGTAAACGCTACTTCCGCTACATCGCCTGGCGCTACCTCAAGAGTTTCCTGATCCTGCTGTTCGGCCTGAGCCTGGCGGTGGTCTTCATCGATTACCTCCAGAACGCCCACCGTCTCAGCGGAGGGGTCAATCATCGGATCCTCTACGTATTTTTCACCTGGGAGTACATGCTGACCCTGCTTTATCCCCTGACGATCCTTCTGGCCCTGGCCTGGACCCAGGTGAGTTTCATCCGGCAGAACATCTTCGTCGCGCTCTACTCCTTCGGGTACAGTCGGCGGCAGGTCTTCCGCCCTTTCTTTCTCATGGCATTGTTGATCTACCTGGTCTTTCTGGGACTACAGAACACCCAGTTCGCCTACGGGCGCAGTCAGGCGGGGGCGATCCTGCGCAGTACCGAGGCGCAGCAGAAGGTGAAGGATCTCTTTTTCAAATACAACGGGGATTTCGTCTATGTCCGGGAGCTCGACCCGGTAGCCAAGGTCCTCAAGGGAGTGACCCTTTTTCAGTTGAAGGATCGACGGGTGGATGCGACGATCCGGATCCCCCGAGCCGAGTTTCGGGAGGATCACTGGGTCGCTCCGCGGGGAGAGATCCGGCAGAAGCGCTACGACTCCGACGGAGAGGTCTCGGGATTCGAGGAGAGAGAGCTGAAAAACTTCAGCCTCCTGGAGGGGTACCGTCCCAAGGTGGTCAAACTGATCTACGAGGGAAAGGCCCTCACTCTGATCGACGGCCTGCGCGCCTGGTACCTGCTTCATCGGCAGGGGCTGGACAGCTCCCGGGTACGGGCGACGCTCTACAACCTGCTTTTGATGCCGCTGTTCGCTCTGGCGTTGATGCCGATCCTCTTTTTCACCACCCGTCCCTATCAACGGTTCGTCCGGATGGAACGGATCTGGATCGTCAATCTGGGAGCCAGCCTCCTGGCTTGGGCCTTCTTCTTCGCGATGTACCGTCTGGGGATCAGTGGCGCCGTCGATCCCAATCTGGGGCAATTGCTTCCGCTGGGGCTTTTGGTCCTCTTCTCCGTCCTCTTTTATCTTCGTCAGACCCGCCGGGAGTGAAACGGCTCTGTTCCTACTCTGGCCAGGATCGTTCCTTCAGAGGATTCCCCGGAAAATTGGATAAAATAATTCCCATTTTATTCGATCCGAACCATTCGTGCATATGAATATGGCTTCGGTTCCAGGAAGGCAGAGGAAGCATGCAGATCGATTTTGAGGAATGGGCACGGAGATACGGGACTCCCCTTTATGTCTACGATTTCGACCGGATCCGGGAGAATTACACCCGACTCAAAGAGGCCTTTTCCGGACAAAAATCTCTGATCGCCTACGCGGTCAAAGCCAACTCCAACCTTTCGGTGATCGCCCATCTGGGCAAGCTGGGTGCCGGAGCCGACTGTGTCAGCATCGGGGAGGTGCTTCGGGCTCGCGCGGCGGGGATCGCGCCCTACCGGATCATCTTCTCCGGAGTGGGGAAGCGGGACGAGGAGATCCGCCAGGCTCTGGAGGAGGAGATCCTGCTCCTCAATCTGGAGAGCGAGGCGGAGATGAAACGGGTGGAGGCGGTGGCCCGGGAACTGGGGAAGGAAGCTCGGATCTCCATCCGGGTCAACCCCAACGTGGACCCCCAGACCCATCCCTACATCTCTACGGGACTGCACGAGAACAAGTTCGGCGTGGAGATCGACATGGCCAAGCGGATGTACATCTACGCCAAGAATTCCCAGTGGCTCGATCCGGTGGGGATCCACTTTCACATCGGTTCGCAGCTCACCGAGCTGGAGCCGATCCGGGAAGCGGCGGGGATGGTCGCCGATCTGGTCCGTTCCCTGGCGGCCATCGGGGTGGAGATCCGCTTTTTCGACGTGGGCGGAGGTCTGGGGATCGTCTACAGGGACGAGAATCCCATTGATGTGAAGGCCTATGCCGACGTGATCACCGAAGCGGTCCGGGGGCTGGACCTGACCATCGTCTGTGAGCCGGGGCGTTTCCTGGTGGGGGATGCTGGGTGGCTTGTGACCCGGGTCCTCTACGAAAAACGCAATGGTGACAAGCGCTTTGTCATCGTCGACGCGGCGATGAACGATCTGCTTCGTCCCTCCCTCTACAACGCCTATCACCGGATCGAAGCTCTTTTCGACGGGGAAGAGCGGGGGGAGGCGACCCCTGCCGAGGTGGTGGGCCCCATCTGTGAGAGCGGTGATTGGCTGGGCAAAGAGGTCCTCCTGCCGGAAACGAAGCCCGGGGACCTGCTGCTGATCCACAGTGCCGGAGCCTACGGGTTCACTATGGCCAGCAACTACAACACCCGGGGCCGTGCCGCCGAGGTGGCCTGTGAAGAGGGTCGATGCCGCCTGATCCGGGACCGGGAGAGTTTCGAGGATCAGATCCGCTTGGAGCAAGCACACCTGGAGGAGAGAGGATGAATCTCGAAGAGTTGAGAAGGGAGATCGATCGGGTCGACGAGGCCCTGCTGGATCTCTACAACGAGCGTCTGAGTTACGTTCGGAAGGTGGGGGAGCTCAAGCATCGCACCGGGGCTCCCATCTACCGACCCGAGCGGGAGCAGGAGATCCTGGACCGTCTGAAACGGATCAACCGGGTAAAGGGTGGGCTGCTTACCGACGACGCCATCGACGCGCTTTATCTGGAGCTTTTCGCCGTGGCCCGGAACTACGAATTGCCCGAGCGTGTCGCGTTCCTGGGGCCCGAGGCGAGCTTCACCCATCAGGCCGCCGAGAGCAAGTTCGGCGCCATGAGCAGCTACATCCCGATCCACACCATCAAGGGAGTCTTTCGGGAGGTGGCCCGGGGCAAGGCGAAATTCGGGGTCGTTCCCATCGAGAACAGTTTCAACGGGATCGTCAGCGATACCATCAGTTGCCTCAGTGACTACGATCTGAAGATCATCGCCGAGGTGATCGTGGAGATCCACCATGTCTTCGCTACCAAGGCCGAGGATCTCAAACAGATCAAACGGATCTACTCCAAGGACATCGCTTTCGGACAGTGCAGCCAGTTCCTGGAGGATTTCGGCCTGGACGAGGTGGAGCAGATCCCCGTGGAATCCACGGCCAAGGCGGCTCAGTTGGCGGCCAAGGACCCCGAGGCGGCTGCCATCTGCGCCGAAGTGGCCTCACGGCTTTACAAACTCCCGATGATGTTCAGGAACATCGAGGACGAGGGGAACAACCGTACCCGCTTCTTCATCGTCAGCGACTTCGAGAACGCACCCAGCGGCAACGACAAAACGACGATCCTGGTGCGCCTCTCCAATCGGCCTGGCGCCCTGGTGGAATTTCTGCTCGACTTCAAGGAGGCCCAGATCGGACTAACCAAGATCAAGTCCCATATCGTCGGAGGCCATTCGATCTTCTTCATCGAGTTCGACGGCCATCGAGAGGACGAAAAGATCAAACGGATCTTCGAAAAGCATCAGGAGTCGATCAAATTCCTCGGCTCCTACGTCAAAGAGGCGGACGATGTTTGAATTCGAGTGGGTTGAGGGGAGTGCGTAGTGGGTAGAAAATATGGGACGGGCCTGGCCCGCGTTGTTTGCGAGGATAGAGACCAATGAAATTCAACAAAGAGCTCGACGATATCAAAGTGTACGAAGCCGGAAAGCCCATCGAACTGGTGGTCCGGGAGTTCGGGGTCGCCCCCGAGGAGGTGGTGAAACTGGCCTCCAACGAGAATCCCCTGGGAACCAGCCCCCGGGTCGCGGAGACGATCCGGGCCCACGCCGACAAGGCCCACCTCTACCCCGACGACAGCATGTTCGAACTCAAAGAGGCGCTCTCCCTGCGCTTCGACGTGCGGGAAGAGACTCTGATCATCGGGGCCGGAAGCGACCAGATCCTGGAATTCGTCTCCCGGGCCAAACTCCATCCCGGAGCCAAGGTTCTGATGAGCCGTGTCACCTTCGCCATGTACGAAATCTACGCCCGGCAACAGGGGGCGGAGATCCTGCGGACCCCCGATTGGCGCCACCGGCCCGAGGAGTTTCTGCCTCTGATGAAGGAGCACCGCCCCGAAGTGGTCTACCTCTGCACCCCCAACAACCCCACCGGCGACGCCATGCGCCGGGAGGAGATCTTCGAGATCCTCGACGCCTCCGACCCCGAGACCCTGGTGGTGGTCGACGGTGCCTACATGGAGTACGCCGCAGCGAAGGATTCGGACTACGCGGTGACTCCTCGGGAGATCCTGGAGTATCCCAACGCCCTCTATCTGGGCACCTTCTCCAAAGCCTACGGTCTGGGGGGAATGCGGGTGGGATACGGGATCGCCCGGCCCGAGATCATCCGGGCCCTGATGAAACTGCGCCCCCCCTTCAACATCACCAGCCTCTCCCTGGCCGCCGCCATCGCCGCCTGCGGAGACGAGGAGTTCGTGGCACAGAGCGTGCGTCTTCATCAGGAGCAGATCGACCGCTACGAAGCCTACGCACGGGAGCACGGATTCGACTATATCGAGAGTTACACCAACTTCATCACCTGGAGCTTCGGCGAGGAGCTAAACTCCAGCGATCTGGCGGAAGCCTTGCTGGAGCGGGGGGTCATCGTCCGGGATCTGGCCAGCTATGGCCTCAACGCCCTGCGGATCACTGTGGGGACACCGGAGCAGAACGACCGGCTCTTCGCCGTGATGGACGAGGTGCTGGGATGAGACGGGTCCGTCTGATCCGTAAGCCCGGGCTTTCCGCCCGTCCCTTCGGGGCCAGGGAACCGGCTCGGGAGGAGCGAAAGCGCCTGCGTCTGGAAGAGGAGAGCGAATTCTATCGGCATCGCTGTCCGGACTCCTGGCTCGAGGAGCTGTTACGGGAGAGCGGGCTCGTGGGGAAACGTCTCGATCCCGTCCGGGCACGAAAGCTGCTGCTGGCGGCGGTTCGAAAACGACTGGAGCGATGATGGATCTGCAAGAAAAGAATATCGAAGAGCTTAAGAGCCTGACCGAAGAGATCCGGCAGAAGATCCTGGAAACAGTCAGCCGAAACGGAGGACATCTGAGCTCCACCCTGGGAGCGGTGGATCTGATCGTGGCAATGCATCGGGTCTTCGACGCTTCGAAGGACCCCTTTCTCTTCGATGTCTCCCATCAGGCCTACGCCCACAAGTTGCTCACCGACCGCTGGGATCGTTTCGACACTCTGCGGCAGTTTGGCGGAATCAGCGGATATACCAACCCCAAGGAGTCTCCGTACGACTACTACAAAGCAGGCCACAGCTCCACCTCCATCTCTCTGGCCGTAGGTGCCGCCAAGGCGATCCGTCTGCGGGGAGAGGAAGGGGATCGGATGCCTGTGGTGATGATCGGGGATGGCAGCATGAGCGCCGGAATGGTCTACGAAGCCCTCAACGAACTGGGGGAGCGGAAATATCCGGTGGTGATCGTTCTCAACGACAACGAGATGAGCATCGCCAAGCCCATCGGGGCCATCAGCCGGGCCCTCTCCAAGGGGATGGCGGGTCCCTTCTACCAGAAGCTGAAGAAGAAGACCGAATCTTTTCTGGAACACTTCCCCGAGAGTGCCACCTACGTGGCCAAGAAGTTCGAGGAGTCGTTCCGCCTCATCACCCCCGGCATCATCTTCGAAGAGATGGGGATCGAATACATTGGTCCCATCGATGGCCACGACCTGGAGTCGATCATCGAAACCCTGGAGATCGCCAAGGGAATGAAGAAGCCAGTGATCGTTCATGCCCAGACCGTGAAAGGAAAAGGGTACAAGATCGCCGAAGGTCCCCGGGAACACTGGCATGGAGTGGGTCCCTTCGATATTCAGACGGGGGAATCCCTCAAAAGTGGAGGATCCAAAAGCGCGACCCAGATCTTCAGCGAGCAACTCCTTCGCCTGACGGAGAAAGACGAGAAGATCGTGGGGGTGACGGCGGCCATGCCCAGTGGGACGGGGTTGAGTCCGCTTCTGGAGCGGTATCCCGAGCGTTTCTGGGACGTGGCCATCGCCGAGCAGCATGCGGTGACCAGCATGGGTCCCCTGGCCAAGGAGGGGTTCAAACCCTTTTGCGCCATCTACTCCACCTTTTTGCAGCGGGGGTACGACCAGGTGATCCACGACATCGCCCTGATGAACCTGGGGGTCACCTTCGCCATCGACCGGGCGGGGATCGTCGGGGAGGACGGAGAGACCCATCAGGGTGCCTTCGATATCTCCTATCTACGGCCCATCCCCAACCTGACCCTGATGGCCCCTTGCAACGAATCTTCGATGCGTCGGGCCATGGAGTTCGCCGTGGACTTCCCTACTCCTCTGGCGATGCGCTATCCCCGGGGAGCCTTCCTGGCGGAGGATTTCGACGTTCCCCCCTACGAGACAGGGAAAGGCCACCTTCTTCGGGAAGGAAAAGAGATCCTCTTCGTCGGCTACGGCAACGGAGTGGGGAGAGCGATGCGGACGGCGGAGCGTCTGAAAGAGATGGAACCCGGGATCCTGGATCTGCGCTTCGTCAAACCTCTGGACCGTGAACTTCTCCGAGCGATGGCCGAAGAGTATTCCACCTGGTTCGTCTTCAGTGACAGTGCCCGGCTGGGAGGGGTCGCTTCGGCGATGGAGGAGTTCCTGGAGGAGGAGGGGATCGAAGGGGTTCGGATCGTCAGCTTCGAATATCCCGATCGCTTCATTCCCCACGGCAAGACCAGAGATGTGGAAGAGTACCTGGGGCTCCTGCCCGAGCAGTTGGCCCAGCGTGTTCGAGACAGATTGAAAAGAGAGAGTTCATAGTGAATCGTGAAGAATTTCGGTAGGCTTTTTTCCATAAAATGCCACGAATAGAATCAATAATTATATAGGAAGGGAAAAAGAGAATGGCCAAAGAGTATATCTTCACCAGCGAATCGGTTACCGAAGGGCATCCCGACAAGATGGCGGATCAGATCAGCGACGGAATCCTCGACTACATCATCGAGCGGGATCCCGCGGCCCGGGTGGCCTGCGAAACGATCCTGAGCAACGGCTACTGCATCATCGCCGGGGAACTCAAAACCCATACCTACGCTCCCATGCAGGATATCGCCCGGGAGGTGATCCGTCAGATCGGCTATACCGACGCCAGCTTCGGATTCGATTACCGCAGCGCCGGGGTCCTCAACGGGATCGGAGAGCAGAGCCCGGACATCAACCAGGGAGTCGATCAGGCCTCTGGAGAGACGGGAGCGGGGGATCAGGGACTGATGTTCGGCTACGCCTGCCGGGAGACCGAGGAGCTGATGCCCCTGCCCATCTCTCTGGCCCACCGGATCACCGCCAAACTGGCGGAGGTTCGCAAGAACGGGACCCTTCCCTATCTGCGACCCGATGGAAAGGCCCAGGTGAGCGTACGCTACCGGGACGGCAAACCCGTGGAGGTGACCACCGTAGTCGTCTCCACCCAGCATGCCCCGGAGATCGACCAGAAACAGTTGCACCGGGATGTGATGGAGGAGGTGATCCACGCCGTGATCCCCAAAGAGCTCATCGCAGAAGATATCGTCTACCATATCAACCCCACGGGCCGCTTCGTCATTGGCGGTCCCCAGGGAGATGCCGGACTGACGGGCCGCAAGATCATCGTCGACACCTACGGCGGCAGCTGTCCCCATGGTGGCGGGGCCTTTAGTGGCAAGGATCCCACAAAGGTGGATCGCTCCGCTGCCTACGCCGCCCGTTATGTCGCCAAGAATCTGGTGGCCGCCGGGGTCGCCGACCGGGTAACGATTCAGATCGCCTACGCCATCGGCGTGGTCGAACCGGTCTCCATCATGGTGGAGACCCACGGTACCGGGGTGGTGGACGAGGCGAAGATCGAAGCCTGCGTTCGGGATACCTTCGACCTGCGTCCCGCAGGCATCATCCGGGCCCTGGACCTGCTGCGCCCCATCTATCGGAAGACCGCGGCCTACGGCCACTTTGGCCGCAACGATCCCGACTTCACCTGGGAACGGACCGACCGGGTCGAAGAGATCCGCTCCTACCTGGGGCTCTGATCCCAAGGAATGCCCCTTCGGGGCGCCTTGTTATCCCCTTTGGGAGCGCTACGATCGGAGTGTTTCCGGATTCCCTGTAATTAAAGTCCCGTTTAAATTTCCTGTGCTATAGTGTGACTCACAAAATCACAAAGGAGAACAATATGGCAGTAATGATCACAGATATCTGCATCAACTGTGCGGCATGTATCGATGAATGCCCCGTCGAAGCGATCGTAGACGAGGACGATAACCCCACAGGTGAGGATATCTATTACGTTTATGCCGACAAGTGTGTCGAGTGCGTCGGGTACCACGACACTCCCGCATGTGCCGAAGCCTGCCCCACTGAGGGCTGCATCGTCTGGAGCGACTGCGTCGAGGGAATGCCTTGCCGCGAGGATGTCCCCGCTGATGCGCGTGCAAACCACACTCCCGTGATCGAGGACTGATATCCGTTCCTCCGAAGGCCTTCGGGTCTTCGTCGTTGATCTCTTCTCATTAATTCCCCTTTAAAACCTTTTATGCTATAGTTCGGCCCAAATTTTTTTGACTAGGACAATAGTATTATGGAACAGACCCTATCGATCATCAAACCCGATGCCGTAAAAAAGAATGTCATCGGAAAAATCCTGGATCGTTTCGAGAGCGCTGGATTGCGCATCGCGGCGACCAAAAAAGTACAGCTGAGCCAAGCGGATGCCGAAGCGTTCTACGCCGTTCATAAAGAGCGTCCTTTTTTCGGAGAGTTGGTGGAGTTCATGACCTCCGGCCCTGTCGTCGTCACGGTTCTCGAAGGAGAGAACGCCGTAGCGAAGAACC
This sequence comes from Campylobacteraceae bacterium, assembly GCA_026994745.1. Classification (GTDB taxonomy): domain Bacteria; phylum Campylobacterota; class Campylobacteria; order Campylobacterales; family Sulfurovaceae; genus Nitratifractor. The sequence continues at coordinate 8,604 of JALWPZ010000245.1, read as the reverse complement.
GGGAGTTGATGGGTGCCACCGATCCCAAGCAGGCGGAACCCGGTACGATTCGTGCCGATTTCGCAGAGAGCATCGACGCCAACGCCGTTCATGGCAGCGACTCTCTGGAGAATGCGGAGAAAGAGATCGCCTTTTTCTTCGCCGGCAGAGAGATCCTCTAAGTCGGAACGATGAAGATCGCCTTCGCCAAGGTCAACCGAAGTCCGGGTGATTTTCGGTACGATAAGGGCGAATTGGATTTTTTCGGAAAACTTTCCCGGATCGATGCCCACCAGGTTCGACTGGAGGGAACGATCGAGGGGGAAGTGGAGTGGGAGTGTGATCGGTGCGGAGCGAGTTTTTCGGAACCCCTCCATCATCCGTTGGCACTTCGCCTCAGCGATCGCCCACTCCCGGTGGGAGCGGACTTGGATACCGTCGAATTTCTCGACGGGATCATCGATATTCCGGCCCTGATGGAGAGTGAGATCGCCTCCATCCGTAGCGAATATCACTACTGTCCCCGTTGCGAGGGGGATGGCAGTGAGATCGATCTCGAATTTTAACCCCTAACAGAAAGGATTACTCATGGCAGTACCCAAGAGAAGACACAGCAAAACCCGCGCCGCCAAGCGCCGCACCCATTACAAGGTCAAACTCCCCCGTCCCGTCAAAGACGCCGACGGAACCTGGAGAATGCCCCACCGCATGAATCCCGTCACAGGTGAATACAAGTCCTGATGGGCCAGCGCGATCGTGAGATTCGCGTCGCCATCGACGCGATGGGAGGGGACTATGGTCCCGAACCCATCATCGAGGGGTGCATCCAGGCGATGGAGGAGCGCCGTTTTCGGCCCATCCTCGTAGGAGATCCCGATGCAATCCTCTCCATTATGCCCCAGTACTATGTGGAGCGGGTGGAGATCGTCGAAGCGAGCGATGTCATCGACATGCATGAGCAGGCGACCAACGCTCTGCGCCGCAAAGACTCCTCCATCTACAAGGCGGTGGAGCTGGTACGGGAGGGCAAAGCCGACGCCGTGGTCTCCGCCGGTCACAGTGGCGCGACCATGACCCTGGCCACCCTGCGCATCGGCCGCCTCCCCCACATCTCCAAACCGGCCCTGGCCACCCTCATGCCCCATGTCAAAGATGGCAAGACCCTGGTCCTGGATGTGGGCGCTGTGGTGGATTGCAAAGCGCAGAATCTCTATGAATTCGGCGCCATGGGCGAAGTCTACGCCCAGGAGGTGATGGGGATCGAGGCTCCCCGGGTGGGACTGCTCTCCAACGGAGAGGAGGATTCCAAGGGCAACGAGTTGACCAAGGAGGCGTTCCCTCTGCTCAAAAAGATCCCCGGATTCAAGGGAAATGTGGAGGGGCGCGATATCTTCAACGGAAGTGTGGATGTAGTGGTCACCGATGGCTTCACCGGCAACATTCTGCTCAAAACGAGTGAAGGGGTCGCCGAGGCGATCTTCACTCTGATGCGACAGGAGATCCGTAAATCCCTGCCGGCGAAGATCGGGGCGCTTCTGATGAAAAAGAAGGTCTTCGCCCGCCTCAAGAAACAGGTGGATTACGCCGAGTATGGCGGTGCACCCCTCCTGGGGGTCAACGGCTGCGCCATCGTCAGCCACGGCAGCAGCAATGCCAAGGCGATCAAGAACGCCATCTTCCAAGCGATCAATTTCTCCCGTTCCGACGTCAACCAGAAGATCGAGGATCTTCTGGTGGCCTCCGCGAAGGAGGAAGAGGGGAAGTGATTCCCCTTCCTTCCCACAAAGCCCATTTCTGCTAAAATTACTTCCATAAGCACGGAAGGAATTTCATGTCTGCATCCAAACCGATCTATGCATCCATGCGCTCCATCGGAGCCTATGTCCCTCCCAAGGTCCTTCGCAACGAAGATTTCGAGAAGATGGTCGACACCACCGACGAGTGGATCGTCAAGCGTACCGGGATCAAGGAACGTCACATCGCCGACAAGGATATGGCCACCAGCGACCTGGCCGTCGAAGCGGCCCGGGACGCCATCGCCCGCGCCGGACTGGAACACGACGACATCGATCTGGTTCTCTGCGCCACGGTGACTCCGGACTATTTCAACATGCCCTCTACCGCCTGCATCATCTCCGACAAACTGGGGATCCGCAATGTCCAGGCCTTCGACATCTCTGCCGCCTGCAGCGGTTTTGTCTACGGTCTGAGTATCGCCAAGGCGTTCGTGGAGTCGGGGATGAAACGCAACGTCCTGCTCATCGGAGCGGAGAAGTTCAGCTCCATCGTCGACTACACCGACCGCGGCACCTGCATCCTCTTCGGCGACGGGGCGGGAGCGGCGGTCATCGCGGCGACGGAGGATCCGGACGAGCGGATCGTCGACATCCACGCCAGCGCCGACGGCAGTTACGCCGACTTTTTGATCACTCCTTCCCCCGGTTCGGTGCATCCGGCCAGCTGCGAAGTGATCGAGCAGGGGCTGCAGTACGTCAAAATGAAGGGAAACGAAACCTTCAAACTGGCGGTCAAAACCCTGACCAAGGATGTGAAAGAGATCCTGGAGAAGAACGGGATCCCTTCCGAAGAGATCGACCACTTCGTTCCCCATCAGGCCAACTACCGCATCATCAAAGCGGTAGGGGACGCTCTGAAGATGCGGGAGGATCAGATCGTTCTGACGGTGCACAAGTACGGAAACACCTCCGCCGCCTCGATTCCCATGGCGATCAACGACATCTACGAGGAGGGGCGTCTGCGCTATGGGGATCTGATGCTGCTGGATACCTTCGGCGGAGGATTGACCTGGGCGAGCGCCTTGCTTCCCTTTGCAGGGAAGAATTAATAATTAACAATTAATAATGAAAAATTATGGTGTGCGTTGCTTTGCAACGCCGGTATCAATCATTCCTCTTACCAGTCAAAAATGATCACCGACTCCTTCGATCTTCTCTTTCGCCTCAAGAACCTCGGGTATGACAACGTCTCTCGCGATCCCTGGTGGTGGCCAAACAGTGGGCGTTTCGAGACACTGGTGGGGGCGATCCTGACCCAGAACACCCGCTGGGACCGGGTGGAGCGGTCTCTGGAGAACCTGCGCGCCGAAGAGTTGCTCTCGGCGGATAGGCTGGCACGCTATCCTTTGCTTTCCCTGGAGGCGTTGATCCGTCCCAGCGGATTTCATCGGGCCAAGGCCCGCAATCTGCAGGAGCTCAGCCGGAAGATTCTGGAGGATTTCGGCTCCTTCGAGGAGTTCCGGTCGGGAGTGGAGCGCTCCTGGCTGCTGGAACGAAGAGGTGTCGGCCCGGAGACGGCAGATGCGATCCTCAACTACGCCTGCTATCGGGAAGCCTTCGTCGTCGACAGTTACACCGCCCGCCTGCTCCAGGCCCTGGGGTACCAGTTGGAGAGTTACGATGCAGTACAAACCTGGATCCTGGAAGGGATCGAGGGTCGGGAGGGGGAACTCTTTCCGGATCTGGGAAAGGCGCAGTCTTACGCCCGGTCCCACGGGATGATCGTCGAATACTGCAAGGCCAACCGCGAGGGGCGAAGGGTTCTGGTCGATCCACTGTTGGCAGAGGATACCTAATCCACGAGAGATGATTTCAGGGATTATTAAGCCCCCCTTGGCTACCATTCTGCTCTCCAAACCATGCGCCCATGGCTCAGCTGGATAGAGCACCTGATTGCGGTTCAGGAGGTCTCAGGTTCGAATCCTGATGGGCGTACCACCCGAATATCATTCAAATCGTCCATTCTTTTTCCCTCATACATTCTTAGGATATAATCCACTATTTCATATGCATTGAAAGATCCCGGAGAACGGTTTGTATTCTCAATTGAGTATTCTGAAAAAACCTCTCTTACCCGTTATTCAGAGGATGCAATTCATAGAGGATATGGAAACCGGATTGAAAAAGGAGAGAAATGAAGATTCTACTCTTCAGCCGTAGTCGTGTGGTTCGGGAAATGGTTCGCCTGGCGGCGCAAAAGGCCGATGCCAAACTGGAGTGTGTCGAAGAGCCGGCGCAGGTCGAAGGGGACCGTTACGATCTGCTGCTGGTGGACGAGAACCTCTCCATAGTTCCTGACGAGCTTTCGGGACATATCATGATCGCACGAAGTGCCGCCATCCGGGAAGAGGGGACGGAGGCCGAAGGGTTCGACCATATTCTTTATAAGCCCTTTCTCCCTTCGGATATTCTGCGCCTTCTGGAAAATGAAGAGGAAGAGGCGGAAGAGGAACCCCGGCTCTCCCTCCATGGCTTCGCCGCCCGGGATCGGGAGGAGCCCCAGGTCCTGGATGGGGAAGAGATCGCCCGGATCAGGGAGATCCTGGAGATGGACGAGGAAGAGGAGGATCCGGAGCTTTTGGCGGAGCTTCCCCTCGAAGATACGTCAGAAGCGCAGATGGATCGAGCGGGATCCCTGAGCCTGGATGCCAGGGAGTTGATCGACCTGTTCTCCCGCTGCAAGCCCAAAAAGTTGCGAAAAGCGTTGGAAGGGGCGGAGATCACCGTCACCATCCGTTTCCCGTCGAAGGAGGAGTCATGAGCGGTGCGATCCTGATCCTATCGGGCCCCAGCGGCGCGGGCAAGAGTACGATCATCCAGCGGGCCGAGCCCCTGATCGGCGACTTCTACTTCTCCATCTCCACGACGACCCGTGCTCCCAGAGAGGGAGAGAAGAACGGGGTGGATTACTACTTCACCGATCCGGAGAGCTTCGAGCGGGAGATCGCCGCGGGGGAGTTCCTGGAATACGCCCGGGTCCACGGCAACTACTATGGCACCTCCTTGCGGCCGGTTCGTGAAGCACTGGAAGAGGGGAAGCTAGTGATCTTCGATATCGACGTACAGGGACACCGCCTGGCACGGGAGCGGATGGGGGACCGGATCACTTCCGCCTTCATCACCCCTCCGAGCCTGGATGAGTTGGAGCGTCGCCTTCGCAGCCGTTCCACCGACGACGAAGAGACGATCCAACGGCGTCTGCAGAACGCCCGTAAGGAGATCGAGGCCCTGGAGGAGTACGATTACCTGATCGTCAACGACGATCTGGACCAGGCCGTGGAGGAGTTCGTGGCCCTGGCCCGTACCGCTCGATTGAAGCCGGGCCGGGAAGCGGCACGGGAATTCCGGGAGCGATGGAACAGCCTGGGGTAGAGGGCACTCGGGCACCGAGGCGTTTTCCATTCCCGTCGAAGGTGCCATTACCGATTTCAAGTCGTCATTGGCTATAATAGCGCCAAAATCAACAGAGGCTCTCGCATGGGGAGCCGATCGAAAGGATCGTTATGGGTATGCCGAGTATGCCGGAGTTGCTGGTCATTTTGGCCATTGTCGTACTGCTCTTCGGAGCCAAGAAGATCCCGGACCTGGCCAAGGGCCTGGGCAAGGGGATCAAGGATTTCAAAGAGGCGGTCAAAGAGGAAGACGAGCCCAAGAATCAGGCGACCAAAGAGATCGAAGAGAAGAGCGAAGCGACCGCTTCCGCCGAGACCAAAGAGACCCAGAGCAGCGAAAAAGCCTGAGCCCTCCGCTTTTTCACGTGTCACACTCCCACCGCGCTTGCCTTTTCGGAAGCGCTCTCCGATAGCCACTGATTTTATAAAAACGGATACATTCGATGCAGATCAAACAAGAACTCGATGCACTTTTCCAAGAGGCGTTAACAGAGATGGGGATCGATGAACCGGTCTCCTCCGTCGTCGAGGCGGGCAAGCCGGAATTCGGTGATTATCAATTCAACGGCGCCATGGCCCTGGCCAAGAAGCTGGGAAAAAATCCCCGACAGATCGCCCAGGAGATCGTGGATCACTTGCCCGAAACTCCCATGCTTTCCGAAACCTCCATCGCGGGCCCCGGCTTCGTCAACCTTCGGCTGGATGGGAACTGGTTGGCCGCAGAGTTGCAAAAGAGTGGAGGGGACGAGCGTCTGGGTGTGGGAAGGGTGGAGGATCCGATTCGGGTCGTCGTCGATTACTCCAGCCCCAACATGGCCAAAGAGATGCACGTGGGCCATCTGCGCTCCACCATCATCGGAGATTCCCTGGCCAATCTGTTGAGCTTCCTGGGCAATGACGTGATCCGTCAGAACCATATCGGGGATTGGGGGACCCAGTTCGGGATGCTCATCGCTTACCTGGAGGAGCTGGGGGAGGGTGCCGAGGGGAACCTGAAGGACCTGGAGGAGTTCTACAAGGCCGCCAAGCGCCGCTTCGACGAGGATGAAGCCTTCGCCAACAAATCCCGGGAGTATGTGGTCAAGCTCCAGGGCGGCGACGTGCGCTGTCTGGAGCTCTGGGAGGATTTCATCGACAAATCCCTGGGCCACTGCGAAGAGGTCTACTCCAAGCTCCATGTCGGCCTGACCCGGGAGCATGTCAAGGCCGAGAGCAGCTACAACGAAGAGTTGGCCCAGATCGTGGAGGACCTGAAGGAGAAGGGGCTTTTGCAGGAGAGCCGGGGGGCCAGGGTGGTCTTCATCGAGGGGGACGAGAATCCCCTGATCATCCAAAAGAGCGACGGGGGGTACCTCTATGCCACCACCGATCTGGCGGCGATCCGCTTCCGGGTCCATACCCTGGGGGCCAAGCGGATCGCTTACGTGGTGGACGCCCGGCAGGCGGGACACTTTCAGCAAGTCTTCGCCGTGGCGCGCAAAGCCGGATACGCTCCCGAGGATGTGAAGCTGGAGCATGTCTCCTTCGGGATGATGCTGGACAAGAGCGGGCGCCCCTTCAAGACCCGGGACGGCGGAACGGTCAAACTGATCCAACTGTTGGACGAAGCGGTGGAGCGGGCCAAGGGGGCCATCACCCAGCGGGACGCCTACAGCGAGGAGGAGATCGAAAAGATCGCCGAGATCGTGGGCATCGGGGCGGTGAAATACTCCGACCTCTCCATCAACCGGGAGTCCAACTACATCTTCGATTGGGACCGGATGCTGAGCCTGGAGGGGAACACCTCCCTCTATCAGCAGTACGCCTACGCCCGGATCCGCTCCATTCTGCGGAAATATGGAAAAGAGATCGAGGGGACTCTGCGCCTGGAGGACGAACTGCAGCGTCGGATGGGTCTGAAGCTGTTGCAGCTGGAGGATGTGCTGCGCTCCGCCGCCCGGGACGCCATGCCCCACTACATCACCTCCTACCTCTACGATCTGGCCACGATCTTCATGAAATTCTACGAAACCCATCCCATCCTCCGCGACGACGTGCCCGAGGAGCTGCGACAAAGCCGACTGCTGTTGGCCAAACAGACCGCCGATACCCTGCGCATGGCCCTGGAGATTCTGGGGATCCAGGTCCTCGAGCGGCTCTGATGACCCGACTGGTCCTGATCGTCCTGCTGACCCTGGGGGCCGTGGCCCTGGATTGGTATTGGCGTCGCGATTGGAAAAAGAGCCTCCTGGCCCTGGGAACTGTGATTCTCCTGATCGCCTTCGCCATCACGGGAATGACCCTGCGCCCGATCCTGCCTCTGTTCCTGGGGCATGTGGTCCTGCTGGTGGTCGCATGGCTCGGCTTGCTTTATTATCTCTGGAAGGGCCGATTTCTCTGGTGGATCGTTCTCCTTCCGGCACTGACCCTTCTACTGTTCGTCGTTTTGAATTTCCTGGAGGGGTCACGATACGAAGGTTAGGCGTCACGGCAAGTTGAAAAGTGGAATCGTTTGTTTATCGTCGATATCCTTATGGAACTCTTTTCCTTCATTTCTTTTTCTTTGTTCTCGCGACAAAGAAAAAGGAAACGAAGCAAAGAAAACGCGATCTACTGGCGTCTCCTAGTACCGACCATTTCATAGGAACCGTCACGGTTGTGTGTACCTGTCAGAAATATCAGATCAATTCCAATGACTATAAACTGCCATGGACGATTTATCTTCTAGAAAAAATATTTCTATTTTTCCCTGTGATATAATCCTCTTCAATCGAGAACAGATATTATATCAAGGATTATCTATGCCGATGCTCGACTCGTTTTTGGTGGACCACACACGAATGCCCGCACCCGCCGTGCGCCTGGCCAAACGGATGCAGACCCCCTGCGGGGATACGATCAGCGTCTTCGACCTGCGTTTTTGCCGACCCAACGAAGAGAGGATGGGAGAGAAGGGGATCCATACGCTGGAGCACCTCTTCGCCGGCTTCATGCGGGATCATCTCAACGGAGAGGATGTGGAGATCATCGACATCTCCCCCATGGGATGCCGTACAGGGTTCTATATGTCCCTGATCGGGACTCCCGAGCCCCGGCGAGTGGCCGAAGCGTGGGAGAAGTCCATGGAGGATGTCCTGAAGGTCCCCTCCCAGGATGCGATCCCCGAACTCAATATCTATCAATGTGGCAGTTGCAAGATGCACTCCCTGGAGGAGGCCAAAGAGATCGCCCGGCGGGTCCTGGACCGCGGCATCGGGATCATGGACAACGAGGAGTTGGCCCTGGATCCGGAGAAAGTGAAAGGCGCGTCATGCTGATCCTGATCCCCGTCAAAGGGGACGATCCGAAAAAGGCGAAGATCGTTCCCCGAATGGAGGCGGAGCACTGGGCCCTGGTCGATTTCGACGAGGGAGAGGTGAAGTCGGTCACGTTCCATCCCGATTGGGAGCAGACGGGAG
>JALWPZ010000244.1 GCA_026994745.1 Campylobacteraceae bacterium | reverse complement strand
ACCCGATTATCTCCCAGCTGGATGGCCACTTCCAGGACCAGTCGATGTTCCTTTCCGTTGTTCACCAGCGTCGTCTCCAACGCTTCGTTGATCTCGGGAAGATAGTCGCTGAACTCTACGTCGACTACCGGTCCCATAACCTGAATGATTTTACCGGTCATATGTTCTCTCCTCTATTTATTTCAGTGATTCGACACCGCTGATGATTTCGATCAGCTCGGTGGTAATGGCCTCTTGTCGGGCCTTGTTGTACTGGATTGTCAGGGTATTGACCATCTCCTTGGCGTTGGTGGTCGCCGCATCCATCGCCTGCATCCGGGCGCCGTGCTCGGCGGCCAGCGAGTCGATGAGCGCGTAGTACATGACATACTCCAGATAGCGGTGCAGCAGCGCTTCGAGCAGCGTATCGTCGTCGTCGGGTTCCAGTTCCAGCTCGGAACTGCTCGTCTGGACCTCCTGTGGCAGCGTGGAGGGATCGACGGGAACCAGATTGTCCACACGGATCTCCTGGGTGATCATGTTGACATAGCCGTTGTGGACGACAACGACCTTGTCGGTTTCACCCTGGATGTAATCGTCGACGCAGCGACGGATAAAGGCGGCGGCATCCTGGTAGGAGGGAGCGGCGCTGAGCCCTTCGATCTCGTCGAGCAGTTCGGTACGGTTGAAGCGGTAGTAGGCGATCCCTTTCTTTCCGATGGCCCGCAAGCGGACCCGGGCACCCTTGGAACTCCACTCCTCCATCATGGCGTTGACCGCCTTGATGGTCTGGGAGTTGAAGCCTCCGCAGAGTCCCTTGTCCGCCGTCACGAAGACGATGTCGACGGTCTTGGGGTTCTCCACGTTCCGGAAGTAGATGTTGTCGCTCACGTCGTTGTGCTTGGCGATCTGCAGCGCGATTTCCTCGATCATCTCGGTGATCTTCTGCGCGTACATCTTCGAACGTTTGGCAAGTTCCTCGGCGCGCTTGAGTTTCGCGGAAGAGACCAGCTTCATGGCGTGGGTCGTCTTCTGCGTCCCTTTGACGCTCTTGATCTTGCGCTTGATATCTTTCAGACTGGCCATGGGTTCACCCTTGTCTTATACTGCGAACTGGGACTTGAAATCCTCGATCGCTTTCTTGAGCTCCTCCTCGGTCTCTCCGTCGAGGTTTTTGCTCTCACGGATCTTTTCGAGGATATTGGCGTATTTGGCGTCCATGAAGGTATAGAATTCCTGCTCGAAACGGTTGATCTCGGAGACGGGGATATCGTCCAGGTACCCCTTGGTTCCGGCGTAGATGATGACCACCTGCTTTTCGACAGGAATCGGAGCGTAGGGGGGCTGCTTGAGCAGCTCCGTCATCCGGGCCCCCCGCTCCAGCTGGTGCCGGCTGTACTCGTCCAGGTCACTGGCGAACTGCGCGAAGGCCTGAAGCTCCCGATAGGAGGCCAGGTCCAGGCGCAAGGTACCGGAGACCTTCTTGATCGCCTTGATCTGTGCCGCACCTCCGACCCGGGAGACGGAGAGGCCCACGTTGATCGCGGGGCGGATTCCGGAGTTGAAAAGGTCGGTCTCCAGGAAGATCTGTCCGTCGGTGATGGAGATGACGTTGGTGGGGATGTAGGCGGAAACGTCCCCGGCCTGGGTTTCGATGACGGGGAAGGCGGTGATGGAGCCGGCTCCCAGCTCGTCGCTCAGCTTGGCGGCGCGCTCCAGCAGGCGGGAGTGCAGGTAGAAAACATCCCCGGGATAGGCTTCGCGGCCCGGAGGACGGCGCAGGATCAGTGACATCTCCCGGTAGGCGACGGCGTGCTTGGAGAGGTCATCGTAGAAGATGACCGCGTGACGACCGTTGTCACGGAAATACTCCGCCATGGTCACCCCGGCGTAGGGAGCCAGGAACTGCAGCGCGGAGGGGTCGGAGGCACCGGCATTGACGACGATGGTGTACTCCATCGCTCCCGCCTCTTCCAATTTCTTGACCAGTGCGGCGACAGTGGACTGTTTCTGTCCGATGGCGACGTAGATGCAGACCACGTCCTGACCCTTCTGGTTGATGATGGTATCGATCGCAAGGGTGGTCTTTCCGGTCTGACGATCTCCGATGATCAGCTCCCGCTGACCGCGGCCGACAGGCACCAGGGCATCGATCGCCTTGATTCCGGTCTGCAGGGGTTCATGGACCGACTTCCGTGCCATGATCCCTGGGGCTTTCTCCTCCACGAAACGGCGCTCCTGGGCATCGATGGGCCCCTTTCCGTCCAGAGGTTCTCCCAGAGGGTTGACGACCCGACCGACCATGGCGTCCCCGACGGGAACTTCCAGCAGGGCACCGAGACGCTTGACGCTCATCCCCTCCCGGATCTCGGTGTACTCACCGAGAACGACGATTCCGACACTGGCCTCTTCCAGGTTGAGTACCTGTCCTTTGATGCCGTTCTCGAATTCGACCATTTCACCGGCCATGACGTTGCTCAGGCCATAGACCCGGGCGATTCCGTCCCCGATCCCGATGACCTTCCCTACTTCGTTGATGTCCACATTGAGTTCGAAATTCTCAATTCGCTCTTTGATGATCGAACTGATTTCGTCCGCTTGCAATTTCGCTGCCACTGCTGCTCCTTTCTATAAAGTAAATATCAAAGCGCCCTCTGGATGAAATCCAGAAGATCCGATTTGATTCTCGATTTGGAAACGCTGAGCTCCAGGCCCAGGTCCTCCACCGCCACATGCAATCCGTCACCGTTCTTGCTGATCTGCTTCAACCGGATCTCCGCACCGCTGTATTTGCCCAAGATCCCCTCCAGTCGGGCGAGTTCCTCTTTGGCCAGAGCGTCGTCGGCCTCCACGGTTCCGTCGAAACGATTGCTCTCCCGCTTCAGTTCGAAGGCCAGGATCTCCGTCAGATCGGGGATCAGGTCCAGTCGACCCTTCTCACTCATGAGGCGCAGCAGATTGAAGAGTTTTCCATCGACTTTTCCCTCCAGGGGCTGAATCAGGAGCTCGAATTTCTTGCTGCC
>JALWPZ010000243.1 GCA_026994745.1 Campylobacteraceae bacterium | reverse complement strand
CATAGAAAGTTTTGAAAATATAGGCGCTCTCGTGAGGCCCGGGGCTCGCTTCGGGGTGGTGCTGCACCGACATCACCGGCTCATCCTTGTATTTCACCCCCTCGATGGTATTGTCGAAGAGGTTGACGTGGGTCACCTCCGCCACTTCGGTAATGGCCTCGGGAACGTTGTAGTTGTGGTTCTGGGCGGTGATCTCCACGGCGCCGGTCTTCTGGTTCTTCACCGGATGGTTGCCGCCATGGTGTCCGAATTTGAGTTTGTAGGTGTCGTATCCATGGGCGATGGAGAGCATCTGATGCCCCAGACAGATCCCGAACATGGGGATCTTCGCCTCCAGCAAGCGCTGAATGCGCCCCTTCTCATTTTGAAGGATCAAGGGATCCCCGGGGCCGTTGGAGAGAAAGACCCCGTCGATCTCCCCCTTCTCGAAAGATTCGATCACCACTTCGGCGGGAGTGTCGTTGGGAACCACCCGCACCTCCATGCCGGCGTGGGTCAGCTCGTTGAGGATGTTGCGCTTGATCCCGAAGTCGTAGGCGACGATGCGTTTGTCGGTCTCGGGTTTCTCTTCGTAGCGGAAGGTCCGGGCGTCGTAGCGTCCTTCGGTATGGATATAGAGTTCGCTGGTGCTCACCTCGTCGATGTAGTTGATCTCTTCGATCCGGGGAGCTTCGTCCAGGAGCTTTTTGAGCTCCTCTTTGTCGTGGATCTCGGTGGAAGCGATCATCTCCATCGCCCCCTGGGTCCGGATCATCCGGGTCAGATATCGGGTATCGATCTCGCAGATCCCCATGACCCCGAAGCGCTTGAGCAGTGAATCCAGGCTCTCTTCGCTGCGGAAATTGGAAGGGCGGGCCTGATAGTTCCGGACGATGATCCCCTTGCAGAACGCTCCCCGGCTCTCCATATCCTGGGCGTTGCATCCCACGTTGCCGATCTCCGGCATGGTGAAGGTGACGAACTGCCCCGCATAGCTGGGATCGGTGACGATCTCCTGGTACCCGGTCATGGAGGTGTTGAAGACGATCTCCCCCACCGCCGTCCCCTCGGCCCCGAAACTCCGCGCCTCCAGGAACAATCCATTCTCGAAATAAAGCGAAACCCTCTGCATCGAACCCCTTTCACTCATAAATAAAGAGCGTTGCCCTGGCAACGCCATCCATAATTATTCATTATTAACTATTAATTATTAACTTGTTGTGAAACGCTTTGCGTTTCACAACATTCCTCTGCGCTGCAACTCCTCCTGATAGAGCCGCTCATAGAGCAGTTCGTAATCCTGGCTTCCGGGAATGACTTCGCGCTCCATATTCCGGATCTTGTTGTAGACGATGTCGTCGATCTCTTCGTAGGCGTTGGCGAAATCCTTGAAAGCCTTGAAGATCACGTTCTTGACCTGATTCTCGTTGACGTCGTACTCGATCAGATAATTCTCGTAGAGCTCGTCCAGGATCTTGTGGGAGAGGTCGTTGTAACGGTCGTCGTAATTGACGATCACCCCATATTCGGGGGCCAGCTTCTTTTTGATCATGAAAAAGAGTTGCCGCTCGTCGGCGTGCTGGAATTCGATCTCGTCGTAATTCTCCTCGATGATCTCCTTGACCTTCTCGTCCAGGGCCCGCTCGATCTGCAGGTTCTCGTCGATCAACTCCTTGACCTTCTCCCGGACGGCGTCCTTGCCCTTGAGCAGCTTGACGAAAGGGGCGTTGGCCAGGTCGATAGCCACCTTGCTCGCTACGTATCCTGTCTGTTGCGGTTTCAGTCTCATAATTCCCCTTTTTTCACATGCTAATGCATCAAATTATATCCTATAACGAACCCATGGGATCTCAGTTTACACTTCCAGGCAACCATCTCATTTCAAAAGTGTGGGCAAAACCCCACCCAGAAATTTCTAAATCCTAACTTCTAATTCCTAATTTTGTTCGCGTTAGCGGACAATGGTATCTTCCCGCTCCGGCGAGGTGGAGATAATCCCCATCCGACATCCGATCAACTCTTCCAGACTCTCGATATAGTCCCGGGCCTCCTGGGGCAGATCCTCGAAGTTCCGGGCCCCTTCGCTCCTGTCCCAACCCTTGTAGATACGATAGACCGACTCGGCATCCTCCAGATCGTAGGGGACGTAGTCGATCTCTTCCCCATGAACCCGGTAGGCGACACAGACCTTCACCTCGTCGAAGCCGTCCAGCACGTCCAGCTTCATCAACGCCACCTGGTCCACTCCGTTGATCCGCACCGCATGGCGCATCGCCACGGCGTCGAACCATCCGCATCGTCGGGGACGCCCCGTGGTGGTGCCGTATTCGTGACCGTTGTCCCGGAGCCGCTGTCCCGCCTCGCCGAAATCCTCGCTGGGGAAGGGGCCGTTGCCCACCCGGGTGCAATAGGCTTTGGCGATGCCCGTGACCTTTCCGATCGCCTTGGGGCTGATCCCCAGGCCGCTGCAGGCCCCGGCGCTGACCGTGGTGGAGCTGGTCACATAGGGATAGGTGCCGTGGTCGATATCCAGCATCGTACCCTGGGCTCCCTCCAACAGTACCTTCTTCCCCTCGTCCAGCGCCTTCCAGACCAGCAGGGTCGTGTCGGTGATGTAGGGCTCCAGCGCCTCCTTGTACTCCACCAGTTCATGATAGAGCTGCTGCGGGTCAGGGGTCTCCACCCCCATCGCCTCGAAGACCGGGCGGTTCATCTCGAAATGGGCCAGGATCTTCTCCGCCAGCTTCCGGGGCTCGTGGAGCTCCCCCACCCGGTGGCCTACCCGGGCGACTTTGTCGCCATAGGCGGGGCCGATCCCCTTGCCGGTGGTCCCGATGGCCTTGTCCCCTTTCATCCGCTCCCGGGCCCGGTCGATCTCGGCATGATACGGCAGGAGCAGATGAGCCTTGTCGGAGATGTAGAGCCGCCCCTCCAGATTCTCGAACTGATGCATCTCCTTGATGAAATCCACGGGGGAGAGCACCACGCCGTTGCCCACGATGTTCTTGGCTTCGGGGTTGAGGACCCCCGAGGGGATCAGGTGCAGGGCGTATTTCTTCTCCCCCACGACGATGGTATGCCCCGCGTTGTGGCCGCCGGCGAAGCGACAGACGTAATCGTGGGTCTGGGCCATATGGTCGACGATCTTCCCTTTTCCCTCGTCTCCCCATTGGAGTCCGACGATGAGATCGGCTTGTTTGGACATTCTTATCCCCTTTGCATTTTCTTGGCGATGCAGGCATCGGTGATGAGGGCGAATCCGGCGCCCCCCATCCCCTCGATGCGATAGGTCCCTCCCGTGGCGTAGAGCCGCTCCCCCTCGAAGAAGCGGAAGACCAGGGTCTCGTAATAGCGAAGCTTGGCATAGTAGAGCGGCGAGACCACCAAAGAATCGTAATCGATTCCCCGGGCCGCCTCCCGGATCTTCGCCAACTCTTCGGCGATGGGCTCGGGATAGGGGGAGAGATCCTCCAACTCCTCGGAAGTGTGGATCCGTACCAAAGGCTCCAGCCAGGGGTGGCCGGCGGCCAGGATCCCCTCGATATGCATCGATTTGATCGCCTCCAGCTCCACCCCGTAATCCCGGGCCAAAAGCCGCGGAATGGCGATGTTGGCCAGCTGCAGCAGCGGCCGGATCCCCAGGGTCTCCAGCAGGGCCGCGGCGTCGGTTGCGGCGTCGGAGAACTCCCCCTCCAGAGCCTCGGCACCGATCTGATACTGCTCCCGGGTGGGGTAGCGGTAGACCGGCTGGATGTAGAACCACTTCCGGGCATCGGTGCTGCGCCCCAACCGCTTGGTGGCGATGCGCAGGACGTCGGCGGTGGAGTCGGCCCGCAGGCTCACCTCGTGGTTGGCCGCGTCGTTGAGGCGCACCAACTCCCGGGGATCGTCGAAGCTCTCGTGTTGATGGTAGGAAAAGAGCGGCGTCACCATCTCTTCGTAGCCCCGCTCCAGCAAAAACTCCGCCGCCTGCGCCTCGATCTTCCGTTTGATCCGGGCGCTCTCTCCGAAATAGAGCCGGCTGCCGCTGGGGATCTCGTGCTCGAAGATCACGCGCACTCCTCGGGGTCCGGCGCCTTGGAGAGCATGGTCTTGTAGAAGGTCTCGTTCCAGACCCGCGCCGCGGTCCCGTCGAAAGAGCGACGCCCCAGCTTGGCCAATGCCAACTCCACGGCGTTGACCACCCAGAGCATCTCGTGCGGCTCGATGAGTCCCATCTGGTTGATGCGGAAGATCTTGCCTTTGAGGTGATCCTGCCCCCCGGCGACATTGACGCCGAAATCGCTCTTGAGCAGGCTGCGGATTTCGCTGGCCTGCGCATCGTCGATGGTGGTCATGGAGCGCGCGGGAGCCTTGGGATAACTGTGCAGCCCGATCGCCTCCAGGGCGAAGCGGGTCGCCTTGGCCCGGCGGGCGGTGTCGCAATAGAGCTTGCCCAGGCCGCCCCGCTTCCCGATCTCCTCCAGAATGGCTTTCAGCCCGACGATCAGGGTCGTCGGCGCGGTGTAGGCGGTGGTGTTCTGCCGCTGCTTCCTGATCTCTGCGGCCAGGTTGAAGTAGTACCCCTTCCCGCTTCCGATCCTCTCCACCGCCGCGTCGCTGAGCCCCAGGATCGCCAGGCCCGGGGGCAGCATCAGCGCCTTCTGGCTTCCGGCGATGAGGGCGTCGATGTGGCTCGTGTCGATCCGCTCGACACCCACGGCGGTGATCCCGTCGGCGATCACCATGATCTCGGGACGCTTGGCTTTGACCGCTTCGGCGATCTCCTCCACGGGGTGACGCAGACCTCCGGCCGATTCACTGATCTGGATCGCCAGAGCGTCGATCTCGGGATCGGCCTCGATGGCGGCCAGAACCTCCTCCGCCGTGGCGGGGGTGTCCCACTCATGGACGATCTCCACATTGGGCAGACCGTGGGCCTTGGCGATCAGACCGAAGCGCTGGCCGAACTTCCCGGCGTTGACATTGAGCAACTTGCGACGACAGAGGTTCGTCACCGCCGCCTCCATGGCACCGGTGCCGCTGGAGGCCAGCATCACTACCTCCTCGGTGGCCATCAATTCGAAAAGCTTCGATCTCGCGTCGGCGAAGATCGCCTCGAATTCGGGGGTCCGATGATGGATCGTCGGTCCCGCCATCGCCAGACGGACCGACTCGGGAACCGGCGTGGGACCGGGGGTAAATAGCAGCATAATACATATCCTTTACGCAGGAAAATCCTTGGATTATACCCAAAGGGGGGTTAAAGGATGGGGGACGGGAAGATACGATGAGTACCATCTGACAGCTTTCCCAATGAGAAATTAGAAATTAGAAACTAGAAATTCTTCACATCATTTTAATGCAGAATTCGAAAAAAAATCCCTTAAATGACTACAAATAGCCTATTCAATTGTTTGATAAAAGGCGTTGCCAGGCAACGCAAACCAAAATTTCTCATTTCTATCTTCTCATTTCTCATTAAACAGGTTCCCCTGTTCAGTCTGCTCCGTTCGCCGGATCCGAAAACTCCGCCGGTGAATGGGGCAATACCCCAGCCGCTCGATCGCCTCCAGGTGCTCTTTGGTCCCGTATCCCTTGTGATGTTCGAATCCGTACCCGGGGAACTCCTCGGCGTAGCGCAGCATGATCCGGTCCCGGGTCACTTTGGCCAGGATGCTGGCCGCCCCCACCTCCCGCACCTTGGCGTCGGCCTTCACCAGGGTCCGGATCCCGGGCACCCCGTAACCGCTGTTCCCATCGAAGAGAAAGCGCACCCCTTCCCCTCCCAAAACCGAGACGATCTCCTCCAGGCTCCGCCGCAGGCAGGCCGACAGCCCATCCCCGTCGATGGCGTCGTTGTCCGTCACCACCAGATGAAAACGGCTCCGCTCCAGGATTCGATCGTAGAGCGACTCCCGCCTCTTCTCCGTCAACACCTTGGAATCCCCCAGCCCGTTGATCCGTCGCTGCAGGATCACCCCCGCCACCACCAGGGGCCCCGCCAACGGCCCCCGACCGGCCTCGTCGATCCCACAGAGGGTGAAATCATCCTCCGAATTCTCATCGAAATCGAAAAGATTTTTCATTTTTTTCGTCATATTAACCACTGATACACCCCCGATTGGCCGATAGTTAACAAGTTCCCATTATACTTTGAATATCAGAAGGTTGGTGCGGGCCTTCCCTCTGAAACTCCTTGTTTTTCAGCGAAAAGAGTTTTTCAACTCCTTGTCTCTTTTCGATCTTCCAATATTCGATACTACCATTGAGAGCAAAACTCCGCGAAAGCGGAGATTCATATCATCGATTCCCGGTACATACCTACGTTTCGTTGCATCACTTTGCGAGATGAGCCAATGAATTGGCGAGACTGAATTCTCCCTCCTTCCAGGCTTCGAACCTCGGCTCTCTTTTGCTGTCCCAAAGAAGCGCGTAGGTCGGGCCTCTCGAATCTCCATCTGATGCCTGACACAGTCATCCTGCACATGCCGTTATCCCCAAGAATCTTGGATTCATCCGCACCCAAAAACTCCCATCTTCCCAGGCAGAGATCAATCCACCCTTCCAATTACGAATCACGAATTACGAATCACTAATCACCAATCACTCCTCCAAAAGAATCACTGGTACACCGGGGGTGTTTTGTGCTATTATACATATAACTTATAAAATAGTGTGGTTAAAATGTATTACAAAAGAACTTTGGAAGAGAAAATCGAACGTTACCTCGAGACGCCAGAGATGATCGCCATCTTCGGCCCCCGACAGGTGGGAAAAACCACCCTTCTCAAACGAATCGCTTCGAAGGTTGCCAATCCCACCTTCCTGAGCTTCGAAGATATCGAGACCAAAGTTCTTTTCGAAGAGGATATCGAAAGCTTCATCGCTCTCCATATCGACCCCTATGACCATATCTTCATCGACGAATTCCAATACGCCAAAGATGGCGGGAAATCGCTGAAATACATTTACGACATCTCCGAAAACAAGAAAATCTTCATCTCGGGCTCCTCCGCCATGGAACTTTCAATCCAGGCGATCCGCCATCTGGCAGGCCGGATTTTTGTCTTTCACCTCTACTCCTTCTCCTTTACGGAATATCTCCAAACGAAAGACGAGAACCTCCATCGACTCTTTCTCCAAACTGGCCTCGATCTCTCTTCCGCGCTGGCCGATCGAATCTACAGATATTTCGACGAGTATCTGATCTATGGAGGATATCCACGGGTTCTGCTCAGCGACACCCATGAAGAGAAAGTAGAAGTCCTGAAGAACCTGTTGAGCGTCTATCTGCTCAGAGACATCAAAGAGATCGCCCGGATCCCCGACGAAACCCGAATGTACAAACTCCTCAAAGCCCTCTCCCTGCAGATCGGCAACATCGTGGTCTACAACGAGCTGGCCAATCTGATCGGTGTGCAAAGCTCCAAACTCAAAGAGTATCTCTCCATCTTCGAGAAAGCCTTTCTCATCAGACCCGTCACCCCCTTTTTCACCAACAAACGCCTTGAGATCGTCAAAAATCCTGAAATCTTTTTTCTGGACCTCGGCCTTCGCAACGTGATCATCAATAACTTTTCATCCCCACAGGACCGTGTGGACTCCGGAGCTCTGCTGGAAAACTTCGTTCTGAGGGAGTTGATCGAAAGAGATCTGAAATACTATCGCACCAAGAACGGCGCCGAGGTCGACTTCATCCTCGAGGAAGCGATCCCCGTCGAAGTCAAATCCCACCTTGCCTCCATGAAGGTCAGCCGATCCTACCACTATTTCCTGGATCACTATTACCCTCCCCGGGGATACGTTCTCAATTACGATCAAATTGGATCGAAAAGAGTGCAGAATGCGGAAGTGCGATTTCTTCCCCACTTCATGGCCATCAAAATTCCGTAATGCAAGAGAGACCGGATAGATTGCATGCTCACAGTATGCGACTCTACTCCTCAATGGACTTGGCGAAAATGAATTCTCCCTCCTTCCAGGCTTCGAACCTCGGCTCTCTTTTACTGTCCGAAAGAAACGTGTGGCTCGGGGGCAATAGTCCGTCCTCCCGGGCAAAGATCACTCCCCGCTTCCAATCACCAATCACCAATCACGAATCACCAATCACGAACAAGACCTCGGTTACTAGTTGCTAGTTACTAGTTCTTCACAACCGATCCCCTCCGCATACAGATACCTCCGTACCTTCGGTGGGATCCCGGCCCTCCGGCATCGCTCCCGAAACGCTTTGGGAAGCGTGATCCCTTCCAAATATGGAACGATAAAAAGCAGATCCCCACTGCGCTCCACCGCCCATCTTCTCCCTACGACCACAGAATTCTTCTCGCCAACGACCTCTCGCTCCTTGGCCGTCAACAGGTATCCCAGCTCCTTGAGGGTGCGATCGGCGGCCCGTCCCCAGGCATTGGGGTGCTTGACCCGTAGGACCCGCAACTCCTTTTCGGCATGGACCAACTCGAAATCCTCCAGGAGCCGCTGACGATCCTCTTCCAGATATCCGAAACTCCGCCCGATCCCCTCCCGATAGCGCTCCATCAAAGGGGCAGCGAACTCCTCTCGGATCCGGTTCCGCTCGATGGAGGGATCCTCGTTCCCCGTATCCTCGAACCATCGCAAACCCCGATCCTCCAGCCACTCCCGCAACTCCGCCCGACTTGTCCCCAGGAGCGGACGCATCAGTCGATAGGTGATCCCCTTTTTCGTAATTCGCTGGCTCACCGGCTCCATCCCCGCCAGCTCCACCGCCCCGGCCCCCCGGATCAACCGCATCAGCATCCACTCCAGCCGATCGCCCAGCTGATGAGCCGTCAGGAGGTTCTCGTACCCGTGCTCGTCGATCAACGCTTCGAAAAAGGCGTAGCGGAACCTCCGCGCCTCCGCCTCGAAATTCGCTTTCCACTTCGGGGCCCGCACGATATGCGCCCGCAGGCCATGCCGCTGCGCCAACTCCCGCGCCGCCACTTCCTCCTCGTCCGCCTGTGCCCTCAGGCCGTAATTGACCAGCGCGATGTCGAAGGGAATCCCATTTTCCAGGAGAAGCTGAAAAAGAGCCGTGGAGTCCAAACCGTGGGAAAAAGCGAGAAGGTTTTTCTTTTTAACTAGTAATGAGTAACTAGTAACTAGTAACCGATTTTTCAATGTTCAGACTTTACGGTCTTTGTACTGGAAATAAGGAGCTTCAAAAGCTCATCGATATCGGGTTCAATACTCGAGTACATCGGATCTTCGATGTATCCCGATTTCCACAAAAGTTCCAGCCAATATTTGGTCTCATTGGCTTCTTTGAGCGCGATAGCCAGCTTGTGCAGGAAATCGGATTTCGATTGGGCATATTTCGATTCCCGAACCAACGCACCGATGGCCGTACCGCTTCTCAAAACCTGTTTCGACAATACATATTCGTGATGCTCATTTTGCAAATATCGTGAGAGGCGAACGATCCGCAATGCAAAGTCGAAACTTTTACTCCCCAACGCATCTTTATTACGGTCTCGGTACTTGTTCAAGGCCATTCCCCCTCATCAGGTATTCGGTTACTAGTTACTAGTTGCTAGTTACTAGTTTTTTACTTTCTTCCTTCCTCATTCAAAAGAGTTGCCAGTAGTTGACTTCCTGCTTTCTCCGTAATCTTCGCCCGATACACCCCCCCGACCTTCACCTCCAGATCGTTCGTGTCATTCACCAGGACCTCTCCATCGATCTCCGGGGCCCAGATCAAAGGACGGGCGGAGAGGAGGTATTCGTGCTCCTCGCTGGGGCCGTCGATGGCCAGATCCACATCGTTCCCCACCATCTTTTCCAATGAGCGATCCATAGCCCGCCGAGCCATTTCGCCCAGGATCGCCGTTCGCTCCTCGATCAGCTCCTGGGGGAGCTGCTCCATGATATAGGCATCGGTGTTCTCCTCGTTGGAGTAGGCAAAGACGTTGATCCGGTCGAAGCCGAAATTCTCCAGAAAGTCGCAGAGTTTTCGAAAGCTCTCTTCGCTCTCTCCCGGATGCCCCGCGATGACGGAGGTACGGACAAAGCTGCCCCCCCTGGAGCGCATCGCCTCCAGCAGCTCCCGGGTCTTCGCTTCTCCGAATCCCCGCTTCATGATCCGGAGCACCCCATCGTCGATGTGCTGGATCGGCATGTCGTAGTAGGTCCGGAAGACCGGGGAGTCGGCGATGGCATCGATGAGCTCCAGGCTCGTGGTGCTGGGATAGAGGTAGAGGATCCGGGCGCTGCGCACCCCGGGGATCATCTCCACATGTCGGATCAGATCGATCAACCCATCCCGCAGCCCCAGGTCCCGCCCATAGCTGGAGCTGTCCTGGGAGATAAAGGAGAAGTCGGAATACCCCTTCTCCGTCAGGGCCGAGACCTCGGCGACGATGGAGTCCAGCGTCCGGGAGTGGAGCCGCCCTTTGAAAGAGGGGATCGCGCAAAAGGAGCAATTCTGGTTGCACCCCTCGGCGATCTTGATGTAGGCGTGGTAGTTGGATCCCGTGATCATCCGGGGGGAATTCTCGGTAGCCAGGTAGACTTCCGGGCTGAAGCTGCTCTGCTTCCGGGCAATCAGCTCGTCGATGCGTTCGTAATCCCCCACTCCGGTGAAGATGTCGATCTCCGGCATCTGCTCGGAGAGCTCCTCTTTGTAGCGCTCGCTCAGGCAGCCGCTCATCACCAGCAGCGAATCGGATTTGCGCTCCTGATGCAGGTTCAGCACCGTAGCGATCGACTCCTCCTTCGCCGCTTCGATGAAGCCGCAGGTATTGACGATGATCACATCCGCCTCTTGCGCCTCGTCGGTGATCTCGTAGTCGGCCAGCTTCCCCAGCATCACTTCGCTGTCGACCAGGTTCTTGGTGCAGCCGAGGCTGACGAGATGGAGTTTCTTGGACATGATTTTCCTTTGTTTTTCGTGTTCCGGAGAGATTCTTTTTGGCAGAGCCAATCCAATGTAGCTATCCGATTCTTTATGAGCCTGCCAGTAACAAATCACGTATTTCGTTTTCGAGAGGCAAAAGTCTCTGTTGGATGATTCCCCATATCTCTTCAGCGTCGATACCGAAATAGTCGTGGGCTATGATGTTACGAAAATCTTTGATTTTCTGCCAGGGGATTTCCGGATGTGCTTCTTTGTAATGCGAATCCATTCGTGAAATGACTTCTCCAATGACAACGAATTGCATCATCGAAGCATCGAAACTCTTCTGATCGTGATAAAAGTCATCCGCATTTTGAAAGTCGGCGGAGTATCGTTTGATCTTTTCGATCGCCACCAGAAGTTCTTTGAGATTGAGTGCCGTTTTAGACATAGAGAAGGTCCCGCATAATCTCTTCACGGGCATAAGGCTTCAGGTATTTCTCCCTGGCGATATCGACGGGCCTGCCGAGTTGTCGGCTCAGATATTCCCTCAGAGCCATTTTCGTCTCATAGAGATCCGGAGTCTCTTCGTCCATTTCGATCAGCAGATCGATATCGCTTTGCTCCGTCTCTTCTCCCCGTGCGAAGGAGCCGAACAGGGCAATTTTCGAAACATGAAACTCTCTTTTGAGCCTCTCTTTCTGACTAGACAGAAAATGGAGTATTTCGTTACGACTTTTCATATAGGGATTATAACAAAGAGATACACTGGCGCTGCTCCACAATACAGACCAAAACCATTCACCAATCACCAATCACGAATCACGCTTCACGCCTCACGAATTACGATTCACGAATCACGAATCACCTTCTCCCCGCCGCTTCCCCGCCGATCGCCAGGCCCCCACCCAACTGCTTCTCGAAGCCGACGACCATGGTCCCCCCGGGCCCCGCATGGC